>NZ_CP133784.1:2960447-3288394 GCF_034353875.1 Pseudomonas sp. MH9.2
CAGGCGCTGCTGATCGCCCTGAAGCTGGGCGACCAGCCGCCGACGATTTTCCAGTTCATCCGCTGCAGGCAACTGTGCAAGACGCATCGCCAACTGGAGCTCGTTCTCTTTGAGCGTCTGAGTCTGCGCGCCAATATCCTGCAATTGCCCCGACTGTTGCTGATGGCCCGCCAGCAGAATGCGCACCTGCCAGACACCCCACCCACCAGCAGCAACACCCGCAGCCCCCAGCAGTAACGCTAAAATCACCAAGCTATTGCCACGGCGCTTTGAAGGCTCGGTCGACATTGGCGCAGGCGCTTCAAGCCGCGGTTCAAGATTCTCTTTAGGCAAGACTGTTTCGCTCACGTATCCATCCTTTGCATTAGGGCGCAGTCACATCAATGACGACTCTATTCTGAAAGAGTTCGCCTTTGCTACGTCTAGAGGGCGGGCCCGGGGTGTTCCCGTAACGCCGCCAGCAAAGCCGCGGCATTAGCGCCACGACAATCAACAACTGTCCGGGCCCCGGCGGCATGCGCCAACTCGGCAACCCGGGGGCTCGGTACGAACAGCGGTAACCGGGCCACATCAGGCCAGGCATCGCCCGCCAATTCACGCAGGTGTTCAAACCCCTGCCCACTGCTGACCACCAGGCCGTTCAAGCGTTCCGCTGCGATGCGTCGTGGCAACTCCGAAACTGCATAATGCGGCAGATTACGTCGGTACAACGGCAGATAGTCGACACTAGCACCTAGATCGCGTAACCGCTCGGCCAGCAACTCCCGGCCACCTTCCCCACGCAGAATCAATACGCGCGCTCCCGGCAGCGCCAGCGCTTGCTGCAACTGCGGCAGCGCAAGCAAGGCTTCGCTGTCGTCGGCGCGCGCGGGATAAGTGACGTCCAGGCCATAGTCTTCAAGAATCTGCGCGGTCGCCGCGCCAACGCTGAACCATTGCTGTATCGGCGGTTGCGGCCAGAGCTCGTCGATCAACGCCAAACCCAGACGTGCGGCCGGCTTGCTGACCACGATCACCACGCGGTAAAGGTCCAGATCGAAAATGATCGAGCGCTGCGCCGGCGTAATCGCCAGCGGCTCGATGTCCAGCAACGGCAGGCTACTGCTATAAATGCCGGCCTCGGCCAGCACTGTCGCCAGCGCTGCCGATTCCTGCGCAGGACGGGTCAACAGCAGGCGCCAACCGGTCACTCTTCGCCTGCCTCGCCATACACCGCTTGCAGAATGGCTTGCGCGCCCTGGGCCAGCAACGCTTCAGCGACCTGCACACCCAGTGCCTGAGCCTCGGATTGCGGGCCTCGGGCTTCAGCGTTGAGCAGCAGACCTCCCGCAGGGTCGCCCACCAAACCACGCAACCAGACCTGCCCGCCTTCAAGTATGGCGTAACAGGCAATAGGAACCTGGCAACCGCCATTCAGGTGTTTGTTCAAGGCGCGCTCGGCGGTAACCCGCACAGCCGTGTCGGCATGATGCAGCGGTGCGAGCAAGGCATGAATTTCAGTGTCCGCGCTACGGCATTCGATGCCAACCGCACCCTGGCCACCAGCGGGCAAGCTGTCGTCGACGCTGATTGCCGAGGTGATGCGGTTTTCGAAACCAAGACGAATCAAACCGGCGGCGGCAAGGATGATCGCGTCGTACTCGCCGGCATCCAGTTTCGCCAGTCGGGTATTGACGTTACCCCGCAAGAAACGGATTTCCAGATCAGGTCGACGCGACAGTAATTGGGCCTGGCGACGCAGGCTCGACGTGCCGACGATGCTGCCCGCAGGCAACTGATCCAGGCTGGAGAACGTGTTGGACACAAAAGCGTCGCGTGGGTCTTCACGCTCGCAGATGCAGAACAAGCCAAGGCTTGGGGGGAAGTCCATGGGCACGTCTTTCATCGAGTGCACCGCGATGTCGGCTTCATGCTCAAGCAGGGCCGTTTCCAGCTCTTTGACGAACAAACCCTTGCCGCCAATTTTGGACAACGGCGAGTCGAGCAGTTTGTCGCCACGACTGACCATGGGCACCAGCGTCACGACCAGCCCTGGATGAAACTGCTCCAGACGGGCTTTAACGTATTCGGCCTGCCACAGGGCCAACGCACTTTTGCGGGTAGCAATGCGGATTTCGCGAGAGGACATGGGTAAATCCGTACTTGATAGATTTGACGGATAATAACAGCTCAGCCATTACCTCAGTAGGAGCGCGCTTGCCCGCGATGGCATCTGCAGGATCAACATTTAGGCACTCAATAAACCGCTACGGCCGGCAAGCGCACTCCTGCAAGGGCTTGCCCGCGCCGTTTTACAACTGTTGCATCATCTTGCGCACTCCGGCCACATGCCGACGGCTGACGATCAACGCATCACCATTGAGGCCCTTGAGAAACAGCTGGAAATGGCCCAAAGGCGTACGTTGCAAGCGCTCGATGCGATCACGGGCGACCAGTGCATTACGGTGGATACGCACGAAACGATCACCGAACTCATCTTCCAACGCCTTGAGTGGCTCGTCCAGCAGCACCTCGCCGCCTTCATGGCGCAAGGTCACGTACTTATGATCCGCGATGAAATAAATCACTTGGTTGAGCGGAATCAGTTCAATGCCTTTGCGGGTTCGCGCACTGATATGGCTCCGCGGGCCAGTGCCGCTTTCGGCTGCTGGCCGGGTCAATGCCGCCAGCTGCACCCGATTGGGTCGTTCGGCTTTTTTCAAAGCTTCGAGCAAATACTCGGCACGCACCGGTTTGACCAGATAACCCACGGCGCTAACCTTAAAGGCATCCAGGGCAAACTCGTCATGGGCGGTGCAAAACACCACCGCGGGCGGCGTCTCGCGCTCGCACAATCGAGCGGCGACTTGCAGACCATCCAGGCCGGGCATACGGATATCGAGTAACACGACATCAGGCTTGAGACTGTCGATCAACGCCAAGGCTTCTTCACCATTGGTGGCGCTGGGTTCGAGGACCCGATAGCCCTCGAGTTCGCTGACCAGGCGGCTTAGTCGCTCGCGGGCCAGGGGTTCGTCATCAACGATCAGGACATTCATATTGCTTTGGCTTCCTGCGTAAGTCTCGCACAAGGATAGCGTAGACAGGTGAAGTGACGACCGTCACGGCGCTCCACGCTCAGACTGGCGCGGGGACCAAAAAGTGCCGCAATGCGTGCACCAATGTTTACCAGCGCCTGATGAGTACCGTTAGAAGTCTGCCTTTTGGCGACTTCGTCATAGGGATTGCTGACACACAATATGAACTCTCCCTTTTTATAGGTTGCTTCAACCCTTACTACGCCGCCTTCGACCCGAGGAGCAATCCCGTAGATCAAGGCGTTTTCAAGCAGTGGTTGTAAGGTTAGCTGTGGAATCGGCAAGTCGTCTGGAATTGCACTCACTGCCCACTCCAACTGTAGACGTTCGCCAAGACGATATTGCTCAATTGATAAATAACGTTTCGCCAACTCCAGCTCATCATGCCATGTCACCAAACTCCCCGGCTTGGCAAGACTGGCACGAAACAGGTCGGAAAGATCCAGCACCGCTTGCTCGGCCTTGACCGGATCGCTGGCCACCAGACTAGCAATACTGTTGAGCGTATTGAACAGAAAGTGCGGGCGAATGCGCGCCTGAAGCGATTCGATCCTGGCCCCCAATTCGGCCTGTTGCTGTTTGCGCCACTGACTCTGCAGATAAAAGTAACGCAGCATCAACGCAGACATAATCAAGGCAATCAACGAATACCGTAGATAACGCTCGACCATTGCGCCAACTGAAGCCGATCCATCCAGCTCACAATAGTCGGTCACCGCCGTGCACAGCAGGGTCAAGCCAACCACCAGCACGCAACACAAAAGACCTGCGACACCCGCACGCAAGCGCGCCAGCCAAGGCCGAAGCCCGCACAGCAAGGCTGCCGAGAGCAGCACGATCCATTGTACAAACAGCGAAATCAACGCCAGTCGCACCCAATCGAACATCGGGTACATGGGCTCGACTAACACCAGCACCATCACTAATAGTTCGGCCAGCACCACAAGCACCAATAATGCCTGAGGCAGGCACAGTTCGGGCAAGAAGAACTCTTTGCCGGGCGCTGGCGCTGCACCCGGGTTCAAACGGTTATTTCGCATTGGACCAGTCTCTGCGTCACGGGACCCAGCGGCAAGCCGGTCAAGGATAAAATAACAGCAACCCTGTTATTATCGCTGCGCCCATTTCAAAATCGGCCACGCCATATTTTTTTAAACAGCAGCCTGCAGACTAACGAGCGAACCCATGAGCACCGACAAGACCAATCAGTCCTGGGGCGGCCGCTTCAGTGAACCCGTCGACGCGTTCGTCGCCCGCTTCACCGCCTCCGTCACCTTCGATCAACGCCTCTATCGCCACGACATCCTGGGCTCCATCGCCCACGCGACCATGTTGGCCCACGTCGGCGTGTTGACCGACGCCGAGCGCGACACCATCATCGACGGCCTGAAAACCATTCAGTCCGAGATCGAAGCCGGCAATTTTGACTGGCGTATCGACCTGGAAGATGTGCACATGAACATCGAAGCGCGTCTGACCGACCGCATCGGTATCACCGGCAAAAAACTGCACACCGGACGTAGCCGTAACGACCAGGTCGCGACCGATATCCGCCTGTGGTTGCGCGACGAAATCGATGTGATCCTGGCCGAAATCACCCGCCTGCAAGAAGGTCTTCTGGGGCAAGCCGAGCGTGAAGCCGAGACCATCATGCCCGGCTTCACCCACCTGCAAACCGCACAGCCGGTGACCTTCGGCCACCATATGCTGGCCTGGTTCGAAATGCTCAGCCGTGACTACGAGCGTCTGGTCGACTGCCGCAAGCGCCTCAATCGCTTGCCATTGGGCAGCGCGGCGCTGGCCGGCACCACCTACCCGATTGATCGCGAACTGACCTGCACGCTGCTGGGCTTCGATGCTGTCGGCGGCAACTCGCTGGACAGCGTCTCCGATCGTGACTTCGCCATCGAGTTCTGCGCTGCGGCCAGCGTGGCGATGATGCACCTGTCGCGCTTCTCGGAAGAGTTGGTGCTGTGGACCAGCGCGCAGTTCCAATTCATTGATCTGCCTGATCGCTTCTGCACCGGCAGCTCGATCATGCCGCAAAAGAAAAACCCCGATGTGCCTGAACTGGTGCGCGGCAAAAGCGGCCGGGTCTTTGGTGCATTGATGGGCCTGCTGACTTTGATGAAGGGCCAGCCACTGGCCTACAACAAGGACAACCAGGAAGACAAGGAACCCTTGTTCGACGCCGCCGACACCCTGCGCGACTCACTGCGTGCGTTTGCCGACATGATCCCGGCGATCAAACCCAAGCACGCGATCATGCGTGAAGCGGCTTTGCGTGGCTTCTCCACCGCTACCGACCTTGCGGACTACCTGGTCCGTCGCGGCCTGCCGTTCCGTGATTGCCACGAAATCGTTGGGCATGCGGTGAAATACGGCGTGGAAAGCGGCAAGGACCTGGCCGAGATGAGCCTGGAAGAACTGCGCCGGTTCAGCGACCAGATCGATCAGGACGTGTTCGCGGTGCTGACCCTCGAAGGCTCGGTCAACGCCCGCAACCACATCGGCGGCACGGCTCCCGCCCAGGTCAAAGCGGCCGTGGTGCGTGGCAAGGCGCTGCTGGCAACCCGCTAAAATAAAAGCCTGCAGGAGCGCGGAGTTGCAAGCGCGCTCCTACACAGCCTTCTTTTTTCAGGAACATTTATGACCGATCAAATTGACAACAACGACGATGACGAAGAATTCGCTGAATCGACCCTGACTCAGGCCATCGAAAACCAGATCGAAAGCGACAATCCACCCGCTGCCAAAGCCACGTTCAACAAACTCACCCTGGTGGGTTACGAGCGTGCAGAAATCCTCCAGCTTATGGCCCACGTGCTGGCGGTTGAAATTGATGCGTTGCTTGAAGAGGACCGTCCTTTCAATACTGAGTGGTACGAACAGGCACTTCGCGCCCTGCCAGAGCTGCCGCCCGAAGCCAAATGACGACCGGCCAGAGATACATAGGCAAAAAAGCTACAGCCTGACTACACTGCAAAGGCCCCGCTGCCGCATAACCTCCGGGGCTGTCACGCCAAGCCGGCTTTATGGGTCCTCAAGAGCTCAATAAGCGCAGAACAGCTCGTTCCTGTGCCTTGACTCGAGACACTCCACAGACCTGCTGCCGCGTATTACTGGAAATGTCTGGAGTGCCTATGTCGTATACCCCTGATTTGGTTGCCGAACTGGAAATCCTCGCACTGTTCAATCTGGGCAATACCCTTGAGGGCCTGAAAGTCCATCACGTAGCCGCTCCCGCCGCGATTGCAGCAGTACAGCGACTCTTCGAAAAAGGGCTGATCACCCAACCCGATGGCGGTTATCTGACCAGTCTAGGGCTCGAAGCTGCCGAGCATACCCAATCGCTGTTGACCATCCTGAATGTAACCGAAACGGCCTGAAACGCTGCCTGGCTCGCGGGAGGTTTGGTTCTCCCTCATAACCAATTCGCGAGCCCTTCCTCATGCTCTTCATTTTCCCCGAAGTGCACTCGTTCAAATTTTGACGTCAAAATAAATAATCAGCTTAAAAGTACCTGATCACAGGCTGTAAACTGCTCATCGCCCTGAGCCCTCCTTTCGAGCCTCGCCCGCCGGTTATTTGCGATGACGCGTACGTATGAAATTCGTCCCGACCTGGATGAGGGGATCGACCGCAAGGTCCTCAACCAGTTGCGCGCCCGCTTTCTGACCCTCAACGATGGGCGGCTCGGCCGTGCAATGGAAGGTCTGTCAACCCGGCAACAGGCCGTGTTGACGCTGCTGCCGCTGTTCTTTCACGTCAATCACCCGCTGCTACCCGGTTACGTTTCCGGCAGCACGCCTGCCGGGGTGACGAGCTATGAACCTGATACCCTGGCACTGGCCGAAGCCCAACGACTGACCCGATCGTTCTCCTACAAGCCGCGCCACGGCAATCCGCCGCAGCCGATCCACGGCAATCCGCCGCAGCCGATCCACGGCCTGTTCCTGATGGGCAGCCTTGGCACGTTGGCCCAGGCCGAGCAAAGCGACATGGATGTCTGGGTCTGTCACGACTCCGAGCTGGGCGAGGACGCGCTCACCGAACTGCGCAAAAAATGCCAGGCACTGGAAGCGTGGGCAGCGACCCAGGGCGCTGAAGCACACTTCTTTCTGATCGATCCAAAACGCTTCACCCTCGGTGAGCGCGACGCCCAACTCAGCTCGGAAGATTGCGGCACCACCCAGCACTATCTGCTGTTGGACGAGTTCTATCGCACCGCGATCTGGCTGGCAGGCCGCACACCCTTATGGTGGCTGGTGCCGGTCTACGACGAACAGCGGTACAGCGAGTACGTCCACACGCTGCTGTCCAAGCGCTTCATCCGGGCCGAAGAGATGCTCGACCTCGGTCATATGGCGCACATTCCACCTGGGGAGTTCATTGGCGCAGGCCTGTGGCAGCTGTTTAAAGGCATTGAGTCGCCTTACAAGTCGGTGCTCAAACTGTTGCTGATCGAGGTCTATGCCAGCGAACATCCGCACGGGCAGTGTCTGAGTTTGCGCTTCAAACAGGCGGTCTTCGCCAACAAGCTCGACCTCGACGAGCTGGACCCGTACATGGTTGTGTACCGACGCATAGAAGAGTACCTCAACGCCCGGAACGAACCGGAGCGTCTGGAACTGGTGCGGCGCAGCCTGTATTTGAAGGTCAACAAAAAGCTCACCGGCTCCGCACGCCAGCGTACCTCCCGTTGGCAGCACGTGCTGCTGGAGCGACTGGCCAAGGAATGGGGCTGGGACGAACGCCACCTGGCGCTGCTCGACAGTCGCAGCCAGTGGAAAGTCCGACAGGTCACCACTGAACGCCGCGCGCTGGTCAACGAGCTCAATTACAGCTACCGGTTTCTCACTCAGTTTGCCCGCACGCAACAGGCGGTCAGCGTGATCAACAAGCGCGACCTGAACGTGCTCGGCCGTCGTTTGTATGCCGCCTTCGAGCGCAAGGCCGGCAAGGTCGAGTTCATCAATCCGGGCATCGCCCCGGACCTGGCCGAAGACACACTGACACTGGTGCATTCGCCCAATCGCCGCGAGCCGGGAAAAACCCAATGGGGCCTGTTTAACGGCAGCCTTGGCGCCCAGGAATGGGAGCATTTTTCACCGATCAAACGCAGTCGGGAATTGCTTGAACTGCTGGTCTGGTGCCATCGCAACAACGTGATCGACACCACCACGCGCCTGGCGCTGCACCCCGGCAGCAGTGATTTGACCGAATTTGAGTTATTCAACCTGATCGGCAGCCTGCAGCAGGCCATAGAAATGCCCCTCGCCAGTGTCAGCGAAGAATCGCTGTTGCGCCCCAGCGTGCCCAGCGAAGTGCTGTTACTGATCAACGTCGGCATCGATCCGCTCAAACATCACCGGGACCTGAATATCCTGATGACCACCGAACGCACCGACTCGCTGAGCTATGCTGGCGTTCGGGAAAATCTGGTGCTGACCCTCGACCAGATCACCCTCAACAGCTGGAATGAAATACTGGTCAGCCGTTACGACGGGCCCCATGCGCTACTCGACTGCCTGAGCGAATTCCTCAGCAACCTGCCCGAAGGCCCGGAGCAACCGCATGTGCGCGTGCGCTGCTTCTGCCATAACCGCGCGACAGCCATTGCCCAGCGGGTCGAAGAGTTGGTCCACACCGCCCAATTGCTGCTCACCCGACGCCTCAATCACCGTTACCTGATCCAGGTTCAGCAGCACTACCACGTATTGGAAATGGTGCCCGGACACGTCAATCACGTGGCATTGCCCAGCTTGCCAGCGCTGCTTGATTACTTGAGCGAGGAGTTACCGAGCTACAGCCCGTTGCACCTGGACACGAACGCACTGGATGAGCATGACCTGACGCTGATCCTGCCCCATGGCCAGCCGGAATGCATTCAGGTGTTTTACCGAATCAACGAACCCCACGCAGACCTCTATGTGCTCGATGAGCACAACGCGTTATGGCATCAGCGTTTGCCGTACCACGATGAATCAAGCCTGCTGGTGCCGCTGCAACGCTTCTTCCAGTCGCTGGTGTATCGACGTGGCGCCCTGCTGCCGCTGGACAACCCGCTGAAGCAATCCTCGCTGGAAACCCTGTACTACCAGGTGCTGCCCACCGGCGCAGGCCGCGCCCGGCGAGTAGAGCCTCGCGTGACGCCCGCCATCCCACTCGAAAAGCCGTTCTATGACGTGCAGGCAATCATTGACGAAGCGGCGCCAGGACAGGTGAATGTCACCTTGTACTGCAACCACCGAGAGTTTTCCGAACTGGAATATGGTGAGCAGTTATTCGCCGTGGTCGCCCAACAGATTCTCGAACAACGCAGCGAAACCGAGCGCTATCGCTGCTACATCACCGACCTTGATCTGTCCGGTTTACTGGGCGATGTATGCGGGCAAAGCATTCTGTTTCTACGCTACAAAGCGGATCTGGAAAGAGCGCTGAATAGCGCAATGGATGCAGCCTGAGCTGCGACCGCAGGGCAGGCACTCTACGTGTAGACGCGCGCTTGCCCGCGATCAGGGGCCTTACTGGTTGTACTCACCCGCCGCTTCCGGCTGATATTCCACTTCCAGCAACGTCAGCTTTAGCGTCTTGCCGCCGGGCGCGGGCCAGTCGATGTGTTGACCAACCTGCAAGCCCAGCAGTGCACAGCCGACCGGCGCCAGCACCGACACCGTGCCTTCGGCGCCTGCATCTTGCGGGTAGACCAGCGTCAGGTGGTAATCCTTGCCACTGCTTTCTTCGCGGCAATGCACACGTGAGTTCATGGTCACGACACCGGCAGGCACTTCTTCGTGACCGACCACTTGTTCGGCGCGATCCAACTCGGCTTGAAGCGCTTCAATGCCCGGCGTGCCCTCATCCAGGCTGTCGAGGAGACGCTCAAGACGTTGCACGTCGAGTCGGGTGAGGATGATTGAAGGTGCTGTGCTCATGATCCTGACAGGCTCCTTTTATTCTGCCTGATAAAAGCAAAACCCCGCCGATTCGGGCGGGGTTTTGACGGGCCTCAAGCAAATGAGGCATGCCCGGACACTATCACAGCCTAATAAATACACAAGCCGGCGAGGTTTAGCGGACAGCCACTCACGTTCGAGTGAGGCCCAGCCTGCGCTGCTCGGCCTCCGCGCAAATCTGCCGGCGACGGTGATCATCAGCCGAGCGCCATTCGCGAATAGCTTCGACTGGACGCCAGCAACCCAGGCAAACCTTTTGCTCATCGAGCCGGCACACGCTGATGCAGGGCGACGGCACTGCCGGGCTGACATTGCTGAACAAGGGTTTCGCCGGCTTGACTGGCGCTGAAGCGGTACTGTCGGCCACTGTCAGATCTCGTCGAACTCAAGTTCGACGCCGGCCTGATCCAGAGTGATGCGTGCGAGCATTTCGCTGAGCAACTCATCACTGGAGTCGCACACCCAACGCTTCTCCTCTTCGTCGTAGTCGAAATGGAAACCACCGGAACGCGCGGCCAGCCATAGCTGACGCAACGGTTCCTGGCGGCTGAAAATAAGCTGGGTCCCATTTTCAAACTTCACGGTCAGCACGCCGGCCGAGTTTTCCAGGTCCAGATCCAGATCGCTCTCATCGAAAATATCCTCCAGCGCTTGCTGGGTGGCATCGACCAAATCGTGAAAGCGGGCTTCAGTCAAACTCATTACGGGAACCTCAAAAAAGTGTCTACCGGTGACGCAACGCCGCAAGATACGGTCGCATTCGGACAAATGCAAAGCATACCCGCCCAACAGCAGGCGGCAATGTCGATAATGCATCATCGCGCCGGGACAAATCATCAGGGCCTTGCCCGGAGCCCCGCCGGACTGGTAGGCGGCCGCATAGGCAAGGCGCTGGGTGGCCGGTATACTCGTGCGCAATTAATGCTTTTACAAAGGATTTCGCCATGAAGCGCCTGATCTCTTCCCTTGCTGCGCTCCTCGCGGTCGCTTGCCTCGTCTCTGCCTGTGGTCAGAAAGGGCCGCTGTACCTGCCCGACGACAGCAAATCCCCTGAAGACCAAGCAAAATCATCGCAATCGCAATCGCATAAGCACTCTACTTACTAGGGAACACCCATGGACGCCTTCAACTACCGCGACGGTGAACTGTTCGCGGAGGCTGTAGCGTTGTCTGCCATTGCCGAGCGTTTCGGCACGCCGACCTACGTCTACTCCCGCGCGCACATCGAAGCGCAATACCGTGCCTATGCCGATGCACTGGACGGTATGCCGCACCTTGTGTGCTTTGCGGTAAAAGCCAACTCCAACCTGGCTGTACTCAATGTCCTGGCGCGTTTAGGCGCTGGTTTCGACATCGTGTCCCGGGGTGAGCTGGAACGCGTGCTGGCCGCTGGCGGCGAACCCGGAAAAATCGTGTTCTCCGGCGTCGGCAAGACCCGCGAAGACATGCGTCGCGCCCTGGAAGTCGGCGTGCACTGCTTCAACGTCGAATCCACCGACGAGCTGGAGCGCCTGCAAGTGGTGGCCGCAGAGCTAGGCGTACGCGCGCCGATCTCCCTGCGCGTCAACCCGGATGTCGATGCGGGCACCCACCCGTACATCTCCACCGGGCTCAAAGAAAACAAGTTCGGCATCGCCATCGCCGACGCCGAAGACGTGTACATCCGAGCCGCGCAACTGCCGAACCTGGATATAGTCGGCGTCGATTGCCATATCGGCTCGCAACTGACCAGCCTGCCGCCGTTCCTTGATGCACTGGATCGCTTGCTGGCGCTGGTCGATCGCCTTGGCGATTGCGGCATTCACTTGCGCCATCTGGATCTTGGCGGCGGTTTGGGCGTGCGTTATCGCGACGAAGAACCCCCGCTGGCCAGCGACTACATCAAGGCTGTGCGTGAGCGTCTTGACGGTCGTGACCTGGCACTGGTGTTCGAGCCCGGTCGCTTCATCGTAGCCAATGCCGGCGTGCTCCTGACCCAGGTTGAATACCTCAAGCACACCGAACACAAAGATTTCGCCATCGTCGATGCGGCGATGAACGACCTGATTCGTCCAGCGTTGTATCAGGCCTGGATGGACGTGAGCGCCGTTCGCCCACGCGACGGCCAGCCACGCACTTACGACATCGTCGGACCGATCTGCGAAACCGGTGACTTCCTGGCCAAGGAGCGCCAACTGGTGCTGGCCGAGGGTGATTTGCTGGCGGTGCATTCGGCTGGGGCTTATGGTTTCGTCATGAGTTCCAACTACAACACCCGCGGCCGCGCCGCCGAAGTATTGGTCGATGGCGCCGAAGCGTTCGAAGTGCGCCGCCGCGAGACTGTGGCAGAGCTGTTTGCTGGCGAAAGCCTGCTGCCGGAGTAACCCCATGCTGCTGCGTTTTACCAAGATGCATGGTTTGGGCAACGACTTCATGGTTCTGGACCTGGTCAGCCAGCACGCGCACATTTTGCCCAAGCACGCCAAACAATGGGGTGATCGCCACACCGGGATCGGCTTCGACCAACTGCTGCTGGTCGAAGCGCCGAGCAACCCGGAGGTCGATTTCCGTTACCGGATTTTCAATTCCGACGGCTCCGAGGTCGAGCAGTGCGGCAACGGCGCGCGCTGCTTTGCCCGCTTCGTGCTGGACAAACGCCTGACCACCAAGCGCCAGATTCGCGTGGAAACCAAAAGCGGCATCATCGAACTGGACATACGCAGCGACGGCCAGATCAGCGTCAACATGGGCCCTCCACGCCTGATTCCAGAAGAGATTCCGTTTCAGGCCGACGAACAGGCGCCGAGCTATCCCGTCGAAGTCGATGGCCAAATCATTGAGCTTGCCGCAGTATCGATGGGCAATCCACACGCAGTTTTGCGTGTCGAAGACATCAATAATGCGCCCGTGCATGAGCTTGGGCCGAAGCTGGAGCATCACCCGCGCTTCCCGGCCCGGGTCAATGTCGGCTTCTTGCATGTGGTTGATCGCCAACGCGCGCAACTGCGCGTCTGGGAGCGTGGTGCAGGGGAAACCCAGGCCTGCGGTACCGGCGCTTGCGCGGCGGCGGTGGCTGCCATCAGTCAGGGCTGGATGGATTCGCCCCTGTTGATCGACCTGCCTGGCGGGCGCTTGTCCATTGAGTGGGAAGGCCCAGGCCATCCCGTGATGATGACGGGTCCTGCAGTGCGGGTTTACGAAGGACAGGTTCGTCTATGAGTGAGCAAATCCGATGACCGATCAGCCTCAGATTTCAGCCGAAAAGCCCAGCGAAGCACCTGCCGACAACGCAGCGCCAGCCCTTGAGGCGGAGGCTATCGCCGCTTACTTGCGTCATCACCCGGAGTTCTTTGTTGAACACGAAGAGCTCCTGCCAGCCTTGCGCATCCCGCACCAGCGCGGCGATACCGTATCGCTGGTCGAGCGCCAGCTCAAACTGTTGCGCGATCGCAATATCGAGATGCGCCACCGCCTTTCGCAACTGATGGACGTGGCGCGCGACAATGATCGACTGTTCGACAAGACCCGTCGCCTGATCCTCGCGTTGATGGACGCCAGTAGCCTGGAAGAAGTGGTCATCGCCGTGGAAGACAGCCTCCGCGAAGAGTTTCAGGTGCCCTTCGTCAGCCTCATTCTGTTCAGCGACAACCCCATGCCCGTAGGCCGCTGGGTCAGCAGTGCCGACGCGCAGAAAGCCATCGGTGGCCTGATCTCGGGCGACAAGACTGTCTGCGGCGCACTGCGCGAGCACGAGCTGACCTTTTTGTTCGGCCGCGAACAAGGCGAACAAATCGGCTCAACCGCCGTCGTTGCCCTGATTCATCAAGGCCTGCATGGCGTTCTGGCCATCGGCAGCCGCGATCCGCAGTACTACAAAAGCTCCGTCGGCACGCTGTTTCTCAGCTATATCGCAGAAGTATTGGGCCGGGTGTTGCCGCGCTTCACCCAGTCACTACGCTCGGTTCGCTGACCATGGAAAGTCAACTTGACGCTTACTGCACGCACCTGCGCAGTGAGCGCCAAGTGTCCTCCCATACCTTGGAAGCCTACCGCCGTGACCTGGGCAAAGTCCTCGCGTTTTGCGAAAAACAGCAGCTAAGCAGTTGGTCGGCGCTGGATATTCAGCACCTGCGCAGCCTGATCGCCCGTCTGCATCAGCAAGGCCAGTCTTCGCGCAGCCTGGCGCGCCTGTTGTCAGCGGTTCGCGGCCTATACCGTTACTTGAACCGCGAAGGCCTGTGCGATCACGATCCAGCCAACGGTTTGTCGCCACCCAAGGGCGAGCGCCGCCTGCCGAAGACCCTTGATGCCGATCGCGCCCTGCAATTGCTCGACGGCGCGGTCGAGGACGACTTTCTGGCTCGTCGCGATCAAGCGATCCTGGAACTGTTCTACTCGTCGGGCCTGCGCCTGTCGGAACTGACCGGGCTCAATCTCGAACAACTCGATTTGAGTGACGGATTGATTCAAGTACTCGGCAAAGGCAGCAAGACCCGCGTTTTGCCAGTGGGCAAGAAGGCTCGTGAAGCCCTGGAAATATGGTTGCCGTTGCGCGCACTGGCCAATCCGGAGGACGATGCGGTATTCATCGGCCAGCAAGGGCGTCGCCTGGGTCCCCGGGCAATTCAGCTACGCGTGAAAGCGGCGGGCGAACGCGAACTGGGGCAAAATCTGCATCCACACATGCTTCGCCATTCGTTTGCCAGCCACTTGCTCGAGTCTTCACAGGATCTACGCGCGGTGCAGGAACTGCTCGGCCACGCCGACATCACCACCACGCAGATCTATACGCATCTGGACTTCCAGCATCTGGCCACGGTTTACGACAGCGCCCATCCCAGGGCCAAACGCAGCAAGGGCACCGATCATGATTAAACTGATTACCTTCGACCTCGATGACACCCTGTGGGACACCGCGCCGGTGATTGTCAGCGCCGAAGCCGTGCTGCGTGACTGGCTGGCCGAACACGCGCCGAATCTCGGCCCGGTGCCGGTGGAGCATCTGTGGGCCATACGCGCACGACTGGTCGAGGCCGACCCCACGCTCAAGCACCGAATCAGCGCGCTGCGTCGACGCGTGCTGTTTCATGCGCTGGAGGATGCTGGCTACGCACATGCCCACGCGCAGGAATTGGCCGACAAAAGCTTCGAAGTCTTCCTGCACGCACGGCATCAAATCGAGATATTCCCCGAGGCTCAGCCGACGCTGGAAATTCTCGCCAAAACCTACACCCTGGGGGTTGTGACTAACGGCAATGCCGACATCCGCCGCCTGGGGTTGGCTGATTATTTCGCGTTCGCCCTGTGTGCCGAAGAGCTGGGCATCGGCAAACCCGACCCGGCCCCGTTCCTTGAAGCGCTGAAGCGCGGCAAGGTCGATGCCAGCGCAGCCGTGCACATCGGCGACCACCCCGGCGACGATATCGCAGGGGCGCAGCAGGTTGGGTTTCGCGCCATCTGGTTCAATCCCACAGGCAAAGCTTGGGAAGCCGACAGGCAGCCTGACGCCGAGATTCAAAGCCTGATGCAATTGCCGGAATTGTTGGCGAGTTGGGGCTGAGAGCAATTTTCAGACAAGAAAAAGCCCGCGGCGACAGCGGGCTTTTTTTTGTTCGATAAACGACCGTTTAGATAGGTCGGCTACCGTACTTGTTGTCCGGCTTCTTCGGCGGATCGGCAACGACGTTGGGCTCCACCTCGACAACCTTGCCGCCTTTGGAGAGGAACTCTTCCATCGCACGGGCCAGAGCGTCGCGCTCTTTGTTCTTGGCTTCTACGCTCGGCAGTTCATCCACCGAGACAGCGGCCTTGGCTTTACCCTTGGTGGGAGTGACCGAGGCTTCGATGCTGTCATCAGCGTCGGCGCCATCGTCTTCGGCAGCAGCAGCGAGCTCCTCACCGTCCTCTTCACCTTCCAGATCGTCTACCATTTCATCGTTGTCATCGTCGCTCATGTTCTACCTCATGACTTGCGAAAGCAGATTAGTTATAGCCCAGCTACGCCCACTGTCGAAGGCTGCCGGAAAAAAATCAACGACCGCTGAAAATCAGTGGTCATGCCTCATCACCGTACAAGGTGGCGAGGACTCTGCGAGCACCGCTAACGTCACGATGCTCACCCAGATAAACACCTTGCCAGGTGCCCAGCGCCAATCGCCCCGCCGTGACCGGCAAACTCAACTGGCAGCCAAGCAAACTGGCCTTGAAGTGCGCCGGCAGGTCATCGGGGCCTTCGTCGTCATGTTCATATACGTCCATACCCTGGGGCACCAGACGATTGAAAAAACGCTCGAAATCACGACGCACAGCCGGGTCGGCATTCTCGTTGATGGTCAACGAGGCCGAGGTATGCTGTAGCCACAGATGCAATAGACCGATCCGACAAGTGCGCAGCTCAGGCAGGCCTGCCAGTATCTCGTCGGTTACCAGATGAAACCCGCGAGGCTTTGCTCGCAGAGTAATCAGCGTCTGTTGCCACATACAGTTCTCCACGCTTCGGCGCGCATTCTAACGCGCTGGAAGAAAAAACAAAGCGCGTAATAGACCACCTTTTGTGTAAGCCGCCGCCCAAAAGCAAATAACCCTCTCTATCCTGTGTGTATCGACAAACTTCAGACAAAAAAATGCCCGGTCGCCCGGGCAATTTTTGTGTGTCGACTTACAGGTTGTAGCCACGTTCGTTGTGCAGCGCAAGGTCGAGGCCGACAGCTTCTTCCTCGTCAGTCACACGCAGACCCATGACCATGTCCAGGACCTTGAGAATGACGTAGGTCACAATCGCGGTGTAGATGATCGTGAAGCCTACGCCTTTGCACTGGATCCAGACCTGTGCCGCAATGTCGGTGGTTGCCGCATTGAAGCCACCCATCGAAGGTGCAGCGAATACACCGGTCAGGATCGCGCCGAGGATACCGCCGATACCGTGCACACCGAAAGCGTCCAGGGAGTCGTCATAGCCCAGCTTGCGTTTCAGGGTTGTAGCGCAGAAAAAGCAGACCACGCCAGCAGCCAGGCCGATCACCAGGGAGCCCATTGGCCCAACAGTACCGGCGGCAGGGGTAATGGCAACCAGACCGGCAACTACACCCGAAGCGATGCCCAGAGCACTTGGCTTACCGTGGGTCAGCCATTCAGCGAACATCCAGCCCAGTGCGGCAGCAGCGGTCGCAATCTGGGTCACGAGCATTGCCATACCGGCAGTGCCGTTGGCCGCAGCAGCGGAGCCGGCGTTGAAGCCGAACCAGCCTACCCAAAGCATTGCCGCGCCGATCAGGGTGTAACCCAGATTGTGCGGAGCCATTGGGGTGGTCGGAAAGCCTTTACGTTTGCCCAGTACCAGACAGGCAACCAGGCCCGCTACACCGGCGTTGATGTGAACCACGGTGCCGCCAGCGAAGTCGAGAACGCCCCAATCACCCAACAGTGCGCCCGGACCACTCCAGACCATGTGCGCGATTGGCGCATAGACCAGCGTGAACCAGATACCCATGAAGACCAGCATGGCGGAGAATTTCATCCGTTCAGCGAATGCTCCGACGATCAACGCCGGGGTGATGATGGCGAAGGTCATCTGGTAGATGACGAACACCGCTTCAGGGAACAGCGCTGCCGGGCCAGTGATGCTCGATGGCGTCACGCCAGCGAGGAATGCCTTGCCCAGGCTGCCGAAGATGGAGTTGAAGTTGACGACGCCCACCTCCATCCCCGTCGTATCGAATGCAATGCTGTAGCCGTAGATGACCCACAGAATACTGATCAGACCGGTAATCGCGAAGCACTGCATCATTACAGAAAGAATGTTTTTCGACCGAACCATACCGCCGTAGAACAGCGCCAGGCCGGGAATGGTCATGAACAGCACCAACGCCGTCGAGGTCATCATCCAGGAAGTGTCGCCGGAATTGAGGACAGGCGCAGCCACTGGGTCTGCCGCCATGGCCAGACCAGGGATTACAAGGGACAACAGGGCTCCTAGCCCTGCGAATTGACGCAGAGTCATATTGTTTTACTCCTGGGGCGTTGGGGTTGGCGGCTTAGATTGCGTCGGTATCGGTTTCGCCGGTACGGATGCGAATGGCCTGTTCCAGATTAACCACGAAGATCTTGCCGTCACCGATTTTGCCGGTGTTGGCAGCCTTGGTTATTGCCTCGATCACTCGATCAAGATCCTTGTCATCGATCGCAACATCGATTTTCACCTTGGGCAGGAAGTCGACTACGTATTCCGCCCCGCGATACAGCTCGGTGTGACCCTTTTGCCGACCGAAGCCTTTGACTTCAGTGACGGTGATGCCCTGCACGCCGATCTCCGACAGTGACTCGCGCACGTCATCCAATTTAAACGGCTTGATGATCGCAGTGACTAGCTTCATGAAACTTTCTCCCGAATTGGTGGACTTGCCCCAGGAAAACAAACCCGACTCAAGTCTAAGCGCAGTGCCTGGCTTTGTAACGTGTCGGTCGCCTTAACAGCCCCGATCAACCCCAGAAAACCGCTTCTGACGAAACACTTCCCCGCTTCGCCTGCCGCACTGCAATCGTCACAGCGACTGCATCAGTGCATGGGTCATATGCCACTAAGCAGAAAGCTTGCCATCTCGTGAATTCTCATTGAATACAGGGCCTTGGCCAACAATCACTTTCCCAGCCACCGATTGCGGTGATCAGGACGCACAACAACAGTGCGCATGCGCCCGTCCCCATGCGCGAAAAGCGTGCAGAAGGGGCGATCTGAATTGACTATAGATGCTGCGTGATATACTGCCGCCCATCTGTTTCCGGAACTCTGACCATGCTCGCGCCCAAAGCCTTCCTCGACGCCCTGAGTGGCCACGCCTCTCGCTTGTTCAACGGCGAAACGCCTGTCCCGCGCAACGAATTCGAAACCCAGTTCAAAGCCCTGCTGCAAAGCGGCTTCAGCAAGCTTGATTTAGTGAGCCGCGAAGAGTTCGACAGCCAGATGACCGTCCTCGCCCGCACCCGTGCCCGCCTTGAAGCGCTGGAAGCCAAAGTGACCGAGATGGAAGCGAAACTGACGCCACCGGCAGAGTAACAACCGCGCGACTTCTGGACGCTCACCGTCCAATCCCGGTGGGAGCGAATTCATTCGCGAAAAAAACTACGCGTCCCGATTGCTCCCATACAGGGCTATCCATTCACACCCTGTATCGATTCCTCGCCCCAGCTTCCCCCCGAATTCCCGCAGGATGCGGTTCTTCAGACATCAAGGAATGATCATGTCTCTCGCCATCGTGCTCAGTCGCGCTCAGGTGGGTGTGGAAGCGCCAGCCGTCACTGTCGAGTGCCATCTGGCCAACGGGCTTCCCGCGCTGACGCTGGTGGGCTTGCCTGAAGGCGCAGTCAGGGAAAGCAAGGATCGGGTCCGCAGTGCCATCCTCAATTCCGGCCTCGAATACCCTGCCCGCAGAATTACCCTCAACCTCGCGCCAGCCGACCTGCCCAAAGACGGTGGGCGTTTCGATCTGGCGATTGCCCTGGGTTTGCTCGCCGCCAGTGGGCAACTGCCTGCTCACGCGTTACAGGATGTCGAATGCCTGGGTGAATTGGCGCTCTCGGGCGCTATAAGGCCGATACAGGGCGTCTTGCCTGCCGCACTGGCTGCTCGTGCCGAGGGCCATACGTTGATCGTGCCCGCGGCCAATGCCGAAGAGGCGTGTCTGGCGTCCGGGTTGCGGGTGATTGCAGTCAATCATCTGCTGGAGCTGGTGGCACACTTCAATGGCCGGGCCCCGATTGTCCCCTACGAATCCAGCGGCCTGCTGCACCTGAGCAAACCCTATCCAGACTTGAGCGAGGTGCAAGGCCAGACCGCCGCCAAACGCGCATTGCTGGTGGCGGCGGCGGGCGCGCACAATCTGCTTTTCAGTGGGCCTCCCGGCACCGGCAAGACGCTCCTTGCCAGCCGTCTGCCAGGCCTGTTGCCGCCACTGGATGAACATGAAGCTCTGGAGGTCGCCGCAATTCAGTCGGTCGCCAGCCAGAGTCCTCTGACCAGTTGGCCACAGCGGCCCTTTCGGCAGCCCCACCATTCCGCCTCAGGTGCCGCGCTGGTGGGTGGCGGCAGTCGTCCGCAACCCGGCGAAATCACCCTTGCCCACCATGGCGTGCTGTTTCTCGATGAGCTGCCCGAGTTTGATCGCAAAGTGCTGGAGGTGCTGCGTGAGCCACTGGAGTCCGGGCACATCGTCATTGCCAGAGCCCGCGACCGGGTACGCTTCCCGGCGCGCTTTCAGTTGGTGGCCGCGATGAACCCCTGCCCTTGCGGCTATCTGGGCGAGCCCAGCGGTCGCTGTCGTTGTTCCACCGAGCAGATTCAGCGCTACCGCAACAAGCTTTCCGGCCCGCTGCTGGATCGCATCGACCTGCACCTGACCGTAGCCCGCGAAGCCACGGCACTCAACCCCACCCCGCAAACCGGCGACGACACCGCCAGCGCCGCCGCCCTCGTGGCCCAGGCCCGCGAGCGGCAACAACGGCGCCAAGGCTGCGCCAACGCCTTTCTCGACCTACCGGGCCTGCGCAAACACTGCTCGCTGTCCAGCGCCGACGAAAACTGGCTGGAAACCGCCTGCGAGCGTTTGACCCTGTCACTCAGGGCCGCACACCGCTTGTTGAAAGTGGCAAGAACGCTGGCTGATCTGGAACAGGTCGATGCGATTGGGCGCAGCCATCTGGCCGAGGCGTTGCAGTATCGGCCGTCGAGTAATTGATGGGGTCACACGCAGAATAAGAGCCGCGAAAAGGCCGGCACAGCCCTCCGGGGCTCGTGAGGCCAACCCTTTTCACGACCAGTGCACAGTCGATTACGCGGCCAAGCTTTTTAGCGAGAAACACTTCACAAAAGCTTGATCGGCAGCAGCGTATCTAAAAGAGGTTTTCGGTGAACGCAAACCTTGTATCACCGAAACCGATTGACCTCTTTGCGCAAATCCGCTGCCAGTTCGTCCAGTTCTTTCGCGGTGATAGCCAGGTGGGAGACGACTTCGCGCTGCTCGCTGTTGGCCATGGCGATGCTCTGCAGGTTGCTGCTAAGCAAGGTAGCGGTGCTGCTTTGTTCTTGGGTGGCGGTGGTGATGGCAGCGAATTGTTCGCCTGCGGAGCGGCTTTTTTCGTCGATCTGGGTCAGGGCGGCTGCGACTTTTGCGTTGAGTGAAAGGCCTTCCTGCATGAGCGCGTTGCCCTGTTCCATGGTGCTGATCGCGTTTCCGGTTTCTTGCTGAATGCTCACGATCATGCCTGAAATCTGGTCGGTCGCCTGACGGGTGCGCAAAGCCAGATTACGCACCTCATCCGCTACCACCGCGAAACCACGGCCTTGTTCGCCGGCACGGGCAGCTTCAATCGCGGCGTTGAGAGCCAGCAGGTTGGTCTGCTCGGCAATCGAGGTAATGACGCCGACGATCCCGCCGATTTCCTGAGAGCGCTGGCCCAAGGTGTCAATCACCGTGGCCGTGCCTTTGAGCGAGGACGCGATCTGCTCAAGAGATGCCGAAGCTTCATCCATTGAGGTGCGGCCAATGCGGGTCTGCTGAGCGTTCTCCTGCGCCAGGCGCTCGGTGCTGCCCATGTTGTCGGCGATGTTCAATGAGGTGGCGCTGAACTCTTCCACGGCGCCAGCCATGCTGGTGATCTCCCCGGACTGCTGCTCCATGCCTTCGTAGGCCCCCCCTGACAAGCCGGACAGCGTCTGAGCGCGGCCACTGACTTCCTGTGCCGCGCTGCGGATGTGCGCGACCATGTTCGACAAGGCTTCACCCATCTGATTGAAGCTGCGCGCCAATTGACCGATTTCATCGTGACTGGAAACATTCAGACGCGCGCTCAGGTCGCCCGCGCCCAGGGCTTCAGCCTGACGAACCAGATCCGACAGTGGTTGCAACTTGCGGCGTAACAGCCAGATCGCCGCGCCGACCGCGATCAGCATGGCCAGCAAGCTGCCGATTGCCAATTGTGTGCCGACGCTCCAGGTCACGGCGCTGATTTCGGTTTTTGGCATGCTCGCAAACACTGCCCACGGGCCGCCCGCAAAGGCCACGGCGACGGTATAGAAATCTTGCGTGCCGTCATTCCAGAAATGACCTGTGCCTGGGCGCTTGACGAAGTCGGCCAACGTTTGCGTTGCCTGATCCAGCGCCTTGACCCCGGCAGGCGCCACCAGCCAGTGATTCTGCTCATCCAGCAGGGCCAGAGAACCCGTCGTGCCGATGCGGAAATTCTTCAGGTTCTCGAATTGGGTATTTTGCGCGCCGGTGTAGTCAAAGCCGACGAACAAGGCGGCAATGATTTTGCCACTGCTGTCACGCACCGGGCTGTACTGAGTCATGTAGTAATGCTCGAACAACAGCGCCCGGCCGACGTACTCCTGACCTGCCATCAGTCGGTCATAGGCCGGGCTCTTGCGATCCAGCAAGGTGCCGATGGCCCGCGAGCCATCTTGCTTGCTCAGCGACGTACTCACACGAATAAAATCATCGCCGCTACGCACGAAAATCGTCGCCACGCCGGCCGTCATTTGCTTGAAGTTGTCGACCTCGGTGAAGTCGTTATTCAGGACGTGGTCCCCCAACAACAGGCTTGGTGCCTGCACGCCCGCAACCGTCACGGGGTTGTCTGCCTGCAGGCTCAGGCCACCGCTAAACCGTTTCTCGAACAACCCACTCAAGCGCTGGGTGCTTTCACGCAGAGTGCTGTGAAACGTATTCAGTTGATCGGCCAGCAAACGTGCTTCGCTGGCCATGTGTTCTTCACGAATCGCGAGATTCGCGGCGTCCAGCGAGCGCAACGCGAATACGGTACTGCTGCTGATGACCACGGCCAGAATTACCGCCAGGGCGAGACCCAACTGCGAGGCGATACGAGCACGGGGTTCAGACATGGAAGCTCCTGGCCGAACAGCGGCATCGTTTTGATTTCGATGCCTTGCTCAGCAAAATTCAAAAATGGGGGTCCGTTGAACCTTTTTTAAAAGTCCGACTTATACGGATTCGGCCGACGTGAACAATACTTGAGCTCTGCACTCGGGGATACTGACGAATAACCGCTCAAAAGCCTGTGCCAGAGCTGTTTTCACGTCAGTATCTCAACCTTTGGCAAATCCATTGCGCACACCTCGCCTTGAAGAAACTCGCTGAGCCTGCGCAGACGTTCGCCGCCTGGCCGGGTCTTTGGCCACACCAGATAATAGTTTTCGCCGCTGGCCACGGCGGTGCGCCAAGGCAAGCTTAAACGCCCTTGCGCGACGTCCTCGGCGACCATCAACAAGTCCCCCATGGACACGCCATAGCCCCGCGCAGCCGCGATCATGCCAAGTTCCAGAGTGTCGAACACCTGGCCGCCCTTGAGCGAGATCTGCTCCGACAGGCCCATCCGCTGTAGCCAGTTGCGCCAATCGCGACGGTCGGGGGTCGGGTGCAACAGTTCGGCACTGGCCAACCGCGCGACATCCCAGGGCGGGTCCTGGAGCAACGTCGATGCACCCACAGGGATCAGCAGCTCAGGGAACAGGTAGGTGGCTTCCCAATCCGGCGGAAAATGCCCACGGCTGAGCAACACCGCGCAGTCAAACGGCTCCTGAGTGAAATCCACACTGTCGACATCCATCCAGGCGCTGGTCAATTGCACTTCATTACCAACCTGAAGATGGCGAAACCGGCTCAGGCGCGCCAGCAACCAGCGCATGGTCAGGGTCGAGGGTGCCTTCATGCGCAAAATGCCTTCCTCTGCACGCAAGATGCTGCACGCACGCTCCAACGCCGAAAAACCTTCACGCACTCCCGGCAGTAGCAGGCGCGCCGCCTCGGTCAATTGCAGGTTGCGGCCATTGCGCTGAAATAAACGACAGGCAAAGTGATCTTCAAGCGTGCGGATGTGGCGGCTGACGGCACTTTGGGTGATCGACAGCTCCTCGGCAGCGCGGGTGAACGAGCTGTGTCGGGCAGCGGCTTCAAATGCGCGTAGCGCATAAAGGGGAGGAAGACTACGGGACATACACAACATTCCTACGCAATAGTTGCGCTACTTTACCCCCAACGACTACGCTCGATTCAGATGAGTTTTACTCATGCCAATCATCGGATTTATCCCTTTGTGCCCGCCGTGAGAAATGCCGAGAATCAGTTGCTCACAAAGCCCTGTAAGCCGAGCGCCACGCCTATGCAATCCGTCGCCATCCAAGCACCCTGGATCAAAGAGCTAAGGACCATCCTGCGCTTGGCCGGACCGCTGATCGCCTCGCAAATGGCGCATATGCTCATGGTGTTCACTGACACCGTAATGATGGGTCGCCTGGGACCCGATGCCTTGGCCGGTGGCGGGCTGGGCGCGGCCAGCTACAACCTGATTTCGTTCTTCTGCGTAGGCGTTATCGCTGCCGTCGGCACCCTGGTTTCGATCCGTCACGGTGCAGGTGACAACTTAGGCGCCACGCGGCTGACTCAGGCGGGACTCTGGCTGGCGTGGGGCATGGCACTAATCGCGGCCTTGGTGCTGTGGAACCTTGAGCCCGTTTTGCTCAAGCTTGGCCAGAATGAGGCGAACGTGCACATGGCCGGGCAATTCCTGATCACCCTGCCCTTGGCCCTGCCCGGCTTTCTGTCCTTTATGGCCTTGCGGGGCTTCACCAGCGCGTTGGGGCGGGCCGGCCCTGTGATGGTGATCAGTCTGGGCGGCGTGGCGGTGAACTTCGGGCTTAACTATGCACTCATCCATGGCCTGTTTGGCCTGCCGCATCTGGGCCTGATGGGCATCGGTCTGGTCACGGCGGTGGTTGCCAATGGCATGGCGCTGCTCCTGGCCCTGCATATCCGCCAACACCCAGCCTATGCGCCCTATCCCATTCGCCAGGGCCTGATGCGCCCCTCGCTGACTTATTTGCAAGAGCTGTGGCGCCTCGGCTTGCCGATTGGCGGTACCTACGCGGTCGAGGTTGGCCTGTTCACCTTCGCAGCGTTCTGCATGGGCGCGATGGGCAGTACGCAGATGGCCGCACACCAGATCGCCCTACAGTCGGTGTCGATGGCGTTCATGGTGCCCGTGGGGATTTCCTACGCGATGACCATGCGCATCGGCCAACACTACGGCGCGGGCAATCTGCTCCAGGCGCGACTGGCCGGACGCGTCGGCATTGCCTTCGGGGCGTTGATCATGCTCGGTTTCGCGCTGCTGTTCTGGCTGGCACCGTATCAAGTCGTCAGCCTGTTTCTCGACCTCGACAATCCGGCCTACCGCGACGTGATCGATCTAGCCGTGAAACTGTTGGCGATCGCCGCGTGGTTCGAACTGTTCGACGGCACGCAGACGCTGGCCATGGGCGCCATCAGGGGGTTCAAGGACGCCAGGACCACGTTTGTCATCGGCCTCGCCTGTTATTGGCTGGTCGGCGCGCCTGCGGCCTGGGCTTTCGGTTTTTATGCACAGGGCGGAGCGATGGGGGTCTGGTGGGGGTTGGCTCTGGGGCTGGCCTGTGCAGCGCTGGCACTGACAGTGGCATTCGAAAGGAAGACGTCACGCTTGCTGCGTCAGGCGCCAGTGCTTGCGTCGGTCATGAGTTGAGGGCCGAATCAGGTATGTCTACTGAACGTGCGCCTGCCCCACGTTATGGCGCTGTCCATACGTCAGGTACTCAATCAACTCCGTGAATGGCAACGGCTTGCTGATCAGGTAACCCTGAATTTGATCGCAACCAAAACCACGCAACAGCGCCAGTTGTTCCGGGGTTTCCACACCTTCGGCGACCACTTCCAGGCTGAGGTT
Organism: Pseudomonas sp. MH9.2; assembly: GCF_034353875.1. Taxonomy (NCBI): domain Bacteria; kingdom Pseudomonadati; phylum Pseudomonadota; class Gammaproteobacteria; order Pseudomonadales; family Pseudomonadaceae; genus Pseudomonas; species Pseudomonas sp. MH9.2. The sequence goes on from NZ_CP133784.1 coordinate 2,986,234, forward strand.
GTGCGCCAGGTTGATCATGGCATGCACCAGCTTGCGATTTTCTTCGCGCAACTCCATGCCGCCGACAAAGCTTTTGTCGACCTTGAGCAAGGCAATCGGCAGGCTGTTGAGGTGCACGAACGACGAGAAGCCGGTGCCAAAATCGTCCAGCGAAAAACGCACACCTAGCCGACCCAACGCATCCATCGTCTGTTTGACCAGATCGCTGCGGCGCATGACGGCGGTTTCGGTCAGTTCGAATTCCAGCCAACGGGCATCGACGCCCCGCTCGGCGATCAAGCGGCTCAGGGTCGACAGCAACTGACTGTCCTGAAACTGGCGGAACGACAGGTTGACCGCCATGTGCAGTGCCGGCAGCCCGAGTTCACGCAGCGCCTGCATGTCGCGCAGGGCGCGGGAAATGACCCAGTAACCCAAAGGCACGATCAAACCGCTTTGCTCGGCCAAGGGTACAAACTCGCTGGGTGGCAGCAACCCACGCTCGGCGTGGCGCCAGCGCACCAGGGCTTCGAGGCCAACGATACGCCCGTCGCTCAATGACAGGCGTGGCTGGTAATGCAGTTCCAGCTCATCGCGACGCAAGGCCCGGCGCAGTTCGCTTTCCAGATCGGCCAGGCTACGGGCATTGCGGTTGATGCGTTCGTTAAAAACATGAAAGGTGCAGCCCTGAGTGCCCTTGGCCTGCTGCATAGCGATATGAGCGTGCCACATCAACGGATCGGCACCGGCACCGGCCCGGGCATAGGAAATCCCCAGGCTACAGCCTATCAGCAAGCTTTCACCATCGACCCAATAGGGCTCGGCCAAGGCTTCGGTAATGCGTTCGGCCATCCATTCGGCACGCTGCGGCGCACGGCGGATGTCGATCAACAACGCGAACTCGTCACTGCCCAGCCGCGCCAGTTGATCGCCTGCTTCCAACTGGCTCTTGAGCCGCGAGACCACTTGCAAGATCAATCGGTCGCCAGCCTGATGGCCCAGCGCGTCGTTGGCGTGACGGAAGTTGTCGAGATCCAGGTGCCCGAGCGCCAGTCCACGGCCTTCGTTTTCAGCCAAGCGTGTCGCCAATAAGGTCTGGAAGCCCTGGCGGTTGGCGATGCCGGTTAGCGGGTCTTGCTCGGCCAGACGTTGCAGAGTGTTTTCCAGCACGCCGCGCTCGCGCACATGGCGCAGGCAACGGCGTAGCGCATCAATGCTCAACGTGGCGAGCACCAGCCAATCGCTGACGCCAATCGGCGGTTCGAGCGGTTCGTGCTCAAGCAGCATCACCACCGGCAACTTACAGCGCCCGGGCGCTGGCTGGAGCTCAGGCGTCGTCAGCAGCACGGCATTTCGCGCGTCGTCGAACAGGCTGCCGACATCGCCCCAACTCGGCGCACAGACCAGCGCGGCCGCGTCTCCCAGAGGAGCCAGACACTCACGCAATAACGCCAGCCATTCCGGCTTTTGGGCCAGGAGCAACAAACGCAAGGGTTCGACAGGCGTAGACAAACTAGCTCCCTACTCGCAAAAAAATCGTTGGTGGTTCCGCTCTACTTCAGACATCTGGCGTAATCCACTGCGCATCCTGCGGGAAAGTAACAAAACCGGCAAATTTAGATCGCGTGCTACGTCACAGTGTCGGACGATGACCGCACAAATGCGTGAGCCTGTTAAAATGCCCACCCATTTCGCAAGCGACCCTTTTTCTGTCATGTCCCGACTCAATCCTCGGCAACAAGAAGCCGTGAACTACGTCGGCGGCCCTCTTTTGGTGCTCGCCGGTGCCGGCTCCGGCAAGACCAGCGTGATCACCCGCAAGATCGCGCACCTGATCCAGAACTGCGGCTTTCGCGCGCAACATATCGTCGCCATGACCTTTACCAACAAGGCCGCGCGGGAAATGAAAGAGCGCGTAGGCACCCTGCTCAAGGGTGGCGAGGGGCGTGGCTTGACGGTGTCGACCTTCCACAACCTGGGCCTGAACATCATCCGCAAGGAACATGCGCGACTGGGCTATAAACCAGGGTTCTCGATTTTCGACGAGACCGACGTGAAAGCCCTGATGACCGACATCATGCAAAAAGAATATTCGGGCGATGACGGCGTCGACGAAATCAAAAACATGATCGGCTCGTGGAAAAACGACCTGATCCTGCCGCCCGAGGCCCTGGAAAACGCGCGCAACCCCAAGGAACAGACCGCCGCCATTGTCTATACCCACTACCAGCGCACGCTCAAAGCCTACAACGCGGTGGATTTCGACGATTTGATCCTGATGCCCGTGAAGCTGTTCCAGGAACATGCCGACATCCTGGAGAAGTGGCAAAACAAGGTTCGCTACCTGTTGGTGGATGAATATCAGGACACCAACGCCAGTCAGTACCTGCTGGTAAAGTTGCTGATCGGTATGCGCAATCAGTTCACCGTGGTGGGCGACGATGACCAGTCGATCTATGCCTGGCGTGGTGCGCGCCCGGAAAACCTGATGCTGCTCAAGGATGACTATCCGTCGCTCAAAGTGGTGATGCTCGAGCAGAACTATCGCTCCACCAGCCGTATCCTGCGCTGCGCCAACGTGCTGATCTCGAACAACCCCCACGCCTTCGAAAAGCAGCTGTGGAGTGATATGGGTCACGGCGATGAAGTCCGTGTCATCCGCTGCCGCAACGAAGACGCCGAAGCCGAACGCGTCGCGGTGGAACTCCTCACCCTGCACTTGCGCACCGACCGGCCCTACAGTGACTTCGCGATTCTCTATCGCGGTAACTATCAGGCCAAGCTGATCGAGCTGAAGCTGCAACACCACCAGATCCCCTACCGCCTGTCGGGTGGCAATAGCTTCTTCGGCCGTCAGGAAGTGAAAGACCTGATGGCCTACTTCCGCCTGCTGGTGAACCCGGACGACGACAACGCCTTCTTGCGCGTGATCAACGTGCCGCGTCGTGAAATAGGCTCGACCACCCTGGAAAAGCTCGGCAATTACTCCACCGAGCGCAAGATATCGATGTACGCCGCCACCGATGAAATCGGCCTGGGCGAGCATCTGGACAGCCGCTACACCGACCGCCTGCAACGCTTCAAACGCTGGATGGATGGCGTGCGCCAGCAATGCTCGCAAAACGACCCCATCGCCGCGCTACGCAGCATGGTCATGGACATCGACTACGAAAACTGGCTGCGACAGAACAGCTCCAGTGAAAAAGCCGCCGACTACCGGATGGCGAACGTCTGGTTCTTGATCGAAGCGCTGAAGAACACACTGGAGAAAGACGACGACGGCAAAATGACCATCGAAGAAGCCATCGGCAAGCTGGTCTTGCGCGACATGCTCGAGCGTCAGCAGGAAGAAGAAGACGGCGCCGAAGGCGTGCAAATGATGACCCTGCATGCCTCCAAAGGCCTGGAATTCCCCTATGTGTTCATCATGGGAATGGAGGAAGAAATCCTCCCGCACCGCTCCAGTATCGAAGCCGACACGATCGAGGAAGAGCGCCGCCTGGCGTATGTCGGGATTACCCGCGCGCGGGAAACACTGGCCTTCACCTTTGCCGCCAAGCGCAAGCAATATGGCGAGATCATCGATTGCGCACCCAGCCGCTTTCTCGATGAACTGCCGCCGGACGACCTCGCCTGGGAAGGCAACGACGACACACCGGTAGAAGTGAAAGCCGTTCGCGGTAACACGGCACTGGCCGATATTCGGGCCATGCTCAAACGCTGAATTGATTATTTATTGCGCACATGTGCGCTGCCCGAGGAATCACCGTGGAAGCACTGCACAAGAAAATTCGCGAAGAGGGCATCGTCCTTTCCGACCAGGTGTTAAAGGTCGACGCGTTTCTTAATCACCAGATCGACCCGGCCTTGATGCAGCTGATTGGCAACGAATTCGCCACGCTGTTCGCAGACTCGGGCATCACCAAGATCGTCACCATCGAGGCCTCGGGCATTGCCCCCGCGATCATGACCGGCCTGAAACTGGGCGTGCCGGTGATCTTTGCGCGCAAACACCAATCGCTGACCCTGACCGAAAACCTGCTGTCGGCGACCGTGTATTCGTTCACCAAGCAAGTCGAAAGCACCGTCGCCATTTCGCCTCGGCACCTGACCAGCAGCGACCGCGTCCTGATCATTGATGATTTTTTGGCCAACGGCAGGGCCTCGCAGGCGCTAATTTCGATCATTAAACAAGCCGGTGCCAGTGTTGCAGGGCTGGGCATTGTGATCGAGAAATCATTCCAGGGCGGGCGTGCCGAACTCGACGCTCAGGGCTATCGCGTCGAATCCCTCGCCCGGGTGAAATCGCTGGAGGGTGGGGTGGTGACTTTTCTCGATTGATTGTTGGCGAAGGCGGTGCTTCAGGCGCTGGGAGCAGTCGCCTGCAACCCGGCCAGCACCAACCGCTGATACAGCTCTTCAAGCAGCCCCTGCGGCTGCAAAAGCCGCATGCGTTCAAGCTGCGCCGGGAAGGCTGTCGGCTCCGGTGCGTCGAGGGTGGCTTTGCCCAATTGCAGAATCTCGGTGAGCTTGAGTTTGCTTTTCAGCCAGTTCAAGGCTCGCAGCAGGTCCCGCTCTTCCACGCTGAAATCACAACCCAGCGGATACTCCGGGAACAACTGCACATAACGCGCTTGCAACGCCTGCAAACGTTCGGGGGTGTTTTCGCTAAAGCGCGGATCGAGGCGGAAGTCGCGGGGCAATTTGCCGATCTTTTGCGCCTGCTCGATCAAGCCTTCCTGGAAGCGTGAGTCACTGATATTCAGCAGCGCCTCGATCACCTTGGCGTCGGTTTTGCCACGCAGATCGGCAATCCCGTATTCGGTGACAATAATGTCCCGCAGGTGCCTCGGAATCGTGACGTGACCGTACTCCCAAACGATATTGGAACTGACCTCCCCGCCCGACTCGCGCCAGCTACGCAGCATCAACAGTGAGCGAGCCCCTTCCAGTGCATGCGCCTGAGCGACAAAATTGTATTGGCCACCCACCCCGCTCAACACTCGGCCGTCTTCCAGTTGATCGGCCACAGCGGCGCCCAACAGCGTCACTTTAAACGCGCTGTTGATGAATCGTGCGTCGCGCCGTTGCAAGCGCTTGAGCTCTTCATTGCCGTACAGCTCGTTGATGTAGCTGATGGCGGTCATGTTGAAGCGCTCACGCTGAGCCAGTGAAAACTCGCGCAAGCGTTGATAAAAACTGCGAGGCCCCAGGAAAAAACCCGCGTGGACCACGACGCCTTCGGCATGGGCCGACTCGTCGAGCGTGCCATCGTTGGCCTGCCGTTGCAGGGCCGCGTCGGAGTAAACCTTACGCCGCACGATGCCGGCGTCCACCAGCACCAATAAACCGTTCACGAACATTTCGCTGCAACCGTACAGCCCCTGAGCAAACGGCTGCACCCCGCCTTCGCGCTCGATCAACGCCTGCCATGACGTGGTCGCGTCCAGATCCGCGAGCAGCGCGCGGTAAGTGGCGTTATCCGCTTGCCGCGCCAAAAGCGCCGCTGTCAGCGCATCGCCCATCGAGCCAATGCCGATTTGCAAGGTGCCGCCGTCGCGCACTAGGGTACTGGCGTGCAGGCCAATGAAATGGTCCTGAAACCCGACCGGCATGTTCGGGGTAGAGAACAGGGTGCTGTGTTCTTCCTCGTCGAGCATCAGATCAAAGACGTCAGTACTGAGCTCCGAGTCGCCGAGCATGTATGGCAAGTCTGCATGGATCTGGCCGAGCAACAGGATTGTTTCACCGGCCGCACGGCGTTTGGCGATCATCGGCAGCAAATCAAGAGTGATGTCCGAGTTGCAACTCAGGCTCACGCGACCCGGACGTTGCGGATCATGAGCGATCAACTGCGCCACCAGATTAAGGCCATTGGCGTTGATGTCACGCGCAGCATGACTGTAATTACTGCTGACATAATCCTGCTGCGCCGCGTGGCTGTTGAGCAGGCTGCCGGGCTGCATAAAGAACTGCTCGACACGAATATTCGGCGGCAGGCTGTCGCGCCGCAGGTCCTCAAGGAAATCCAGTTCGGGGTAATCACCGAACACCCGTGCGACGAAGGGCTCAAGAAAACGCGCCTGCAAACCCTCACCCAGCGGCGGGCGCCCGAGACAGAGGGCGGTGTAGATCGTCAGCTGTCGTTGCGGCAGGCCTTTGACCCGCGCATACAACGCGTTAACGAAGCGGTTGGGCTTGCCCAGCCCCAGCTGCAGGCCCATGTGAATGTGCGCAGGCAACTGCGCCAGTACTTGATCGACTGCTTGTTCAATGGAACACGACTGCGTCATCTCACCCTCCTGGCACATCCTTGATTTCAGGTTGGACCGAGCTTGCCGGGTGTTTGCTGCAAAGGACAGGACTTCGAATCATTCGCCCACAAAAAAGCCGACACGAAGTCGGCTGTTTTTGTCACAGGCTGAATTACTTCAGACCGGACATTTTCTGAATCGCGCTTTTCAGCTCTGCATCAGAGCAATCTGCGCAAGTGCCTTTTGGCGGCATCGAGTTGATCCCGGTGATGGCTTTAGCAAGAATGCCTTCAAGACCGCCCTGCGTTTTGGCACGGTTGCCCCAGTCAGCCGCGTCACCGATTTTCGGCGAACCCAGCAAACCGGTGCCGTGACATGCATTGCAATGGCCTGCGATGATCTCATCAGCGGATTTGGCACCACCCGCGCCGCCAGCCGAAGCTGCGACGTCCATACCGGCGCACTCTTTACCCTGCACACATACTTGACCCACTGGATCAAGCCGCTTGGCCAGATCGTCACTTGTCGTGGCCTGAGCACCGACAGCCCAAAAGACCAATACGGCAGCTTGAACTGCCAGCATTTTATTAATTAGGTTCACGCGTACACCCTCATGGTGGCTAGTCACGCCCGCGGCCACGGTTTTGCGGGCGGGCGGAAGTATACCGGTTAGCCCGCCACTCTGAAACAACCCTATAGTCGCAGGGGTATTTACCAGCTGTCAGGCCCTGCAAATAGGCACCTTGTGCTCTCATTTCTGAGACGCGGCGCCTGTAAATGAAGCATTCAATCAAAAATTCGCGGGTGTTGCCGCGCTGATCAGCCGCGCAGGCACATCGAACGGATTACGAAAACGGTGTGGCTTGGTACTCTCAAAGTAGTAACTGTCGCCGGCTTCGAGGATGAACGTCTCAACGCCAACCACCAGTTCCAGCCGACCTTCGAGCAGGGTTCCGGTTTCTTCGCCTTCATGAACGAGCATTGCATCCCCGGTATCGGAACCCGGAGGATAGATCTCATTGAGAAATGTGATCGCCCGGCCTGGATGGGCCTTACCGACCAGCTTCATGGTGACGGCGCCGTCCGAAATGTCGATCAACTCACTGGCTTTATAAACCACTTGAGTCAGATTTTCTTGCTCCAACTCTTCCGAAAAGAACTCAACCATGGACATCGGAATACCGCCGAGCACCTTTCTCAGGGAACTGATCGAGGGGCTGACGCTGTTTTTCTCGATCATGGAAATGGTGCTGTTGGTCACGCCCGCTCGCTTGGCGAGTTCACGCTGGGAGAGACCTTTAAGCTTTCGAATGGATTGCAGTCGTTCACCGACGTCCAATGCGGGAGTCCTCCTATTGATCAGTTATGGTCGTTATGAACGGTATGATGGCAACAGCGTTCAGTATTTACAACACTTCGACCCGTAACGTGTTCGCAAAAGGACTAGCGGCTTATTCATGGAGGCTGCAATTCTGCCGACAGCTGCCGACAGCCGTCTGTCAGACTCCGGAATAGAGCCTTGGCACGCGGCGCAGGTTACAAAATATCTGGTAAGGGATTGTACCGGCGTGCGCGGCAACATCGCTGGCCAGCACGTTTTTGCCCCATAACTCGACCTGGCTACCCAGCCCGGCGCGTGGCAAATCGGTCAAGTCCACGCACAGCATGTCCATCGACACCCGACCCAGCAACCGGCTCGGCTGGCCGTCAATCGAGACCGGAGTGCCGGTCGGTGCCTGACGGGGATAACCATCGGCGTACCCCATGGCCACCACTCCGACACGCATCGAGCGATCCGTGATGAAACCACCGCCATACCCAATCGGTTCGCCCGCCGGCAACTCGCGCACGCAAATTACTTTCGACTCCAGTGTCATCACCGGCTGCAAGCGCTCAGCCACGCTCTGTGGCTGATCAAAAGGCGTGGCGCCGTATAGCATGATGCCGGGGCGGACCCAGTCACTAGGGACCTTCGGCCAGCCCATGACCGCAGGAGAGTTGCGCAAACTGACCTCTGCGGACAATCCCTGACGGGCCGCGTTGAAGACCGCCACCTGCTCGTCACTCCGCGAGCAATCCAATTCATCAGCGCGGGCAAAATGGCTCATCAAGACGATTTTTGCCACTTTTCCGCTGCTCAACAGGCGCTTGTAAGCCGCGTGGTAATCGGCGGGGTGCAAGCCGACACGGTGCATGCCCGAGTCCAGTTTGAGCCAGACGTTCAGCGGCTTGCTGATGCTCGCTTGCTCGATGGCGTCGAGTTGCCAAAGCGAATGCACCACGAACCAGAGGTCATGCTCGACGATCAGTGCCAGCTCGCTCGCCTCGAAAAAACCTTCAAGCAGCAAAATCGGCCCGCCAATCCCCGCCTCACGGAGTTCCAGCGCTTCTTCGATGCAGGCCACGGCGAACCCGTCGGCCTCGGCTTCCAGAGCTTGCGCGCACCGCACCGCCCCATGACCGTAGGCATCGGCCTTGACGACCGCAAGCGCTTTGGCGCCAGCGGTTTCACGGGCCAATTGGTAGTTGTGACGCAGGGCTTGGAGATCGATCAAGGCGCGGGCAGGACGCATGGCGGCAGGCTTCTAGGCGTTATGAGAATAAAAAAGCCCGACACCCATTAACAGGCATCAGGCGAAGGTTCTTGCAGATTAAGGCAATGCCGCAACGACCGACAGCTCAACCAGGATTTCCGGTTCGCACAGCTTCGACTCGACCGTTGCCCGGGCTGGAGCAACGCCTTTTGGCAGCCATTTATCCCAGACGCTGTTCATGCCGGCGAAATCCGCGTCGATGTCTTTCAGGTAGATGGTCACCGACAGAATCCGGGTCTTGTCGGTACCGGCCAAGTCCAGCAGACGCTCGATGTTGGCCAGCGTCTCCCGGGTTTGCTGCTCGATCCCGGCAGCCATGTCATCACCCACTTGCCCGGACAGGTACACGGTGCTGTTGTGGACAACGAGCTGACTCATACGATCATTGGTGAGCTGGCGCAGGATTGCCATGTTTTACGATCTCCTGGGTTTTACCGTAGCGAGAAATATCAAGGCCTTCGGCACTGATCTGTGGTGTTTTAAAGGCCATCAAGTCGGCCAGCAAACGGCCTGAACCGCACGCCATTGTCCAGCCAAGTGTGCCGTGACCGGTATTCAGGAACAGGTTGCGGAATGGCGTGGCGCCGACAATCGGGGTGCCGTCCGGTGTGGTTGGGCGCAGGCCGGTCCAGAAAGTGGCCTCCGTCAAATCACCGCCCTGAGGATAAAGGTCGCCGACGATCATCTCCAGTGTTTCGCGCCGACGTGGATTGAGCGATAAGTCGAACCCGGCGATCTCGGCCATACCGCCCACACGAATGCGGTTGTCGAAACGGGTAATGGCGACCTTGTAGGTCTCGTCGAGAATAGTCGACGTCGGGGCCATGGCCGGATTGGTGATTGGCACAGTCAGGGAGTAACCCTTGAGTGGGTAGATCGGTGCGCGAATGCCCAACGGCTTGAGCAACTGCGGTGAATAGCTACCCAGCGCCAGCACGTAGCGATCAGCGGTTTCCAGCTTGCCGTCGATCCACACGCCATTGATGCGATCACCTGCGTAGTCGAGGCGCTCGATGGACTGACCGAAACGGAACTCGACGCCCAACTTGACCGCCATTTCCGCCAGGCGGGTGGTGAACAACTGGCAATCGCCCGTCTGGTCGTTCGGCAGACGCAACGCACCGGCCAAAATATTAGTCACGTTGGCCAACGCCGGCTCGACCCGGGCGATGCCCGCGCGATCAAGCAGTTCGTAAGGCACGCCAGACTGCTGCAGAACAGCGATGTCCTTGGCGGCATTATCCAATTGTTCCTGAGTACGGAACAATTGAGTGGTGCCCAAGCTGCGGCCTTCGTACGCGATACCGGTTTCGGCACGCAACTCATCGAGGCAATCGCGGCTGTACTCGGACAAACGCACCATGCGCTCTTTGTTCACCGCATACCGGCTGGCCGTGCAGTTACGCAGCATTTGCGCCATCCACAGGTACTGATCAATGTCTGCGGTGGCTTTGATCGCCAACGGGGCATGACGCTGCAACAACCATTTGATCGCCTTGAGCGGGACGCCAGGCGCGGCCCATGGCGATGCATAGCCTGGCGAAACCTGGCCGGCGTTGGCGAAACTGGTTTCCATCGCGGCCGCAGGTTGACGGTCGACCACGGTCACCTCGAATCCAGCTCGGGCCAGATAATAGGCGCTGGCCGTACCGATCACGCCACTGCCAAGGACCAGAACTCGCATGTTAAATCCCTCAATCGCGGATATCCGCTGACGTTTGTTGTACAGAGCCAAGATATGCGCAGTATAAAAAGCAATGACCAGTGCTTTTCACTATATAAACACCTATATTTGGCGAGAATTCTCGGCAAAAATGGCTTTAGTAGAGGGGGTTTACCCATGCGCACCCAGCACCAGTCAAAACGTGAGTTGGACAAGATTGACCGCAACATCCTGCGCATCCTTCAGGCGGACGGGCGGATCTCATTTACCGAGCTGGGAGAAAGGGTGGGATTGTCGACTACGCCCTGTACTGAGAGGGTCCGCAGGCTTGAGCGCGAAGGGATCATCATGGGCTACAACGCCCGACTCAATCCGCAAAGCCTCAAGGCCAGCCTGCTGGTGTTCGTCGAGATCAGCCTGGACTACAAGTCCGGCGACACCTTCGAAGAGTTCCGCCGCGCCGTGCTCAAACTGCCGCACGTGCTGGAGTGCCACCTAGTGTCCGGTGACTTCGATTACCTGGTGAAAGCGCGGATTTCAGAGATGGCTTCGTACCGCAAACTACTCGGCGATATCCTGCTCAAACTGCCGCATGTGCGCGAATCCAAGAGCTACATCGTCATGGAAGAAGTGAAAGAGAGTTTGAATTTGCCGATTCCGGAGTGACCTCTACACCAACACCTGTCGCGTAGTCGCGATGTATTCGTGGATCTGCTTTTCCGCCTTGGGATGGATCATCTCAACCGGCCGACGGCCATTGGGGCATGGCAGGGTCGGAGTGGTGCCGAACAACCGGCAGATCAGCGGACGCTCTTCATACACCGTGCAGCCATTTGGCCCCAGGTGCACACAGTTCAGCTCATCCATCGCCGCCTCTTGCTCTGCGGCGGTTTTGCGCGGCAAGCGCGCCATCTCTTCAGATGAGGTGGTGACCGGACCGCAGCAGTCGTGGCAGCCGGGCACGCACTCGAAAGACGGGATCTGCTGCCGAAGAAAGCGGATTTTCTGGCTGTTGCAGCTCATCGAGGCGTTTACCGAAAGAAAGACTAGGGCGTAATTTTGCCTCACTTGAGCCCCGGGTGACAGCGCCGCCCGACCGAACCTTGCTGGGCGGCGCAGCTCACGTCTATGCTGCATGACATTTTCAAAACACAAAAACCAGGATAAACCTCATGAACGCTCGCGTTCAGCAACCGCTCGCCAACGACCAGCATGCCGCTTCCTATTACGCCGCCAGCAGCCATCCGCAACCGGATCATCCGCCGCTGGCAGGCGAGTTGAGCGTCGATGTGTGCGTAGTCGGCGGTGGCTTTTCCGGGCTGAACACGGCCATCGAACTGGCAGAACGTGGCTTGAGCGTGGCGTTGCTGGAAGCGCGGAAAATCGGCTGGGGTGCCAGCGGGCGCAATGGCGGGCAACTTATTCGCGGCGTCGGCCATGGCCTCGATCAGTTCAACAACGTGATTGGCAGCGACGGCGTGCGCCAGATGAAACTCATGGGCCTGGAGGCGGTGGAAATCGTGCGCCAGCGCGTCGCCCGCTACCAGATCGACTGCGACCTGACATGGGGCTACTGCGACCTCGCCAACAAGCCGCGCGATCTCGACGGCTTAGCCGAAGATGCAGACGAATTGCGCAGCTTGGGCTATCGCCATGAACTGCGCCTGCTGCACGCGAACGAGATGCACAGTGTGGTCGGCTCGGACCGCTACGTCGGCGGCATGATCGACATGGGCTCGGGCCATCTGCACCCGCTGAACCTGGCATTGGGCGAAGCCGCCGCCGCTCGCTCGCTGGGCGTACAGATTTTCGAGCACTCAGCGGTGACGCGAATCGAGTACGGCCCGCGCGCGCGCGTGCACACCACTCAAGGTTCGGTGCGCGCCAATACGCTGGTGCTGGGCTGCAATGCCTACCTGAATGATCTGAACCCGGAACTCAGCGGCAAAGTGCTGCCCGCTGGCAGCTACATCATCGCCACCGAGTCGCTCAGCGAGGCGCAGGCCCATGAGTTGCTGCCACAGAACATGGCCGTCTGCGACCAACGGGTGACGGTGGATTATTACCGGCTTTCCGCAGACCGACGTCTGTTGTTCGGCGGTGCGTGTCATTACTCGGGGCGCGACCCGCAGGACATCGCGGCCTACATGCAGCCGAAAATGCTGGAGGTCTTTCCACAACTGGCCGGGACCAGGATCGACTATCAATGGGGCGGCATGATCGGCATCGGTGCCAACCGCCTGCCGCAGATCGGCAGGCTCAAGGACCAGCCCAACGTGTTTTACGCCCAAGCCTATTCCGGGCACGGGGTGAATGCCACGCACCTGGCCGGCAAGCTGTTGGCAGAAGCCATCAGCGGGCAACACAGCAGCGGCTTCGAGTTGTTTGCCAAGGTGCCGCACATGACCTTCCCTGGCGGCAAACACCTGCGCTCCCCGCTGCTGGCGCTGGGCATGCTCTGGCATCGGCTGAAAGCGCTGCGCTGACCGCCAGGCTTGGTTCAACCTCTCCAGAACGGCTTCAGGCCCTCGGCTCGGGCCTGCTCCAGGCTGATGCCAACGTCGCGCAACTGATTGGCATCCAGATCAAGCAGCGCTTTGCGGGTCACCCAGCGATGGCGGAACACGCCCCACCGGCTTAGCCCCGGTGGGCAGCCCGTCTGCACGCAAGGCGCTCGCCCCTCATGCAGCTCCTGGCTATGCAGCATCAGCCGTACATCGCTCAACCCGTTCATTTCCTGATCCCTCCATCACGCGTTCGTGTGATTTCATGATGACGGGCCGGGCAAATCCATTACAGATTCAAAAAAACCTTATTACTTCCATACAGACAACCCCATCGCGAGGCTGAATCCTGTATTTTGACGGCATCTGTACTGGTCAACTGAATCGATCGCCATCGAGAGTACGCCATGACGCTCTACGTCAATCTTGCCGCCCTGCTCGGCACTCGCATTGAAAACGGTTTTTATCGCCCTGGAGACCGGCTGCCCTCGGTCCGCGCACTGAGCCTGGAGCACGGCGTCAGCCTGAGCACCGTGCAACAGGCGTATCGCTTGCTGGAAGACAACGGGCTGGCATCGCCGAAACCTAAATCAGGTTATTTCGTCCCGTCCGGACGTACGATCCCCGCCTTGCCGGTGGTGGGACGACCGGCGCAACGGCCCGTCGAAATTTCCCAATGGGAACAAGTCCTCGAGCTGATCCGCAGTGTGCCCAATGCCAATGTGATCCAGCTCGGGCGCGGCATGCCAGACGTCAGCAGCCCGACCCTGAAACCCCTGCTGCGCGCGCTGGCCAAGATCAGTCGGCGCCAGGACATGCCAGGGCTGTATTACGACAACATCTACGGCACCCAAAGCCTGCGCGATCAGGTCGCGCGCCTGCTGCTGGATTCTGGGTGTCAGCTCTCGGCCAACGATCTGGTGATCACCACCGGCTGCCATGAAGCGTTGTCCACCAGCATCCGCGCCGTTTGCGAGCCGGGCGACATCGTGGCGGTGGACTCGCCAAGCTTTCACGGCGCCATGCAGACCCTCAAGGGCCTGGGGATGAAGGCCCTGGAAATCCCCACCGACCCCATTACCGGCATCAGCCTCGATGCGCTGGAACTGGCGCTGGAACAGTGGCCGATCAAAGCCATTCAACTGACCCCCAACTGCAACAACCCGCTGGGCTACATCATGCCCGAGGCGCGCAAGCGGGCCCTGCTGAGCCTCGCTCAACGCTTTGATGTGGCGATCATCGAAGACGATGTGTATGGCGATCTGGCCTACAACTATCCCCGACCGCGAACGATCAAATCCTTCGACGAAGACGGTCGCGTCCTCCTGTGCAGCTCGTTCTCGAAAACCCTGGCGCCAGGACTGCGCATTGGTTGGGTCGCGCCGGGGCGCTATCTGGAGCGGGTGCTGCACATGAAATACATCAGCACCGGCTCGACCGCCACTCAACCGCAACTGGCGATTGCCGAATTTCTAGAATCTGGGCACTACGAGCCGCATTTGCGGCGGATGCGCGGGCAGTATCAGCGCGGTCGCGACCAGATGACCGATTGGGTCATGCGCTACTTTCCGGCAGGCACCCGTGTCAGTCGGCCCCAAGGCGGTTTTATGCTGTGGGTTGAGCTGGTTGAGGATTTCGACACCTTGCGCCTGAATCGCGCGTTGCTCGACCAAGGCGTACAGATCGCCGTGGGCAGCATTTTCTCGGCGTCCGGCAAGTACCGCAATTGCCTGCGGATGAACTACGCCGCCAAACCGACGGCGCAGATCGAGGACGCCGTGCGCAAAGTAGGCTCGACCATCACCCGCCTGCTGGCCGAGACGGAACCGGCCACCCACTGACGTTTGCCCCGCCATGCGGGGCTAGGGAAAAAAGGGCTCTAAGCCACGACCGGCTGCGCCCCGAACGCACCACGGCGCAGGGACAAAATCACCAGACCGAAGGAACCCGCGGCCATGAGCAATGGCAGGGCATGCCCACTGACCCATTGGCTGCCCGCGCCTGCCGCCAGTGGCCCGAGCAAGCAGCCGATCCCCCACAGCTGAGCGATGTGTGCGTTGGCACGAACCAGTGAATCATCGCGATAACGCTCGCCGATCAGAATCAACGACAAGGTGAACAACCCTCCGGCGCTGGCACCGAACAACACCCACACTGGCCAGATCAGCACGGTATCAAGCAGCAGCGGAATCGCCAGACTCGACAGCATGAGTAACAGCGCACAGCCCGAAAACAGCGTGCGTCGAGAAACCCTGTCAGCCAGCGCACCAATCGGCAATTGCAGGAGCGCATCACCGACCACCACCGTGCTGACCATGAATAATGCGACTTCCGGGGTAAAGCCCTGGCGCAGGCAGTAGATCGGCAGCAAGGTCAGAATCATTGCCTCGAACGCCGCGAACAGTGCCACCGCCCAAGCAATCGCTGGCAGTCCTCGGCAAAAGCCAAACAGATCGCTGAAGGTCACGTTGCAGGCTTCAGCGCTGGGCGCGCCGGTACGCCCCAGCAGCAACAGCGGCGAACAGAGCAGCAGCACGACGCCAACCCAAAAACCGTAATCCGCTTCGGCGCCGATAATGCCCAGCAGCAGGGGGCCGGCCAGTTGGCTCAGGGCATAGCTGCTGCCATACAGCGCCACCAACCGGCCGCGCCAACGCTCGACCACCAGTTGATTGATCCAGCTTTCGCCAAGAATGAACACGATGGTCAGGATGACCCCGATCAACAGACGCAACCCTACCCAGACCCAATAGTTGGGCAACAAGGCCAGCAAACCGATGGACAACGCCCCGGCCCACAAGCACAGACGCATCAACAGTGGCGTCCCGAAGCGCGCGGCCAGGCGGCTGGCGAAACTCGCCCCGACCAGCACGCCAATCGCCGGCATCGCCGCCATCACCCCGATGGCAAAAGAACCGTAGCCCCAGCTTTCCAGGCGCAAGGACACCAACGGCATGCTCACGCCCAAGGCCAATCCGACACTCAAGACCGAGGCCAGAACAGCGAAATAAGTACCCCAACGCATTGCCCACGCTCCTGTGGATAACGTGTACCGACGATCAAAACAAAACAGCCGGGCTTCCTGATGTGGAGAGCCCGGCTGCTTTTCGGCTGTCTTGCACACCGCTTGCGCGAGTTTATTCGCGCCTACAGTGGATCAAAACCCTGAAGGAGCGAATTCATTCGCGACCTAGCCGGATTACAACTTGATCCAGGTCGCCTTCAGCTCGGTGTACTTGTCGAACGCATGCAGCGATTTATCGCGGCCGTTGCCCGACTGCTTGAACCCGCCAAACGGTGCGGTCATGTCGCCGCCATCGTACTGGTTGATCCACACGCTACCGGCACGCAGCGCCTTGGCCGTCAGATGAGCCTTGGACAGGTTAGCGGTCCACACAGCCGCCGCCAGGCCATAAGGCGTGTCGTTGGCGATCTGGATAGCTTCTTCCACGGTATCGAAGGCAATCACCGACAGCACTGGGCCGAAAATTTCTTCCTGAGCGATTTTCATCGCATTGCTGACGCCGTCAAAAATCGTCGGCTCAACATAAGTGCCGCCCGTTTCCTGCAGCGTGCGCTTGCCGCCTGCGACCAACGTGGCGCCATCGGCATGACCCGACTCGATGTAAGACAACACCGTGTTCAGCTGCTGGGTGTCGACCACCGCCCCCACATTGGTTTGCGGGTCCAGCGGATTACCTGGCTTCCAGGCCTTGAGTGCTTCGATCACCAGCGGCAGGAACGTGTCCTTGATCGACCGTTCGACCAGCAGACGCGAACCCGCAGTGCACACTTCGCCCTGGTTGAAGGCGATAGCGCCAGCAGCCGATTCGGCGGCGGCTTGCAGATCCGGTGCGTCGGCAAATACGATATTCGGGCTCTTGCCACCGGCTTCCAGCCAGATGCGCTTCATGTTCGACTCGCCGGAATAGATCAGCAATTGCTTGGCGGTTCTGGTCGAGCCGGTGAAGACCAGCGTATCGACATCCATGTGCAAGGCCAGCGCCTTGCCGACGGTATGACCATAGCCAGGCAGAACGTTGAGCACGCCCGCCGGGATACCGGCTTCAACCGCCAGTTGGGCGATGCGAATAGCGGTCAACGGAGATTTTTCCGACGGTTTGAGGATGACCGAGTTGCCAGTGGACAGCGCTGGACCGAGTTTCCAGCAGGCCATCATCAGCGGGAAGTTCCACGGCACGATGGCCGCCACAACACCGATGGGTTCGCGCGTCACCAGACCCAGTTGGTCATGGGGCGTGGCGGCCACTTCGTCGTAAATTTTGTCGATCGCTTCACCGCTCCAGCTCAGCGCCTGGGCGGCTCCAGGGACATCAATGCTCAACGAGTCGCTGATCGGCTTGCCCATGTCGAGGGTTTCGAGCAGGGCCAATTCTTCAGCGTTCTGTTTCAACAGACCGGCAAAACGGATCATCGCCGCCTTGCGTTTGACAGGGGCCAGACGTGACCACACGCCAGAGTTGAACGTAGCGCGGGCACTGTCGACAGCACGCTGGGCATCGGCAGCCTCGCAACTGGCAACCTGTGCCAGGACGCGGCCATCGACAGGGCTGATGCATTCGAAGGTGGCGCCAGAAACCGCAGCGGTGTATTCACCGTTGATGTAAGCACGGCCTTCGATCTTCAGATCTTTGGCACGCTGTTCCCAGTCAGCACGAGTCAGGGTGGTCATACGAGTGTCCTCCTGTTGTTTTTTGAATACGGATGGCATCAGCCAAGGGCAAACCCCACCCTAAACCAAGTGACTGGGAAATTTCCAATATATTTGACACTTCAGGCCAAACGGCGTTTTGTTGTTCATTTTATTCAACATGAAACGCGTTAGCGGGGAGCGAATCACGATGAACATCGAAAATATTGTCGACTTCAGCCAGGCCAACACCACGCCAGAACGCTACGTGCCCGCGCCAGAAAAAATCCTCAAGGGCAACCCGGAGCAAACCGTCTACAACCATTACAACAGCCCCTGCGGCCAACTCAGCGCCGGCGTTTGGGAAGGTGCAATCGGTCAATGGACGGTGAATTACACCGAACATGAGTATTGCGAAATCGTGCAGGGCGTATCGGTGCTACGCGACGAGGATGGCAACGCCAAAACCCTGCGTGCCGGTGATCGCTTTGTGATTCCTGCGGGCTTCAAAGGCACCTGGGAAGTGCTGGAAGCCTGTCGCAAGGTGTATGTGGTGTTCGAACAAAAGGCCTGAGCAACAGCTGCCTTCACTGAAATTCAGGCACAAAAAAACCCGCCTTCTCAGGCGGGTTTTTTTGTAAGAAGCGAAATCAATTACTTGATTTTGGCTTCTTTGTAGATCACGTGCTTACGAGCAACCGGATCGAATTTTTTAATTTCGATTTTGTCCGGAGTGGTGCGTTTGTTCTTATCGGTGGTGTAGAAATGGCCTGTGTTAGCGCTCGACACCAAACGGATCAATTCACGCATGACTATCTCCCTTAGACCTTAGCGCCATTGGCGCGAATTTCGAGAAGAATGACATCAATGCCACGCTTGTCGATGATACGCATGCCTTTGGCAGATACGCGCAGACGCACAAAACGATTCTCGGACTCGACCCAGAAGCGGTGATGCTGCAGGTTCGGCAGGAAACGACGACGGGTTTTGTTGTTTGCGTGGGAAATGTTATTCCCGGTTACCGGACCCTTACCGGTAACTTGACATACTCTCGACATGCCTCAGCCCTCTAAAACCACATGCCCAACCCGGCATGGGTTGGCCGCTTAATCTCTCAGTCATTTGGCGCCAGGCGCCGCGTTTCTTTAGGGGTCTTACCGGCCACACCTACAAACGAAGGAACCGGGCCCCTAGAAAAGAGCGCTGCTTTATACCAGAAACACCAAGGTGCAACAACAGCGCATGCACATTACCTTGTTTTGGCAGACCGTGTTTTGCCTTCAGGCTCAACCCGTGCGGGCGCGGCAAGAAATATACCGCTCGTCGCACCAGACGGATTGTCCTGCGCCGATGCATAGTCTAGGGTAAGTCTCTCACCAGACTGCGCCCGCAGATGGGGCCCTCTCTGACAGGAATATCGCCATGCGTTTTACGCGTTTCGCAGCCCTTTCGCTCCTGCTCGCGCCCTTTTTCAGCACATTGCCGGCTCAGGCTGCGACCACCCTCAGCGTCTGCACCGAAGCCAGCCCCGAAGGGTTTGATGTCGTGCAGTACAACTCGCTGACGACGACCAACGCCTCCGCCGACGTGCTCATGAACCGTTTGGTGGAGTTCGATGCGCAGAGCGGCAAACTGCTGCCCAGTCTGGCGGAAAGCTGGAGTGTCTCGGCGGATGGCCTGACCTACGACTTCAAACTACGCGCCGGGGTGAAGTTTCACCACACCGATTACTTCAATCCGACCCGTGACCTGACCGCAGAAGACGTGCAATTCAGCTTCCAGCGCATGCTCGACCCGGCCAACCCGTGGCATAAGGTCGCCCAAAGCGGCTTTCCGCATGCACAATCGATGCAGTTACCCACACTGATCAAGAATATAGAAGCACCTGACGCTCTCACCGTCCGCTTTACCCTCAACCACCCGGATTCGACCTTCCTGGCAACGCTGAGCATGGGCTTTGCGTCGATCTATTCCGCCGAATACACCGCGCAGCTACTGAAGGCGGGCACCCCGGAAAAGCTCAACAGCCAACCCATCGGTACCGGCCCATTCGTCTTCAAGCGCTTCCAAAAGGACGCTGTGGTGCGTTATGTCGCCAACCCGGACTACTTCAGCGGCAAGCCTGCCGTTGACGCGCTGGTGTATGCGATCACGCCGGACGCCAACGTGCGACTGCAGAAAATCCGCCAGAACGAGTGCCAGATCGCCCTTTCACCCAAACCTCTGGATATTCAGGCTGCCAGCAAAGACCCACAGCTGAAAATCGAAAAAGCCGCAGCGTTCATGACCGCTTTTGTCGCGATCAACAGCCAGCACCCGCCGCTGGACAAGCCTGAAGTTCGCCAGGCGATCAACCTCGCTTTCGATAAAAACAGCTACCTCAAAGCGGTATTCGAAAACACCGCTGAAAACGCGACCGGGGTTTATCCGCCCAACACCTGGAGCTACGCCAAAGACCTTCCCGGCTATCAGCATAATCAGGCCAAAGCCCGTGAGTTGCTGGCCAAAGCCGGTATCAAGGATGGCTTCAAAACAACGATCTGGACTCGCCCATCCGGCAGTTTGCTCAACCCTAACCCAAGTCTCGGCGCGCAATTGTTGCAGGCAGACCTGGCTGCAGTCGGGATCAAAGCCGAGATCAAGATCATCGAGTGGGGCGAGTTGATTCGTCGCGCCAAGGCTGGCGAGCATGACCTGCTGTTCATGGGCTGGGCAGGCGATAACGGCGATCCGGATAACTTCCTGACACCGCAGTTCTCCTGCGCCGCCGTGACCTCAGGAACCAACTTCGCCCGTTATTGCGACCAGGGCCTGGACAAACTGATCAGCGCAGGCAAAGCCACCAGCGATCAAGCCGAGCGCAGCGCCTTGTACCTCAAGGCTCAGACGCAAATCCAGCAACAGGCCTTGTGGCTGCCGCTGGCACACCCCACCGCTGCCGCACTGACGCGCAAAGACGTACAGGGTTATCAGGTGAGTCCATTCGGTCGCCAGGACTTTTCCCACGTCACATTGAAGTAGATACAGAACGAAAATAGCGCGCTGTACACTTTTCGTACGACCAACAGGCCGCGCACCCACCGTGCGCGGCCTGTGCTTCTCACATCAAGCCGGCTTCCACCATCGACAACGGGTCGCCATCACCGATGATGAAGTGATCGAGCACCTTCACGTCGATCATGTCCAGAGCGTCCTTGAGCAGGTGGGTCAGCTTGCAGTCATCCTCGCTGGGGTCGGGCACGCCGGACGGATGGTTGTGGCACAGGATCAACGCCGCCGCATTGTGCGCCAGGGCGCGCTTGACCACTTGCCGGGGATGGACCTCGGCGCAGCTGATCGACCCTCGAAACAACGCCTCGAACGCCAACACCCGATGCTTGGTGTCCAGAAACAGGCAGGCGAAAACCTCGTGCGGCTCGTGCCTGAGCTGCGCCTTGAGGTAATCGCGCACCCCTTGCGGGTTCTCCAGGCTTGAATCGCGCTTCAAACGTTCGGCCATATGCCGACGAGACATCTCCATCACCGCCTGCAACTGCGCGAACTTTGCGGGGCCCAGCCCCAACTCCAGACAGAAGGTTTGCAGGTCAGCCTCCAGCAACGATCTGAGGCTGCCGAATTGCTTCAGCAAATGTCGCGCAAGGTCCACGGCGCTTTTTCCGGTAACACCCGTGCGCAAAAAAATCGCCAACAGTTCGGCATCGGAAAGGCTCGCCGCCCCCTGCTCAAGAAGCTTCTCCCGCGGACGCTCGGCCGCAGGCCAATCACGAATACTCATAGCACCTCCATGTGTGTGGGGACCGCTGTTCCCGTGCGGTCGCTGTGCTATCTTAGCCCATCTTTTTTGCGCGGCGATCTGGCCTGGGGAGGCGTCATCGCCGTCGCGTTCACTCGACTAAAAGGCACGCCTATGCAGCGGCTGTATCGAAAACGCATTGTTCTCGGCGTCGGCGGCGGCATCGCCGCCTACAAGAGCGCCGAGCTGGTCCGTCGGTTACGCGATCAGGGCGCAGAAGTGCGTGTTGTCATGACCCGCGGCGGCAGTGAGTTCATCACGCCTCTGACCATGCAAGCCTTGTCCGGTAATCCGGTGCACATGGATTTGCTCGACCCGGCAGCAGAAGCGGCCATGGGCCATATCGAGCTGGCCAAGTGGGCCGACCTGGTGCTGATCGCCCCGGCCACCGCCGACCTGATCGCGCGCCTGGCCCAAGGCATCGCCAATGACCTGTTGACCACCGTCGTGCTGGCCACTGACGCCTCTGTAGCGATTGCGCCAGCCATGAACCAGGCGATGTGGCGCGATCCAGCGACGCAGGCCAACACCCACCTGCTCGAAGAGCGCGGCATGCGCATGTTCGGTCCTGCATCGGGCAGCCAGGCCTGCGGTGATGTCGGCTTTGGCCGCATGCTCGAAGCGGACGAACTGGTGCAACGTGCCGCCGATTGTTTCCGGCGCGAGTCGCTGACCGGCAGGCACGTCCTGATCACCGCCGGCCCGACCCAGGAAAACATCGACCCGGTACGCTACATCACCAACCACAGCTCGGGAAAAATGGGGTTTGCCTTGGCCGAAGCGGCGGTTGAAGCTGGCGCCCGGGTGACCTTGATCACCGGCCCGGTCAATCTGCCAACCCCGGACCGCGTCACCCGGATCGACGTGGTCAGTGCGCGCGACATGCTCGCCGCCTGCGAAGCCGCGATCCCCTGCGATCTGTTTATCGCCTCCGCAGCGGTGGCCGATTACCGTCCCGAAGTGGTCGCACCGCACAAGCTCAAGAAAGACCCCAGCAACGGTGACGGCCTGCTGTTGCAGATGGTCCGCAACCCGGACATTCTTGCCACCATTGCTGGCCGCCCGGACCGTCCATTCAGTGTCGGCTTCGCTGCCGAAACCGAACATCTGCTCGACTATGCTGCACGCAAGCTCAAGGACAAGAACCTGGACCTGATCGTCGCCAACGATGTGGCTAACCCCAGCATCGGTTTCAATAGCGAAGAGAATGCGTGCAGCGTGATTGACCGGGCACTGCACGAAACTTTTTTTGCCCAGACCAGCAAAGGCAAGATTGCCCGCCAGCTGATCACTTTTATCGCCGACCGTCTGAACCAGGTTTAATCACGCATGCATGCTTTACAAGCCAAGATCCTCGACCCCCGCATTGGTAGCGACTTCCCTCTTCCGGCCTACGCCACCGAGGGCTCCGCCGGTCTCGACCTGCGCGCGATGCTGCAAGAAGACACGATCATCGAACCGGGCCAGACCCTGCTGATCCCCACAGGGCTGTCGATTTACATTGGCGATCCCGGCCTCGCCGCGTTGATTCTGCCGCGTTCGGGCCTTGGCCATAAACACGGCATCGTGTTGGGCAATCTGGTCGGTTTGATCGACTCCGATTACCAGGGCGAGTTGATGGTGTCCTGTTGGAATCGCGGCCAGACCGCCTTCAAAATCTCAATCGGCGAACGCCTTGCTCAACTGGTGCTGGTGCCGGTCGTACAAGCGCACTTCGAGTTGGTCGAAGAGTTCGACGAAAGCCAGCGTGGTGCTGGCGGTTTTGGTCACTCAGGCAGCCACTGAAACACCGTCTAAAATGGCCACTTGAACCCTGACCCGGCCGTTTGGGCCCTAACGGGCACCAAACGGCTCAGGAAAGACCCTTTGCGATTCAGGATGAATACCGGGGAGAGGTGATGTGAAAGGCTTTAAGCGCACCGCCACAGCAAGCAACCACTCGCAACCCCCCGACAGTCCGTCATCGGCTGCCCGTCAGCCCATTCTTTCGCCCGGCCTTGTTTCGGCTGTCGCAGGGCTACTCACGGCCAGCGTGTTGTTGTGGCTGGCGTTATTCAGCCAGCCGCACCAGCAAACCCGGCTCAGCCAGGCTTGGGGTTCTAGCCAGGCCAGCGCCTTGGGCCTGGCACTCAAACAACTGAACGCCGAGACGCAAACCGCCGCGCTCGACGGCGCACTTGCTCAAGCACTGCAAAGCAAAGACCCGACCTCGATCAGCCAGGCTGAAAATCAGCTGCGCTATCACGACAGCGTGGTGGGCGCACGGCTCAACCCTCTCGGCCGGACCGACGTGGATGCACAAGCTCCCGTGCCGGTGAATTTTTCCACCCTGGACATGCTCAACAAAGCCGCACTCGGCCAGACGCCCTCCCCCGAAGCGCGCAAAGTCGGCGAGCGCTGGCTGGTCTATAGCGTTGCGCCGCTGCGGGCGAGCCCGGGCGCACCGATCACCGGCACGCTGTTGCTGGCGTTCGACCTGCAACGGGTGCTGAGCGCGCTGCCGGTTTTGCTCACTGATATTGGTCAGGTCCAGGTAACCCAACAGTTCGGCGCCAGTCCCGGGCAAGTTCTGCTGCAACGCGGTCAGCCTGCAGCAGGTTCGTCACAGGCGTTCGACACCGGCCAACCCAACTGGAAACTCGACTTCACGCCGGGCCCGGCGCTCGATTCATCAGTGCCCTGGCTGTTTCTGGCGCTGGCGGCGCTGGTTGCGCTGGCCGGTGTTGTGCTTGGGCTGTACCTCAACGACAGCGCCTTGCAGCGGCGCATTTCGGCAGACGCCCGACAGCTGGACCAACTGCTTCAAGAACTCTCAGGCGGAAAAGCCGTCAAAGCTTTCGGATTAAGCCTGCCAGCCCTGAATGGGTTGGCCCAGAGCCTGGCCAGATTTTCGGTGCGTAATGCGCCATCGACCACGGTCCAAGACAAGAACCGCTTCAATAACGACTTAGCGACAAGCAGTGCCCCAGCGTCGACTCAGCCCAATGCCCCGCGTACTGAGTGGGTCGATCCGCTGTTTCAAGATACCGACATTCTCGATATCGACTTCCTCGACGAAAACCAGGACTTCCTGAGATTGGAGCACCCCCCAGTTATGAGCAGTACAGCATTGGTGGCACCTAAATTTCCTGACACCATCTTCCGCGCCTACGATATTCGTGGCGTCGTCGGTGACACCCTCTTCGCAGAAACGGCTTACTGGATTGGTCGCGCCATCGGCTCCGAGAGTCTGGCCAAGAATGAACCTAACGTCTCCGTAGGCCGCGATGGCCGCCTGTCCGGCCCGGAACTGGTACAGCAACTGATTCAGGGCCTGCACGACAGCGGCTGCCACGTCAGCGATGTCGGCCTGGTACCGACCCCTGCGCTCTATTACGCCGCCAACGTGCTTGCCGGTAAAACCGGTGTGATGCTGACCGGCAGCCACAACCCGCGAGACTACAACGGCTTCAAGATCGTCATTGCTGGCGACACCCTGGCCAATGAACAGATCCAGGCTTTGCACACGCGCCTGAAAACCAACGATCTGACCACCGGCAAAGGCAGCATCGAGAAAGTCGACATTCTTGATCGCTACTTCAAGCAAATCACCGAAGACGTTGTCCTCGCCCGACGCATGAAGGTCGTGGTCGACTGTGGCAACGGCGCGGCGGGCGTCATCGCTCCGCAACTGCTTGAAGCCCTGAACTGCGAAATCATCCCGCTGTTCTGCGACGTCGACGGCAACTTCCCGAACCACCACCCTGATCCAGGCAAACCGGAAAACCTCGTTGACCTGATCGCCAAGGTCAAGGAAACCGGTGCCGACCTGGGCCTGGCCTTCGACGGTGACGGTGACCGCGTAGGCGTCGTCACCAACACCGGCAACATCGTGTTCCCGGATCGCTTGTTGATGCTGTTCGCCAAAGATGTAGTGTCACGCAATCCCGGTGCCGATATCATTTTCGACGTCAAATGCACCCGCCGCCTGACCCCGTTGATCCGCGAATACGGCGGTCGTCCGGTGATGTGGAAGACCGGTCACTCGCTGATCAAAAAGAAGATGCGCGAAAGCGGTGCGCTGCTGGCAGGCGAAATGAGCGGGCACATCTTCTTCAAGGAACGCTGGTTCGGTTTCGACGACGGCATCTACAGCGCGGCACGCCTGCTGGAAATCCTCAGCCAGGAGAAAGGCACCGCTGAAGAAGTCTTCGCGACCTTCCCGAATGATATTTCCACACCGGAAATCAATATCGATGTGACGGACGTGACCAAGTTCAGCATCATTGAAGCGCTGCAACGCGATGCCCAATGGGGCGACGCACAGTTGACCAGCATTGATGGTGTGCGAGTGGACTACCCCAAAGGCTGGGGTCTGGTGCGTGCATCCAACACCACGCCGGTCTTGGTATTACGCTTCGAGGCCGATACTGAAGCCGAATTGCAGCGCATCAAGGACGTGTTCCACGCCCAGCTCAAGAACGTTGCGCCCGACCTCAAATTACCGTTTTGAATGAACCCTTGTTTTCACTGGAGCCCTGAATGACCCTCGAACACGATGCCGCTGCTAATGTAGCCAAAGTTTTGTCCGAAGCGCTGCCTTACATTCGCCGATTTGTCGGCAAGACGCTGGTGATCAAATACGGCGGCAACGCTATGGAGAGCGAGGAGCTGAAAACCGGCTTTGCGCGCGATATCGTGCTGATGAAAGCCGTCGGTATCAACCCGGTAGTGGTTCACGGCGGGGGCCCGCAAATCGGCGACCTGCTCAAGCGCCTGTCCATCGAAAGCCACTTCATCGACGGCATGCGCGTCACTGACGCACAAACCATGGACGTGGTGGAAATGGTCCTGGGCGGCCAGGTCAACAAGGACATCGTCAACCTGATCAACCGCCACGGCGGCAGCGCCATTGGCTTGACCGGCAAAGACGCTGAACTGATTCGCGCGCGAAAGCTCACGGTCACCCGGCAGACGCCAGACATGACCAAGCCGGAAATCATTGATATCGGCCAGGTCGGTGAAGTGGTCGGGGTTAACACCGACCTGCTGAACATGCTGGTCAAAGGCGACTTTATTCCGGTGATCGCGCCCATCGGCGTTGGCCCTAACGGTGAGTCGTACAACATCAACGCCGACCTGGTTGCAGGCAAAGTCGCCGAGGCCCTCAAGGCCGAAAAACTGATTTTGCTGACCAACATCGCCGGCTTGATGAATAAACAAGGCGAAGTCCTGACCGGACTGACCACCGAACAAGTCGATGGCCTGATCGCCGACGGCACCATCTACGGCGGCATGCTGCCCAAGATCCGGTGCGCACTGGAAGCGGTTCAGGGCGGAGTCAACAGCTCGCACATCATCGACGGGCGCGTGCCCAATGCCGTGCTGCTGGAGATCTTCACCGACAGCGGCGTCGGCACCCAGATCACCAATCGCAAGCGGCATTGATTGATCGATACGTCACGCACAACTGAAAGGCCCCGTCCGGTTCACACCGGACGGGGCCTTTTTTTTCAGAGCCTATCAATGCTGTAACTGCTGAACCCGCACTCGATCAACCGCAAAATCGGCCTCAGCCTGTTTGCGCGAACCCTGATAACGCTCGACTTCAGCCTTGAGGCTTTGCTGGTCGTCACGCAGGCTGTTCATCTGATCGAGTAACGGCTGCGGTACGGCACGACCGGCACGTTCCTGGGCCGCAGCCTGCCCCTGAAGAGTGCTCTGCTGAGAGATCAAGCCTTGCAGATTGCCCTGTGCCACGGCAATCAAGGCATCCAGCTCGGCGAGCTTGCGGGTCTTGGCACTGTCGACATCGCTCACGCTGCTGTACAAATGCAGCAGTTGAGCATTGGCGTCGGCCTTGGCCTTGTCGGTCTGCTGACGCTGGATTTCCTCTGCCGTGGGGGCTGGCGGCACGACCTGTATCACTCGGCCTCGCTCATTGAGCACCTGGTAACCTTTGCCGACATACTCCGGCGGCACGCCTTGACGGTCGAGAACGATCCCACCCTTGTTGTCGACGTAGCGATAGAGCAACACAGGCGTTTTATCAGCAGCCTGTACAGCCATCACATTCAACGCCAATAGCAGCCCCGCGGTGTTCAGCTTGAGCATAAATGCAGCATCCTCAAATTCCGTACTGCGTCCGATAAGCCTCGACCGCAGGCAAATATTGCTTGAGTTGTGGGTCATCGGCCAAAAATTGCAGCACCTGATTCAAGGACACGATGCTGATCACCGGGATACCGAAGTCACGTTCGACCTCCTGAATCGCCGACAGCTCACCATTGCCGCGTTCCTGACGATTCAGCGCGATCAACACACCGGCCGCTGTCGCGCCCTGGTCCTTGATGATCTGCATGACCTCACGAATGGCCGTACCGGCAGTGATCACATCGTCGATGATCAACACGTTGCCTTGCAATGGCGCGCCGACCAGGCTTCCGCCTTCGCCGTGAGCCTTGGCTTCCTTGCGATTGAAGCACCATGGCAGATCCAGCTGATGATGTTCAGCCAAGGCCACGGCCGTCGTGGCCGCCAGGGGAATGCCCTTGTAGGCCGGGCCGAACAGAACATCGAAAGAAATGCCGCTCTCAACCACCGCCTGGGCGTAGAAACGACCGAGCTGAGCCAGGGCAGAACCGCTGTTGAACAGGCCGGCATTGAAGAAATATGGACTGGTCCGTCCAGACTTCAAAGTGAACTCACCGAAGCGCAAAACACCGCGATCGATGGCAAAACGAATGAAGTCGCGCTGATATGCCTGCATGAAAAAAGCCCCAAATACCACGGATTTAGCTAATTAGGTAGAGCTCGGGTATCATACACGCACGTGATTTTTGGGGCCATTTATGCGGATCATCAGTGTGAACGTAAATGGCATTCAGGCTGCAGTCGAGCGTGGTTTGCTCAGTTGGCTACAAGCCCAGAATGCTGACGTCATCTGCCTACAGGACACCCGCGCCTCTGCCTTTGAACTGGACGACCCAGCCTTCCAACTGGATGGCTACTTCCTTTATGCCTGCGATGCTGAAGTCCCTGCCCAAGGCGGTGTGGCGCTCTACTCGCGGTTGCAACCAAAGGCTGTTATCAGCGGACTTGGCTTCGAAACAGCCGACCGTTACGGGCGCTATCTGCAAGCGGATTTCGACAAGGTCAGTATTGCGACCTTGCTGCTTCCTTCGGGAATGAACGGCGACGAAGACTTGAACCAGAAGTTCAAGCTTATGGACGATTTCGCGCGCTACCTGGATAAGCAACGACGCAAGCGTCGTGAATACATCTATTGCGGCTCGCTGTATGTCGCGCAACAGAAGCTAGATATCAAAAACTGGCGTGACAGCCAGCAATCTCCAGGCTTTCTTGCGCCAGAACGCGCATGGATGGACGAGATTGTCGGCACCATGGGCTATGTCGACGCCCTGCGTGAAGTCAGCCGTGAAGGCGATCAGTACAGCTGGTGGCCGGATAACGAACAAGCCGAAATGCTCAACCTCGGTTGGCGCTTCGACTATCAACTGCTGACCCCGGGTCTGCGCCGCTTCGTACGCAGCGCTCGCCTGCCACGTCAGCCACGCTTCTCGCAGCACGCTCCATTGATTGTGGATTACGACTGGACGTTGACCATCTGACGTCCAGCCGCCCACAAAAAAGCCGACTTCGTGTCGGCTTTTTTGCGGCTGCTGGTTTTGCGTTACTTGATCAAGCGCCAGGTAAACGGATACCGATAGGCAATCCCGTCGTTGGCCTTGACCCCGCCGATAATGGTCAACACCAGCGCGCCGACGCCGACCAGTACCAACAGCGGGAAGCCGATAATCACGACCATCAACAGGAAGCAGATCATTGCGGCAATCGCCACGGTGATCTGAAAATTCAGAGCTTCCTTGCCTTGGGCATCAATGAAAGGATCGGTCTCTTTCTTGATCTGCCAGAGAATCAATGGCCCCAGCAGATTGCCGAAAGGGAAGATCAGGCCGAAAAACGCCGCAAAGTGACAGAGCATCGCCCATTGACGAACCTCGGCACTGGGGGTCGGTAGCGGAAGCTGGCTGTCACTCATGATGCTTATCCTTAGCAGGTGTGATGGCTGAATCTATACCCGTGCCGATCAGTCGGCCAGCGCAGCTCGCTGCAGTTCGAACAGCTCGGCCATGCCGATGTTCGCCAATGCCAGCATCGCGTTCAGCTCTTCTGGCTGGAACGGCGCGCCTTCAGCGGTGCCCTGGACTTCGATAAAGCCGCCAGCACTGGTCATCACCACGTTGAGATCGGTCTCGGCAGCGGAGTCTTCCAGGTAGTCGAGGTCAAGTACTGGCTCACCCTGATACATACCCACCGACACCGCAGCAATCATCTGCTTGAGTGGATCGCCACCTTTGAGGCCGCCGCGCTTCTTGATGACTTTCAAGGCATCGACCAACGCAACCATGGCACCGGTAATGGACGCGGTACGCGTACCGCCATCGGCCTGGATCACATCGCAATCGACATACAGCGTCACTTCGCCCAGCTTGGACATGTCCAACGCTGATCGCAGGGAACGACCGATCAAACGTTGAATCTCCAGGGTACGCCCGCCTTGCTTGCCACGGCTCGCTTCACGCTGGTTACGATCACCAGTGGCGCGCGGCAGCATGCCGTACTCAGCCGTCAACCAGCCTTGGCCCTGACCTTTAAGGAAGCGCGGCACGCCGCTCTCGACGCTGACCGTGCAAATCACTTTGGTGTCACCAAACTCTACCAGTACAGAACCCTCGGCGTGTTTGGTGTAGTTGCGGGTGATGCGGATCGAGCGGAGCTGATCGGCAGCGCGGCCACTTGGACGTTTCATTTGGGAATACCTGTACTGAGACGGAAAACTGCCGGGCATTATAGAGGCCACAACCCTAGCTGGGCACCTCTAATAAAGTTGCCGGGCCGATTCGGGGCTGCCAACAGCATGCAGCCTGCACAAGAGCGACGCTCGGTAACGCCTTATGGCGTCGCCAGTTTGGGAGCATGCACCGCACTGCGCTACAATCCTGCGCCTTCGAAGCCTGTCGGCTATTTGTGACATTTATTCGGGCAGTCCTGCGCCCACGACAGTCTTCTCACCGACTGAACCCACGAGGTATTTCCCATGGTGCACAGCATGACGGCCTTCGCCCGAGTAGAACGGGCCGGCACCCAGGGCACGCTGAGCTGGGAACTGCGCTCGGTCAATCATCGCTATCTTGAGCCGCACCTGCGCCTGCCGGAGTCCTTTCGCGACCTGGAAGGCGCGGTCCGCGAAGCTCTGCGTCAGGGTTTGTCGCGCGGCAAGGTGGAATGCACGTTGCGCTTCACCGAAGAAACCGCCGGCAAACCGCTGCAGGTTGATCTCGAGCGCGCCGCGCAATTGGTCGCCGCAGCAGAGACAGTAGCCAGCCTGATCAAGCAACCGGCCCCTCTGAATCCGCTGGAAGTACTTGCCTGGCCCGGCGTATTGGTGGCCGATGCCAGCGATCCGCAGGCGCTCAATAACGATGCACTGGCCCTGTTCAGCGAGGCGTTGAGCGAACTGAAAGCCGGTCGCGGCCGTGAAGGTGCCGACCTGGCCAAACTTCTAGACGAACGGCTAGTCTCGATAAACGAAGAAGTCGCAACCCTGCGTACGCTGGTGCCGCAGATGCTTGCGACCCAGCGCCAAAAGGTAATGGATCGCTTTGCCGACATGAAGGCCGAGCTTGATCCTCAGCGCCTGGAACAGGAAATGGTCCTGCTCGCACAGAAAAGTGACGTCGCCGAAGAACTGGACCGTCTCAGCACCCACGTTACCGAGGTGCGTCGCGTCCTCAAGACGGGCGGACAAGCAGGTCGGCGCCTGGACTTCCTGATGCAGGAACTCAACCGCGAAGCCAATACATTGGGCTCCAAAGCCTTCGACCCGCGCAGCACTCAAGCGGCGGTCAACCTCAAGGTGTTGATCGAGCAGATGCGTGAACAAGTGCAGAATATTGAGTAAGGCTACCCCAACATGACCCACAGTACCGGCACCCTTTATATCGTTTCTGCACCTTCTGGCGCGGGCAAAACCAGCTTGGTAAAGGCCCTGATCGACGCCCAGCCGCAGATCCGTGTCTCGGTCTCGCACACCACGCGCGCCATACGTCCGGGCGAAGTCGACGGGGTGAACTATCACTTTGTCGACCGCGCCGAGTTCGTGCGGATGATCGAGCACGGCGATTTTCTCGAACAGGCCGAAGTCTTCGGCAATATGTACGGCACCTCGCAGAGCCGCCTGCAGCAAACGCTTGATGAAGGCCATGACCTGATTCTGGAAATCGACTGGCAAGGGGCTGAACAAGTCCGCAAATTGCTGCCGGACGCACGCTCGATTTTCATCCTGCCACCGACCCAGCAAGCGTTGCGTCAACGCCTGACCAACCGCGGCCAGGACAGCGACGAGATCATCGAAGGACGCATGCGTGAAGCCGTCAGCGAGATGAGCCATTATGTGGAATACGATTTCATTGTGATCAACGATGACTTCGCCACCGCCCTGGAAGACCTTAAAGCGATCTTCCGCGCCAACCAGTTAAAGCAGAAACCACAACAGCAGCGTTTCAGCGATTTGCTTCGTCAACTGCTGGCTTGAAATACCGCTTTCGGGCATTTTAAACGTGCGTAAGCAACGTATTGGGGTGCCCCTGAAAAATCAGCGCTTCCCTAAACGCTGGTGTTTTTTTAAACTGTTCAGTCCGCTCGCCCATCCGGGCACCGCGCATACTGCATTTGCTACGAGGAATACCCATGGCCCGCGTGACCGTTGAAGACTGCCTAGACCACGTCGTTAATCGCTTTGAGCTGGTCATGCTCTCTACCAAGCGTGCCCGTCAATTGGCGACCGGCGGTAAAGAACCGAAACTGCCTTGGGAAAATGACAAGCCTACCGTTATGGCTCTGCGTGAAATCGCAGCGGGCCTGATGAATTACGCAGTCATTGCAGAAGCTGAAATCGTTGAAGATGAGCCGTTGTTCGGTAACTTCGAGGACGAGTCCAACGAGGCCGTCTAAGTCTATGCCTGGTCGACGTAGTACGGCACAGGGCAAAAGCCATCGGCAGGGGGTAACACCTTGCCGAGCATAGACGCCCTCGCCGATCGTCTGTCGGCCTACCTCGGTAAAGACCAGGTCAATCTGGTCCGCCGAGCGTATTTCTATGCCGAACAAGCCCACGATGGCCAACGCCGTCGTAGCGGTGAAGCCTACGTCACGCACCCTCTAGCGGTCGCGAATATCCTTGCCGACATGCACATGGACCATCAAAGCCTGATGGCGGCCATGCTGCATGACGTGATTGAAGACACCGGAATTGCCAAGGAAGCGCTCTGTGCGCAGTTCGGCGAAACCGTGGCCGAATTGGTCGATGGGGTCAGCAAGCTGACTCAGATGAACTTCGAGACCAAGGCCGAGGCGCAAGCTGAAAACTTCCAGAAAATGGCCATGGCCATGGCGCGCGATATCCGCGTGATCCTGGTCAAGCTGGCTGACCGGCTGCACAACATGCGCACGCTGGAAGTCCTGTCCGGAGAAAAGCGCCGGCGGATCGCCAAGGAAACCCTGGAAATCTATGCGCCCATCGCCAATCGCCTGGGCATGCACAGCATTCGCATTGAGTTCGAAGACCTCGGGTTCAAGGCCATGTACCCAATGCGCTCCTCACGTATTGGCCAAGCGGTCAAACGGGCACGGGGCAATCGCAAAGAGCTGGTCAACAAGATCGAGGAGTCCCTGAGCCATTGCCTGGCCGTGGACGGTATCGAAGGCGAAGTCAGCGGTCGGCAGAAACACCTGTACGGCATCTACAAGAAGATGCGCGGCAAACGCCGGGCCTTCAACGAAATCATGGACGTTTACGCGTTCCGCATCATCGTCGACAAAGTCGACACCTGCTACCGCGTGCTGGGTGCTGTGCATAATTTGTACAAACCGCTGCCCGGGCGCTTCAAGGATTACATCGCGATTCCCAAGGCCAACGGCTACCAGTCCCTGCATACGACGCTGTTCGGTATGCATGGCGTGCCTATCGAAATCCAGATCCGCACCCGTGAAATGGAAGAGATGGCGAACAACGGGATCGCGGCGCATTGGCTGTACAAATCCAATGGCGACGAGCAGCAACAAGGCACGCATGCCCGCGCTCGTCAGTGGGTCAAAGGCGTGCTGGAAATGCAGCAGCGTGCCGGCAACTCGCTGGAATTCATCGAAAGCGTGAAGATCGACCTGTTCCCGGACGAGGTCTACGTGTTCACGCCCAAAGGCCGGATCATGGAGCTGCCCAAAGGCTCCACGGCGGTCGATTTCGCTTACGCAGTCCACACCGATGTCGGCAACAGCTGCATAGCCTGTCGGATCAATCGTCGCCTGGCACCGCTCTCCGAGCCGCTGCAAAGTGGCTCGACGGTTGAAATCGTCAGCGCGCCAGGTGCGCGTCCGAACCCGGCGTGGCTGAATTTCGTGGTCACCGGTAAAGCTCGCACGCACATTCGCCACGCCCTCAAGCTGCAACGCCGCTCTGAATCCATCAGCCTGGGCGAACGCCTGCTGAACAAGGTGCTCAACGGCTTCAATAGCACCCTGGAGAAGATTCCAGCCGACCGCGTGCAAATGATCCTTACCGAGTACCGCGTGGAGGTCATCGAAGACCTGCTCGAAGACATTGGCCTGGGCAACCGCATGGCCTATGTCGTCGCCCGCCGCTTGCTGACCAGCGAAGCCGAGCAACTGCCAAGCTCCGAAGGTCCATTGGCGATTCGCGGCACCGAAGGGTTAGTCCTCAGCTACGCCAAGTGCTGCACGCCGATCCCGGGCGACCCGATTGTCGGCCATCTGTCCGCAGGCAAGGGCATGGTTGTGCACCTGGACAACTGCCGCAACATCAGTGAAATCCGCCACAATCCGGAAAAATGCATCCAGCTGTCCTGGGCCAAGGATGTGACGGGCGAATTCAACGTCGAACTGCGCGTCGAACTGGAACATCAGCGCGGCCTTATCGCCCTGCTGGCCAGTAGCGTGAATGCCGCGGACGGCAATATCGAAAAAATCAGCATGGACGAGCGCGATGGTCGCATCAGCGTGGTCCAACTGGTAGTCAGCGTGCACGACCGCGTGCACCTGGCCCGCGTGATCAGAAAACTGCGCGCCCTGACAGGGGTCATTCGCATCACCCGCATGCGCGCGTAGCCAACCACTTCATCAGGAGTTCTTCATGACCAAGACCGTTATCACCAGCGACAAAGCACCTGCAGCCATCGGCACTTACTCTCAGGCGATCAAAGCTGGCAATACCGTCTACATGTCCGGGCAGATCCCGCTGGACCCGAAAACCATGGAACTGGTCGAAGGCTTCGAAGCCCAGACCGTTCAGGTGTTCGAGAACCTGAAAGCCGTGGCTGAAGCAGCCGGAGGTTCGTTCAAGGACATCGTCAAACTGAACATCTTCCTGACTGACCTGAGCCACTTCGCCAAGGTCAACGAGATCATGGGCAAATACTTCGACCAGCCTTACCCGGCCCGCGCCGCCATCGGTGTTGCTGCGCTGCCAAAAGGCTCGCAGGTCGAAATGGACGCCATCCTCGTTATTGAATAACCTCCCCCGACGGAGCGCTGGCCGTTCCGCCCACCCTGCAAAGGAAGGACTCCGCTATGCGCTTTGCGCTTGCCCTCTCGCTGCTCGCCACGCTATTGAGCGGCTGTGCCAGCCACGCCGACCGTAACCCTGACGGCATCTGGATCAACCAGACCGCTATCGATGCCGCCTCCAAAGGTGGAAATCTGCGCCAGGCGCTGCTTGCCAACGGGCCTAACCTGGAATGGCACGTCGACACAAAAGCCAGGCAGGCCGCCTTCTCTAACGGCTTCGAGCTGAGTGAAGGAAAAATCGTCAGTGCCGCCGATGGCAAATGGCACGTCGATTTCTACGGTAACTTCTTCGAAGACCTGAGCCTCAAAGGCGACGAACTGGTTCAAGGCGTCAGCGACTCGAGCCCGGAACAACGCTTCGTGCAGCCTGAAAATCCCGCGCCTGCCGACGCACCGCCGGGCAGCAGTTTCGAGAAAGCCCTGTATAGCGCCTATATGGGCGGTCAATGGAAAATTGTCGACGGCGAAGGCGCTGGCGGCGTCGTTCAGTTCCAGCCTGACGGCAGCATTATCGGCTTGCCGGGCAATGATCGTTACGCCCTATGCCTGGCCGGTGATTGCGCAGCCATGAGCGGCGAACACGACAGCCTCTGGCTGGAAAAAGCCCAAAAAGGCAATGCCTGGATCTTTGTCCGCAAAGACAAGCAGATGGAAATACTCCAGGCCGTCAATCAGGCCAAGGCCGACGAAATGCCGGACCTGCGTCCTGGTGCACGTCACTGGTTGCTCGAGCGGAACTGAAGCCGCACGGTCTGCCCTTCGCTCCCACACCCCCCGTGGGAGCGAATTTATTGGCGATACAGGCCTGTCGGCGATGCAGGGTTCAGACCCCTATTTCTGCCCTTCAAGCACCGCAGCGTAGCCCTCGCGATAACTCGCATAACGCGGCACCCAGCCCAATGCCCGGGCCCGGGCATTGCTGCAGCGCTTGCTGCCGGCGCGGCGCACGCTGGCCTCAGCCGACCACTCGGTAACCCCCAGATACTCACGCAGCCACGCAACCACCTCGGCCAAGGGCGCGGGCGCATCATCGACACCGATATAGCACTCATCCAGCGCAACGCCACGGGCATCCGCCTGTAGCAGGTACGCCAATAGCCCTGCGGCATCGTCGACATGAATGCGATTGCCATATAACGGCGGCTCGGCCACGACGCGATAACCTTGACGAACTTGCGTCAGCAACCACTCGCGGCCCGGCCCATAGATGCCCGTCAGGCGCACCACACTGGCGGGGATGCCGCTGTGCAATGCCAAGTGCTCGGCCTCAAGCATCAGGCGACTGGAATAACCCGTCGCCTGGGTAGCCGATGACTCATCGACCCACTCTCCCTGCTGTTGCCCATACACACTACTGCTGGACACGAACACCAGACGCCTGGGCTTCTGCCCGTGTTGCTTGAGCCAACTCAATACATTGCGCAGGCCATCCACATACGCTGCCCGGTAACCGGCCTCGTCATGATCGGTCGCAGCAGCGCTGTAGACCAGGTAATCAATCGGCGAGGTTGGCCAGGCGATTGGGCAGTCAGCATCGAACAGGTCACCTGCGATGCCTGTTACCCCGGCAGGCAAGCGCGCAACAGACCGGCGCAAACCAGACACGGTCCAGCCCTGAGCAAGCAGTTGGCTGGCGAGACGGCCTCCAACATCACCACAACCAGCAATCAAAACAGACGGGGCAGACATGTCGGAGCTCCACAATAAAAAACGTGCGACAACGGCGCGGTAAACAGCCGAAAATGACGTTTGAATTTAATCAGAAACCTACGGTTTATAGGGAAAGATACCGCACCACTTGTTGTTAACAAGAATTATTTGCAATAATCGGGACCCGTTTGCTCTGCCCTTCCGGTCATATGCCTAGCGCGAAGTGGCAGAACGAAGCCCCCTTTTTCCTCTCAGGTCAGGCCAGCATGACACGTATCCAATCCCTCGCTTCGCCCACCAAGCTTGCCAGCCTGCCGCGCGCATGGCGCGGTATTGCTGCGTTGATGCTCAGCCTGATGCTGGCTCCCAGCGCGTTTGCCAATGAACCGGTCGCTGCTGCTTCGCCCGCCGTCCAGGCTGTCGCTGCCGCACCCGCCAATGGCATTGTCGACCCTGCCGCCGCCCCGGTTGTAGAGCAACGTGAAGACGCAGCCGTTGTCGATGACAACAGCCTCGGTATGGCCAACGACCTGTCGCCTTGGGGCATGTACCAGCATGCCGACATCATCGTGAAAGTCGTCCTGATTGGTCTCGCCATCGCCTCGATCATCACCTGGACAATCTGGATCGCCAAAGGCGTTGAGTTGTTGGGCGCCAAGCGGCGCCTGCGCGGCGAAATCGTCAACCTGAAAAAGGCCCGTACCCTCAAGGAAGCCAGCGACAGCGCCAGTAAAGAAGGGACGCTGGGCCACCTGTTAGTGCATGACGCCCTCGAAGAAATGCGCCTGTCGGCCAACAGCCGCGAGCGCGAAGGCATCAAGGAGCGGGTCAGCTTCCGCCTGGAACGTCTGGTTGCAGCCTGTGGCCGCAACATGAGCAACGGCACCGGCGTGCTCGCGACCATCGGTTCCACCGCGCCCTTCGTCGGCCTCTTTGGCACCGTATGGGGCATCATGAACAGCTTCATCGGCATCGCCAAAACCCAGACCACCAACCTTGCCGTGGTGGCCCCCGGTATTGCCGAAGCCTTGCTGGCTACCGCGCTTGGGCTGGTTGCCGCGATTCCGGCTGTGGTGATCTACAACGTTTTCGCCCGCTCCATCGCGGGTTACAAAGCCCAGGTTTCCGATGCCTCGGCACACGTTCTGCTGCTGGTCAGTCGTGACCTCGATCACCTGCCGGCCGAGCGTAGCCAGCAGCCTCACGTGGTTAAAGTGGGGTAAACCATGGGCCTGCATCTGAACGAAAACAGTGGCGACGATCTCGTCGAGAACCACGAAATCAACGTCACGCCGTTTATCGACGTCATGTTGGTGCTGCTGATCATTTTCATGGTGGCCGCCCCGTTGGCGACGGTCGATATCAAAGTCGACCTCCCCGCCTCCACCGCCAAGCCTGTTGCTCGGCCCGAGAAACCGCTGTTTCTCAGCGTCAAGACTGATCAGAGCCTATTCCTCGGCGAAGAAAAAATCAGTCGTGAACAGCTTGGCCAAGTGCTCGATGCCAAGACCAGGGGCAAGAAGGACACGACGATTTTCTTCCAGGCCGACAAGGGCGTGGACTACGGCGACCTGATGGAGGTGATGAACGCCTTGCGCGGTGCCGGTTACCTGAAAGTCGGCCTCGTGGGCCTCGAGACGGTTGGCAAGAAATGACGACTCTGCGCCAAAAACTGACGCGCTATAGCGGTAGTTTGTTGTTGGTGCTCGCCGTGCACGCCATCGCGATTATCGTCGCGATGCGCTGGTCGGCACCCCAGGCAATCGAACTGCCTCCTGCTGCGATGATGGTCGAACTGGCGCCGTTGCCAGCACCCGCGCCACCGCCGCCCAAGGTCGTGCAGCCGCCGCAACCACCGACGCCGGTGGAAACCCTGCCGTTGCCGAAACTCACTGAAGCGCCAAAGCCGGAAATTGCCATTCCAAAGCCGGTTATCAAGCCAAAAGCCAAACCACAGCCGCCCAAACCGCAGAAGAAACCGGAGCCGCCGCAAGAAAAGCCGGCCGAGGAGAAACCAGTGGATACGCCGCCGACCGACGCCAAGCCTGAAAAAGCCGCCGCGGCGCCGCAGCCATCCAGCACACCGTCGGACAGTCATGCGAAGCGCAACTGGCAATCCGATTTGCAGCAGCATCTGGCCAAGTACAAACGCTACCCCGAAGATGCGCGCCGTCGCGGCACCCAGGGGACGGTCAGTCTGCGCTTTGTCGTCGATGCCGACGGCAGGGTCCTGTCCTTCTCGCTGGCGGGCAACTCCGGCAGCACCGCGTTGGATCGAGCCACTCTTGAAATGATCCGACGTGCGCAACCGTTGCCCCAGCCGCCCGCTGAAGCACTGACTAATGGCGCAGTGGAAATACTTGCCCCTTTCGTTTATTCCCTGGATAAACGCTGAAATCGTAATTTTGATTGACTGGAGTACAGCTGATAACGTGCGTCTATCGATTGCAGCCGCTATGCTGGGGTCGCTACCTCATGGACGCACGCTATGACCCTTACAGAATTGCGCTACATCGTTACGCTCGCCCAGGAACAACATTTCGGACACGCCGCCGAGCGCTGCCACGTCAGCCAGCCGACCCTCTCGGTGGGCGTGAAAAAGCTGGAAGATGAACTTGGCGTGCTGATTTTCGAGCGCAGCAAGAGTGCCGTTCGCCTGACCCCGGTCGGCGAAGGGATTGTCGCTCAAGCTCAAAAAGTGCTCGAACAGGCTCAAGGCATCCGCGAACTGGCTCAGGCTGGCAAGAATCAGCTGACCGCACCGCTCAAAGTCGGCGCGATCTACACCGTTGGCCCGTACCTGTTCCCGCACCTGATCCCGCAACTGCACCGGGTCGCCCCGCAAATGCCGTTGTACATCGAAGAAAACTTCACCCATATCCTGCGCGACAAACTGCGCAACGGTGAGTTGGACGCGATTATCATTGCGCTGCCATTCAATGAAGCCGATGTACTGACCCTGCCGCTGTACGACGAGCCGTTCTACGTACTGATGCCTGCGGACCACCCATGGACCCAGAAAGAGTCCATCGATGCCGCTGCGCTGAACGACAAGAGCCTGTTGCTGCTCGGCGAAGGTCACTGTTTCCGTGATCAGGTGCTCGAAGCGTGCCCGACACTGGCCAAAGGCAGCGAAGGCGTCAAGCACACCACCGTCGAATCCAGTTCGCTGGAAACCATTCGGCACATGGTTGCCTCAGGACTGGGCATCTCAATCCTGCCGATGTCAGCCGTCGACAGCCATCACTATGCACCTGGCATCATCGAAGTGCGTCCGCTGACCCCGCCCGCGCCGTTCCGCACCGTGGCGATCGCATGGCGCGCGAGCTTCCCTCGGCCCAAGGCGATCGAGATTCTCGCCGACTCCGTGCGCCTGTGCTCGGTGACCCGGCCTAAAGTAGAAGCGAGCTAAGTCGCAACATGAGCGAGTTGTCCCACGTCTCCGTCACGGCGCTTAAAGGCGTCGGCGCGGCCATGGCCGAGAAACTGGCCAAAGTAGGCCTCGAGAATCTTCAGGACGTCCTGTTCCACCTGCCCCTGCGCTATCAGGACCGGACCCGTGTCGTGCCCATCGGCGCATTGCGTCCGGGCCAGGACGCGGTGATAGAAGGGGTGGTCAGCGGCGCCGATGTGGTCATGGGCAAGCGCCGCAGCCTGCTGGTGCGCCTGGGCGACGGTACAGGCACGCTCAGCCTGCGCTTTTATCACTTCAGCAATGCGCAAAAAGAGGGCATGAAACGCGGTACCCACCTGCGCTGCTACGGTGAAGCCAGGCCCGGCGCGTCCGGGCTGGAAATTTATCACCCGGAATACCGCGCACTGACCGACGATGAGCACATCCCGGTTGAACAAACCCTCACGCCCATTTATCCAACCACCGAAGGCCTGACCCAGCAGCGTTTGCGCCAGCTGTGCCAGCAAAGCCTGGCGCTGCTGGGCCCCAAAAGCCTGCCCGACTGGCTGCCTGAAGAGCTGGCGCGCGACTATCAACTGGCGCCGCTGGATGAAGCCATTCGTTATTTGCACCATCCACCCGCGAACGCCGACCTGGAAGAGCTTGCCCTCGGCCATCACTGGGCCCAGCACCGCCTGGCATTCGAAGAGTTACTGACCCATCAACTGTCGCAACAACGCCTGCGTGAAAGCTTGCGCTCGCAGCGCGCCCCGGCATTGCCCAAAGCCACAAAGCTGCCACCACAGTTCCTCGCCAACCTTGGTTTTGCGCCCACTGGCGCGCAGCAACGGGTCGGCAACGAAGTCGCTTATGACCTGAGTCAGCCAGAACCCATGCTGCGCCTGATTCAGGGCGACGTCGGCGCGGGCAAAACCGTGGTCGCTGCTCTGGCGGCCTTGCAGGCACTGGAGGCGGGTTATCAGGTGGCGCTGATGGCGCCGACCGAAATTCTGGCTGAACAGCATTACGTCAACTTCAAACGCTGGCTCGAACCCCTGGGTATTGATGTCGCGTGGCTGGCAGGCAAGCTCAAGGGCAAAGCCCGGGCCGCCTCGCTGGAGCAGATTGCCAGCGGCACGCCCATGGTCGTGGGCACCCATGCGCTGTTCCAGGATGAAGTGCAGTTCAAGAATCTGGCGCTGGTGATCATCGATGAACAACACCGCTTCGGCGTGCAACAGCGCCTGGCCCTGCGCAAAAAGGGCGTCGGTGGCCTGATGTGTCCGCATCAGCTGATCATGACCGCGACGCCCATCCCGCGCACCCTGGCCATGAGTGCCTATGCCGACCTCGACACCTCGATCCTCGACGAGCTGCCGCCAGGACGTACACCGGTCAATACCGTATTGGTGGTCGACAGTCGCCGGGTTGAAGTCGTCGAACGCGTTCGCGCGGCCTGCGCCGAAGGGCGTCAGGCCTATTGGGTCTGCACCCTGATCGAAGAATCCGAAGAGCTCACCTGCCAAGCCGCCGAAACCTCATTCGAAGAGCTGACCAGCGCCTTGGGCGAATTGCGCGTGGGCTTGATCCATGGGCGCATGAAACCTGCGGAAAAAGCGGCCGTCATGGCCGAGTTCAAACAAGGCGCCCTGCAACTGTTGGTGGCAACCACCGTCATCGAAGTCGGCGTCGACGTGCCCAATGCCAGCCTGATGATTATCGAAAATCCCGAACGCCTGGGCCTGGCGCAACTGCACCAGTTACGCGGGCGCGTCGGTCGGGGCAGCGCCGCGAGTCATTGTGTATTGCTCTATCATCCCCCCCTGTCGCAGATTGGGCGGCAACGACTGGGCATCATGCGCGAGACCAATGATGGTTTCGTCATCGCTGAAAAAGATTTAGAACTGCGCGGTCCTGGCGAAATGCTCGGCACCCGACAGACTGGCCTGCTGCAATTCAAGGTCGCCGACCTGATGCGTGACGCAGACCTGTTGCCGGCCGTTCGAGACGCTGCACAAGCCTTGCTCGAACGCTGGCCCCAACATGTAAGCCCACTGTTGGAGCGCTGGTTACGCCATGGCCAGCAATATGGACAGGTATGAAGAGAGTGCGTCGATAACGACGCCGGATAACTAAGCTGGTTATACT
Source organism: Pseudomonas sp. MH9.2 (assembly GCF_034353875.1). NCBI lineage: Bacteria > Pseudomonadati > Pseudomonadota > Gammaproteobacteria > Pseudomonadales > Pseudomonadaceae > Pseudomonas > Pseudomonas sp. MH9.2. The sequence continues at coordinate 3,028,508 of NZ_CP133784.1, forward strand.
CCCTAAACTGTAACAATCTGGATACACGTCATGACAGAAGTTGCCTTCGCCGATGCAACCCCGCCCGCTCCGTCTGTCATTCGGGCGCTGTTCGGCAAATTAGCCGTCAGCTACCGGGAAGTCATGGATGACACGAGCCTTCCTGCCTCGCAGAGAGTCCAGCCCATCCTCCTCGGCGACGCCATTGGCACGCTGCTGGTTCTGTTCCCGCAGAGTCATTTACTGGACCTCAACCGCCTCGCCGAGTTGACCGGACGCACGCTGACCGCCATTCCCCAGGAACGTCTTGATCACATGCTCGGTAAACACAACCAGAGCATGCTGCCTGGCTTACCTGCGCTGAACGGCTCACCGTGCCTGTATGAAGAGCGCTTGCTACAAGAGCCGACGCTACTGATCAATTCCGGCGAGCCGGGCCTGTTGCTGGAAATTTCCAGCGAGGCCTTCAAAGGTATGATGAGCAAAGCCAGCGCGGCAACTTTCGGCGAACCACTGAGCTTGATCCGGCCCAACCTTGACCGGCCAGACGATGACCGCGAGGAAATCATCAAGGCGATGCATGCCTTCACCGCCCGTCGCATTCAGCAACGCCTGGAAGAGACGCTGGAAATTCCACCGCTGGCCGAGACCGCGCAAAAAATCATCAAGTTGCGGGTCGATCCCAACGCCACGATTGACGACATCACCGGCGTAGTCGAGACCGACCCCGCGTTGGCGGCACAAGTGGTCAGCTGGGCTGCTTCGCCTTACTACGCATCGCCCGGCAAAATCCGCTCGGTGGAAGATGCCATCGTCCGCGTGCTTGGCTTCGACCTGGTGATCAACCTGGCCTTGGGCCTCGCACTGGGCAAAACCCTGAGCCTGCCCAAGGATCATCCGCAACACACCACGCCTTACTGGCAGCAGTCGATCTACACTGCGGCCGTGATCGAAGGCCTGACCCGCGCCATGCCTCGCGCGCAACGCCCGGAAGCCGGTCTGACGTACCTCGCCGGTTTGCTGCACAACTTCGGTTACCTGCTGCTGGCCCACGTCTTCCCGCCGCACTTCTCGCTGATCTGCCGCCATCTGGAGGTCAACCCACACCTGTGCCACAGCTACGTCGAGCAACATCTGCTCGGCATCAGCCGCGAACAGATCGGTGCCTGGTTGATGCGCTACTGGGATATGCCTGAAGAGCTGGCCACGGCGCTGCGCTTCCAGCACGATCCGTCCTACGCTGGCGCTCATTGCGAGTACGCGAATCTGGTGTGCCTGTCGGTACGCTTGCTGCGTAAAAACGGCATCGGTTCAGGGCCGGAAGAGGACATCCCGGATGAACTGTTCGAACGCCTGGGCCTGCCACGCGAAAAAGCCGAAGAGTCCGTGAAAAAGGTACTGGACGCCGAAGTGCTGCTGCGCGAACTGGCGTCGCAATTCGCGACGTAGTGAGGGCGTCTGCGATAGGAACCCCCGGCGGCAACCACCGCCCAGCGGGAGACTGGTGATGCCGGTCGGTGTTCAGGTCATCGAGGGAAGACAACCCATGCCCTCCAGCGTGGCCTCCACCGCCTCGTCCAGCGGAGTGTGCGGTTCTTGGCCGAGTGTGGCTTGCACGTGCGCGCTGCTCATCCGAACCGGCGTGTACCACAGGTATCGCATCTCAAGTAGTTCGCGAAACGTCGCCACAAAAGGTGAAACCAGCTTAACCAGCCACCAAGGAAAAGCACGTAGCTTCGGCTGCCTACCACCACGCCCGGTTACGACGCGGCAGATCGCTTCAGCCATTTGCATTCCGTTGGCGTCCCAATGGCCAGCCATGTGAAATACCGCAAACGGCGCCAAGGCATCGCGACGCTCTAGCAATTGCACCATCGTGCGTGCCGCATCGGGAATATAGGACCATTGATGACCCACGCCGGCCAGGTTGGGAAGATTTATGGTCGCCACCGGCTGGCCCGGCTTAACCAAACCTTGCGAAAACCAACTACTGCCAGACTTCGGCCCGAAGAAGTCGCCGGCCCGTACGATAATCACCCGGCATCCCTGAGTCGTTGCAGACGCCAGGCGACGCTCCAGTTCCACACGAATGGCACCCTTGCGGGTTTTCGGTTGCTGCGGTGAATCTTCATGAAGCACTGGAAAGGCGCTCGGACCAAAGTTGTACACAGTGCCGGGCAGTACGACAGTGGCACCTTGCGCGCTCGCCGCTGCAAGGGTGTTGTCGAGCATAGGCAGCACAAGCTCGCCCCAACGGCGATATCCCGGCGGGTTCACTGCATGCACAATCACCGAGCAGCCAAGTGCTGCTACCATGACATCGTTGCGATTCATCGCATCACCGACGATCCAGGTAATGCCGTCCCGTTTCCCTGCGGCGTGCTGCTCTCCTCGACGGAGTGCGCGCACATCCCACCCGCTATCGCACAGCTGCCGCGCCATTTCGCCACCAATGCCACCGGTGGCGCCGAGAACCAGCACCGTGTTGTTGCCCGCCATGTTGAATCTCCGCTGCGTTGGAATGGAGAAAGTCTGGGCCGGATTACACCCGAATAGAATTGTTCAAGATGAGGCTGCTGCTATACATTTATGTATGGACTACGACATTAGCTGGGAACTTTACCGCTCCTATTTAAGCGTGCTGCAAGAAGGATCATTGTCCGGTGCGGCACGTGCAATGAGTGTGGCGCAACCGACGGTAGGCCGGCACATTGCGGCGCTCGAAAAGCAGCTCGGCGTGACCCTCTTCACCCGCTCTCAACGAGGCCTATTGCCTACCGAAGCAGCATTAGCGCTGAAGCCCTATGCCGATTCGATGAGGGCACATGCCACGGCCTTGAAACGAGCAGCTGAAAGTCTTGGGGACGGAGTCAAGGGAACGGTGCGCATCACTGCGAGCGAAGTCATCGGTGCAGAAGTCCTGCCACCCGTCATAGCGCGACTGCAGAGCAATTACCCAGCGTTGAAAGTCGAACTCGTTTTGACCAACCGGGTGCAAGACCTGCTTCATCGAGAGGCCGATATTGCAGTTCGTATGGCACAGCCTAAGCAAGACTCGCTCATTGCGCGACGCGTTGGAGAGATCGAGATCGGTTTGCATGCACATGAGCGCTATCTGCAAGCTCGTGGCACGCCCAGCACCTTGGTCGACCTCTCGCAGCACGCGCTGATCGGTTTCGACGAGGAAACACCATTTTTGCGCGCTGCTAGACAAGCGCTACCAGAATGGCAACGAGACAACTTCACACTGAGAAGCGATAGCGATCTCGCGCAACTGGCGATGATCCGCGCGGGCGCGGGTATTGGTGTGTGCCAAGTAGCGCTAGCCAAGCGCGACCCGGCATTGGTCCGCGTGCTTGCGCAACAATTTGGGGTCAGGCTGGAAACATGGCTGACCATGCACGAGGATTTACGCAACAGCCCACGCTGCAAAGTTACGTTTGATGCGCTTCTGCAGGGGCTTCAGCAACACATGTCCTAGGGAAACCCTTATACGGCGCCAGGCTTTCAGCACGATCCGCCGCTTGCCTGCAGGGGTTTTCTGATCAGGCCACTTTCTTCTTCGGCTTGAGGAACTTGGTCAAGCCCTGAAACCAGATCACCAGGCCCGGATTACCCGTGATCTGGATGTCCTTGTCCTGAATCCCCTGCATAAATGCCAATTGCTTGTTTTTAGCCCGCATCGTGGCGAAACCGAACCCAGCATCCTTGAACGAAATCGAGAACGCTGGCTCGGCGACCACGCCTGGACGGCTGGTGAGACGCTGGCCGCTCACGACGAAATGGCGCGCGACCGTGCCGTCGAATGTCTGCAGCTGGAAGGTCAATTCCTTACCGGCCAATTGATTCTGAAAAGCGGGATTGTTGCGGCTGGCTTTGGCCATCATTCGGCCAAGCATCCACAGGAGAAAACGAAATTTCATGCACACAGCCTCAACAGGGGCGCCGCTCAGGTCAAAAGCGGCCAGCGGTGCAGTGTAGCGGTTTGCCGCCCCGACAACAGTAGTGAAATGTTACTTGATCGGCGAGGATCGCTACAGAAGTCGGATTGTTCGACAATTAAACGTCTGCGCACCACACATTCTTCAAAGCCAAAAAAAGGGCATCCAACCTGATTGGAGTGCCCATTTTTGCTGCTGTTCGCTTCCCGCTGAAACCTCAAGCAGATTAAGGGTTAACGCTGTCTTTCAAAAATTTGCCAGGTTTGAAGGCTACGGTGTTACTCGCCTTGATTTTGACTGGCTCACCAGTTTGCGGGTTTTTGCCGGTGCGGGCACCGCGGTGACGCTGCAAGAAAGTGCCAAATCCCACCAGGGTGACGCTGTCTTTACGATGCAGTGCGCCAGTGATCTCTTCAAGCACCGCGTTGAGTACCTTGTTGGCTTGTTCTTTGGTGAGATCCGCTTTTTCAGCAATGGCGGCTGCGAGTTCTGGTTTACGCATATAAAGCCTCTTTGACGTTTTTTTGTTGTTATGTCCGTGCTGTTCTTCCCGAACAGCGACCAAGGCGCCGCAACAGCTCTACTATGCGGCAGACGAGAATGAGGATGGCATGCCATCGGGGCCCGCGCCAGCCTGTGCGCGACGTTTGTAGAAACAAAAATGGGGCTTATCCGACAGAACGACCTGTATTTACGCCAAGAGGGGCGGCAAGCCTTTGTTCAGTGCCATTTTTTCCATGACAGCGGTGCCGGTCAGGGCGTAACCCAGCAGGTTACCGTTGGCGTCCCGGCACAGGGCTTTGATATCGGCACCCTGCCCTTCAACGGTCCACACCCCTTCCATGCCGCGCGGTACTGGCGAAACCACCAACGGACACACCGGCGTTTTGACGGTGATCGGCATAGGGCCATAACTGACAGCGGTCGGGTTGCCGGCAAGGGTTTGCGCCAGTGCGCGCGCGCAGCTCATCAACGGCACGACGTAGAGCAGATTCAAGCCATCAACTTCCGCGCAGTCGCCCAGGGCGAAAATATTGGCATGGGATGTCTGCAAATGACGATCAACCACAATCCCGCGACCGGTCTGCAAACCTGCCGCAGCAGCCAGATCGACACGTGGACGCAACCCAATGGCCGACACAACCACGTCACACGAAAGCACTTCTCCATCGGAAAGATGGGCCTCAAGCCCATGCTCGGTGCGTAGCAGGCGCGTCATCACCGGCCCTAGATGGAAGCGAGCCCCAAGCCCTTCCAACCCCGCTTGCACCGCAGCAGCGGCTACCGGGTGAAGCAAGGTGGGCATGACTTGCTCGCAAGGTGCGACCAGGTCCACTTCATAACCACCGAGGATCAGGTCGTTGGCAAACTCACAGCCAATCAAACCGGCGCCCAGCAGCAATACCCGATGTTTACCTGCGGCCGCAGCGCGAAACCGCGCGTAATCCTCAAGATCGTTGATCGGGAATATCGCGTCACTGGCATCACCTTCTACAGGAACACGCACGGTTTCAGCGCCCCAGGCGAGGATCAGGTCGCGGTAGTACACGACCTCTTCGCCGATCCACAGGCGCTTGTGTCCCGGATCGATGCCGCTGATACGCGTATGGGTGCGCACTTCTGCTTTCAATTGCTCAGCCATGGCGCCGGGTTCGGCCATGCTCAAGCCATCGGCTTCCTTGTTCTTCCCAAAACCGGTGGAGAGCATTGGTTTTGAGTAGGAACGCCCGTCATCCGCAGTAATCAGCAGCAGCGGCGTTTCGCCATCGAGCTTGCGAAATTCCCGGGCGAGATTGTAGCCCGCCAGGCCAGTGCCCACGATCACGACAGGTGCGTTCATTCGGTTCTCCTGATTGAGGTGTAAAAGGTCGAACGGCAGATCAGCCGATTTCGATCATTTCAAAATCCATTTTGCCCACACCACAGTCCGGGCATAGCCAGTCCGCGGGCACATCTTCCCAGCGGGTTCCCGGCGCGATGCCATCGTCCGGCCAGCCGTCGGCCTCGTTATAGATCAAGCCACACACAATGCACTGCCACTTCTTCATCGGTAAATACTCTCGGTTCTCAGGCTGTCCTGGCCCAAGCGGTCGATGGGTAACTCGATTGCCGCCAGGCTCAGGGCGTTTTGTACTGATCGGTGCGCTCAGATGCAAGCGCGATCGACGCAACAGGGCGGTCCTCAGGGGTCAGGCCCAGCAATCAAACATGCTAAGCTCGCCACTTCGACTGTTGCCAATAATTACCCACCGTGTCCCACCAACGCCTTCTTCTTGTTGCCCCTGACTGGCTCCAGCAAAATCAGCTGATGGAGTTACCCGATTCTGTGACCCTCGATTGGCTATTCAATCAGGACTCGCTGACCCGCCGCCTAACTCGCCTTTCTGCCAATAGTTTCAGCGTGACCCCCCTGTTCGAGGGCTGGCAAACCCTGCGTGCGGACGAATGTGCAGCACTGGACTTGCCCGCTCAAAGCCTTGGCTGGGTGCGCGAGGTGTATTTGCGCGGCAATGCCCAAAAGTGGGTCTTTGCCCGTAGCGTCGCGGCACAAAGCGCCCTGCTGGAAGGCGGATTGAACATGGATGAGCTGGGCACGCGGTCACTGGGCGAGTTGCTGTTTTGCGACGCGGCGTTCGAGCGCGGCGCCCTCGAGGTGTGCCACTACCCCGGCGCGTGGCTGCCCGCTGATGATGCTGTCGAAGGCTTGTGGGGGCGACGCTCATGTTTCAGCCGTGGCGCCTTGAGCTTGTTGGTGGCTGAGGTCTTTCTGCCGAATCTGTGGCACGCGATTGAAGTCGCCGGGCCCGTTGTTACGGAGCATCATTGATGTACCTGAGCCTGCTTAAATCGCTGAACCGCCTAAATCCCCGGGCATGGGACTTTATCCAGCTGACCCGCATCGACAAGCCCATCGGCATTTACCTGCTGCTGTGGCCGACCCTGTGGGCGCTGTGGATCGCGGCCAAGGGCGTGCCGTCTTTGAGCAATCTGCTGATTTTCGTGATCGGCGTGATTCTGATGCGTGCCGCCGGTTGCGTGATCAATGACTTCGCCGACCGTAAAGTCGACGGCCACGTAAAACGCACCGAGCAGCGCCCGCTGGTCAGCGGCAAGGTCCGCTCGCGTGAAGCGCTGGTGTTGTTCGCGGTACTGGTGGGCTTGAGTTTTCTCCTGGTGTTGCTCACCAACTCGCAGACCGTCTGGCTGTCGTTCGGCGGCTTGGCACTGGCGGCGTGCTACCCCTTCATGAAACGCTACACCTACTACCCGCAGGTGGTGCTGGGCGCAGCGTTTTCGTGGGGCATGCCGATGGCGTTCACCGCCGAGACCGGCGACCTGCCGGCAGCGGCCTGGTTGCTGTACATCGCTAATCTGCTGTGGACTGTGGGCTACGACACCTACTACGCGATGACCGACCGCGAAGACGACCTGAGAATCGGGGTCAAATCCACAGCGGTGCTGTTCGGCGATGCCGACCGCGTGATCATTCTCAGTTTGCAGGGCCTGGCGCTGGGCTGTCTGCTGCTGGCCGGGTCACGCTTTGAGCTGGGCACGTGCTTCCACGCAGGTCTGCTGGTGGCCGCTGGGTGCTTTGTCTGGGAGTTCTGGTACACACGCAATCGTGAGCCGCAACGCTGTTTCAAAGCGTTTCTGCATAATCATTGGGCGGGGTTGGCCATTTTTGTCGGCATCGTCGCCGACTATGCACTGCGTTAACCGTCAGCGTTCAAGCAGACGGCTAACGCAACTGCCAGGCGCTTAATGCTTGGCGGCGTGCCACATGTCCATTTTGCCGTCGCCCATCATGTCTCCCGCCTTTTTGTCCATTTTGAAGGTGTAGAGCGGTTTGCCGTCATAGGCCCATTGCATCGTGCCATCATCGCGCTTGATCGTTGTCCACTCGCCAGCCGCTTTGCCGTCGGCAGGCGCCATCAGGGGTGGCCAGTTTTCAGCGCACGAGCCATTGCACATTGATTTACCGTTAGCGTCCTTGTCGAAGGTATACAGCGTCATTCCCTTCTGATCGACCATCATTCCGTTCTTGACCATGGCAGGGTCGGCAGCGAACGCCATCCCGGACGAAGCCAGTACCGCCGCGGTAAGCAAGCCAAGCAAGGTTTTCGAGATTTTAGCCATTTTAGATACATCCTCTTTTGTTTTAAGAGCGAACTCTAAGCTTAGACTCAAAATACGCAGGCATACTGGCCACTCCCAAGCTGTCACACGACTGCAATAATTCCGTTATCTAATGCGACTCAAGACAGTTAAATGACAAGAGGACAGAGCATGGCTGGCAGGAGCATTCTGATAGTTGACGACGAAGCGCCTATTCGCGAAATGATCGCCGTTGCGTTGGAAATGGCCGGCTACGATTGCATGGAAGCCGAAAACTCCCAGCAAGCCCATGCCATCATCGTTGACCGCAAACCGGACCTGATTTTGCTCGACTGGATGCTGCCTGGCACCTCGGGCATCGAATTGGCCCGCAGACTCAAGCGAGATGAGCTGACCGGCGACATCCCGATCATCATGCTCACCGCCAAAGGTGAAGAGGACAACAAGATCCAGGGCCTGGAAGTCGGTGCCGACGACTACATCACCAAGCCGTTCTCACCCCGCGAACTTGTCGCACGCCTCAAGGCGGTGTTACGCCGCGCCGGGCCGAGCGATGTCGAAGCACCAATTGAAGTGGGCGGCCTGTTACTCGATCCGATCAGTCACCGCGTCACCATCGACGGCAAGCCCGCAGAAATGGGCCCGACCGAATACCGTTTGCTGCAATTTTTCATGACCCACCAGGAACGCGCCTACACCCGTGGCCAATTGCTCGATCAGGTGTGGGGCGGCAATGTGTATGTCGAAGAGCGCACCGTAGACGTACATATCCGGCGTCTGCGAAAAGCCCTCGGCGACGCCTACGAGAATCTGGTTCAAACTGTTCGCGGCACGGGCTACCGTTTTTCCACCAAGAGCTGATCCCGCGCGTCTTAGCGCGTCGGCTGCTGACAGGCCTGATTGACCGCCCACTCGACAAGGATGCGTTTGAATTGAACCAAAACTGGCATGGCACCCTGATCCGTCACATGCTGCTATTGGTGACCGCCTGCTTGGTGATCGGTTTGGTCAGCGGTTATTACGGCTGGAGCCTGGCGATTGGGCTGGCGGTTTACCTGACATGGACACTCAAACAATTACTGCGCCTGCACCAGTGGCTACGCCAGCATAAACCCGACGAGCCGCCGCCTGACGGTTATGGCTTGTGGGGCGACGTGTTCGACAGCATTTATCAGCTGCAACGCCGTGACCAACGCGTTCGTGGCCGATTGCAAGCGGTGATCGACCGCGTTCAGGAGTCCACTGCGGCCCTCAAAGACGCAGTGATCATGCTCGACAGCGACGGCAACCTGGAATGGTGGAACCGCGCGGCGGAAACCTTGCTCGGCCTGAAAACCCCGCAAGACAGCGGTCAGCCTGTCACCAACCTGGTGCGTCATCCACGCTTCAAAGAATACTTCGAGCAGAACAATTACCTTGAGCCGCTGGAGATCCCCTCGCCGATCAATGATCGCGTGCGCGTGCAGCTGCTCATCACCCGCTATGGCAATAACGAACACCTGATGCTGGTCCGCGATGTGACCCGCCTTCATCAGCTTGAGCAGATGCGCAAAGACTTCGTCGCCAACGTCTCTCATGAGCTACGCACGCCACTGACGGTGATCTGTGGCTATCTGGAAACCTTGCTCGATAACGTTGAAGAGATAAACCCGCGCTGGACTCGTGCTCTGCAGCAGATGCAACAGCAGGGCGCGCGTATGCAAACCCTACTCAATGACTTGCTGTTGCTGGCCAAACTAGAAGCCACCGACTATCCATCGGGCAACCAACCGGTCCTCGTACCAACGCTGTTGCAGACCATCAAAAATGACGCCCAGGCGTTGTCCGGGCAGCGCAACCAGCGCATCACTCTGGAAATCGACAGCACACTCGGACTCAAGGGCAGCGAGCCCGAACTGCGCAGTGCGTTTTCCAATCTGGTGTTCAATGCGGTGAAATACACCCCGGCCGAAGGCGCAATCCACATCCGCTGGTGGGGCGACGAGCAAGGCGCACACTTGCGCGTACAGGATTCAGGCCCCGGCATCGAGGCCAAGCATCTGCCGCGCCTGACCGAACGGTTCTACCGCGTCGACTCCAGCCGAGCGTCCAATACCGGTGGCACAGGGCTTGGCCTGGCCATCGTCAAGCACGTGCTGTTACGCCATCGAGGCACACTGGATATCAGCAGCGTGCTGGGCAAAGGCAGCAGTTTTACCTGCCATTTTGCCCCTGCCCAAGAGATCAAGCTCTGAGCAAACCCTAGGCAAGCTGGCCGGTAGCCGCTACATTGCGCTCTTATGCTCGCCACTTTGGCTGCGGCAACCCCCTCGATAATACGGAACCTTTAAAACTCCACCATGGACCCTTCCCCTAGTTATAACCTAGCCTCACTTTTTGCCGATTTCGGCATGATTCTTTTTGCAATGGTCCTGGTTCTGCTCAACGGCTTTTTCGTTGCCGCCGAGTTCGCCATGGTCAAGCTGCGCTCGACCAAGGTCGAATCCATCGCCGTTAAAAACGGCTGGCGCGGTCATATCCTGCGCACGGTCCACAGTCAGCTGGACGCCTATCTTTCAGCTTGCCAGTTGGGTATCACCCTCGCCTCCCTCGGCCTTGGCTGGGTCGGTGAGCCTGCGTTTGCCCACTTGTTGGCACCGCTGCTGGACATGGTCGGCGTACAGTCGCCGGAATTGATCAAGGGCATATCGTTCTTCAGTGCGTTTTTCATCATCTCTTACCTGCACATCGTCGTCGGCGAGCTGGCCCCCAAATCCTGGGCGATCCGCAAACCCGAGCTGTTGTCGTTATGGACGGCCGTGCCGCTGTATATGTTCTATTGGACCATGTACCCGGCGATTTACCTGCTCAACGCCAGCGCCAACGGCATCCTGCGCATCGCTGGCCAAGGCGAACCCGGCCCGCATCACGATCATCAATACAGCCGTGAAGAACTGAAGCTGATTCTGCATTCGAGCCGAGGCCAGGACCCGAGCGATCAAGGCATGCGCGTGCTGGCCTCCGCCGTCGAAATGGGCGAACTGGAGGTGGTCGATTGGGCCAATTCCCGCGAAGACCTGGTGACCCTCGACTGCAATGCACCGCTCAAGGAAATCCTGGCCCTGTTCCGCCGTCACAAATTCAGCCGCTACCCGGTCTACGATGCAGAGCGTGGCGAATTCGTCGGCCTGCTGCACATCAAGGACTTGTTGCTGGAACTGGCCGCGCTGGACCATATCCCCGCGTCGTTCAACCTCTCCGAGCTGACCCGGCCATTGGAGCGCGTATCCAAACACATGCCCCTGTCACGCCTGCTGGAGCAGTTCCGCAAGGGTGGCGCGCACTTCGCACTGGTTGAGGAGGCCGACGGCAAAGTCATCGGTTACCTGACCATGGAAGACGTGCTGGAAGTATTGGTCGGCGATATCCAAGACGAACACCGCAAGGCCGAACGCGGCATTCTTGCCTACCAACCCGGCAAGCTGCTGGTGCGGGGCGATACGCCGCTGTTCAAGATCGAGCGCCTGCTGGGTATCGATCTGGACCACATCGACGCGGAGACACTCGCCGGATTGATCTACGAGACCCTGAAGCGGGTGCCCGAAGAAGAGGAAGTGCTGGAAGTCGAAGGCCTGCGCATCATCATCAAGAAGATGAAAGGGCCGAAAATCGTCCTGGCCAAGGTGCTCAAGCTCGATTGACCTGGAAAGGCCCATTCGTTCCCACGTGATGACGCAATCTACTGTGCGGTCTGTGTGGGAACGAGTTCATTCGTGATAGGGGTGTTCCGGACCGCCTCAGTTCCCGCCTACCGCAAAATTCGGCAGGCTGTCGACGCGCTCCGCGAACCGATAGGGAATCGACTCCAGCCCCAGCCCACCGTTACGCTGCACCACGAAATGCAGATGGGGCCCGCTGCTGTTACCGGTATTGCCGGAACGCGCCAGCGCGCTGCCGACAACGACGCGCTGACCTTCCTTGACGCTCACCGAGCCACGCATCAGGTGTAAATAGACACCCATGGTGCCGTCGTCGTGCAGTATCCGGACAAAATTACCTGAAGGGTCCGCACCGTGGCCCGATTGACCATTCTCGGTTTTAACCACCGTCCCCGCCCGAGCGGCAATGATTGGCGTGCCTTCGGGCATGGCAATGTCCATCGCGTAACGGCTTTTAATACCAAAGTGGCTGAAGGCGCCATTGGGACCCTGGCTCAAGCGAAAAGGCCCGCCCTGCCAAGGCAGCGGGTAACTGTAACCCTGAGGCTGACGCCCAGGGTCGCCCAGCGAGTAGCGCAGCTTGGGCGTGTAACTCAGCGCCTTGCCCGCCTGCCGGGGACTGAGCACGGCCAGACGCACAGCGCTGCGGGCGGGAATGACACGGTGGATCGGCTGCCCCGTGGTGCCCAGCACATTCTTCAGCGCCGTGACCTGCAACTCCACCTCGACAGGCGCATACGAATCGTTGCGCACAAACAGGCTGTGCACGCCCTTGTCCTTTTTGATGTTCAGATGCACCTGTTTTTCAAGGTGCTCGACGATCCGCTCGCGAGGCACCACCACCGTAGCACCCGCCGTTGGCCTGTCGGTAAACGAGACCACGCCATTGGCATCGGTGAATTTATAGATGGTCACCGCCACCGACGATTGCGCGGTCAGCAACAGAGCACACAGGAGTAAGCAGCGCTCGAGCATCGTGATTGATATCTGGGTAGTGGGAGGCAGGGAGAGCGTAGCAGCGATTTGCCGCCATTTGGGGGTGGCGGTATCAATCAGTAGCAAAGAGGCAGGGAAATCAGACAAACCGCGTCAGCACCTTCGCAGGCAAGCCTGCGAAGGTGCTGACGCTCAGGGATCAACCCCCCGGTACGAAGTGCTTTTGCGCCGTGCCGCGGGCGATCAGGCGGGAGACGTAGTCGAGTTTCTGTGCGTCCTGGTCGACAAAGCGGAAGGTCAGTTGCAGCCAATCGCTGTCGGGTTTGGGTTCGTAGGCGACGATGGCGTGTAGGTAGCCGTTGAGACGGGCGACTTCGGCGTTCTCGCCTTGTTCAAGGTCGAGTACGGCGCTGTCGAGCACCTGTGGCAGGACGTCACCGCGACGCACCACCAGCAGCGCTTCCTTGAGGCTCAGCGCCTTGATCACGCATTGCTGGTTACCACTGGGCAACCGCAATTGGCCTTGACCGCGGCCGCCAAGGGCTGGCGCAGCAGCAGGCGCAAAGGCCCGGGCAGACGAGTTGATCAACGGCGCCGCTTTCGGCCCGGTAGCTGGCGCAGCGGCCGGCCTGACCACTTCCGCCTTGCCACCGGTCAGGGCGCTGAGGGAATCGTTACCGAACGCCGAGTTCATCTTGGTTGGCGCGCTGGCCAACAGGGTGTCGAGCTTGCCGACTCTGGCCAGCGCCTTCTTGACCTTGGTCAGCAGCTGCTCATTGGTGAACGGCTTGCCAATAAAGTCGGTGACACCGGCCTGGATCGCCTGGACCACGTTTTCCTTGTCACCACGGCTGGTGACCATGATGAACGGCAAGGCCTTGAGGTTGTCCTGCCCACGGCACCAGGTCAGCAGTTCCAGACCGGACATCTCCGGCATTTCCCAGTCGCATAACACCAGATCGAACGCCTGACGCTCCAGCAAGACCTGAGCCTTGCGACCGTTGACGGCGTCTTCGATGTGAATGCCGGGAAAGTAGTTACGTAAACCTTTTTTCACCAGATCGCGAATAAATGGCGCGTCATCCACCACCAGTACACTGACTTTACTCATTGATCTTTCCTTTAAAATCCCGACAAGCATAGCGCTGGTTGATGGCCAATTGCTAAACCGATTAACGACGCCAGGACTTTTCGTTCGCGGGCGGCTTGAACTCAAAGCCCGTAACGAAAACGCCCGACAATGAGCCGGGCGTTTTTTTGCAGGCAGTCTTATTTATCGTCAGGTTTGACCAGAACATTAGCGCTATCGTCAATGACGCCCTGCACTTCTTCCCTCATGCGCTTGAGGCCCATATGGCGGACGTCGGTACCGCGCACCAGATAGATGACCAGCTCCGAAATATTACGGGCATGGTCGCCGATACGTTCCAGCGAACGCAGCACCCAAATCACGCTCAACACCCGCGAGATAGAACGCGGGTCTTCCATCATGTACGTGACCAGCTCGCGCAGCGCGGTTTTGTATTCGCGGTCGATGGTCTTGTCGTACTGGGCCACGGACAGCGCCAGATCGGCATCGAAGCGAGCGAACGCATCAAGTGCATCACGGACCATGTTGCGCACCTGATCGCCGATATGCCGCACTTCAACGTAACCACGCGGCGATTCGCCTTCTTCACACAGCTGAATGGCGCGCTTGGCAATTTTGGTGGACTCATCACCGATGCGCTCCAGATCGATCACAGACTTGGAAATGCTGATGATCAAACGTAGGTCGGAGGCCGCTGGCTGACGACGCGCAAGAATACGCAGACATTCTTCATCAATGTTGCGTTCCATCTGGTTGATCTGGTCGTCGATGTCACGAACCTGCTGGGCCAGGCCCGAGTCGGCTTCGATCAACGAGGTCACCGCATCGTTGACCTGTTTCTCGACCAAGCCACCCATTGCCAGCAGATGGCTGCGCACTTCCTCCAGTTCGGCGTTGAACTGCTGGGAGATGTGATGAGTAAGGCTGTCTTTATCGATCATGCTTATTGTCCTTGGAACGTCCAGTTAACTACGAGACCGCAGCAGTACTTCAGGGCCAACGAGCCAGGCCCTAGCCGTAACGACCGGTGATGTAGTCTTCTGTCTGTTTTTTCGCCGGGTTGGTGAACAGCGTGTCGGTATCACCGAACTCGACCAGTTTGCCCATGTACATAAAGGCGGTGTAGTCGGAGACCCGCGCCGCCTGTTGCATGTTGTGGGTCACGATGACAATGGTGTACTTGGCTTTCAGCTCGTAGATCAGCTCTTCGACTTTCAGCGTCGAGATCGGATCAAGTGCCGAGCACGGCTCATCAAGCAGCAGGACTTCCGGCTCCACAGCGATGGTACGTGCGATCACCAAACGTTGCTGCTGACCACCGGACAGTCCCAGTGCCGACTCGTGCAGGCGGTCTTTGACCTCCTCCCACAGTGCCGCACCCTTGAGCGCCCACTCGACCGCTTCATCGAGCACACGTTTTTTGTTGATGCCCTGAATACGTAGCCCGTACACCACGTTTTCATAGATGGTTTTCGGGAACGGGTTGGGCTTCTGGAACACCATGCCGACGCGGCGACGCAGTTCAGCCACGTCTTCGCCCTTGCGATAGATGTCGTGGCCGTACAGGTTGATGGCGCCTTCCACACGGCAGCCATCAACCAGGTCGTTCATCCGGTTGAACGTGCGCAACAAGGTTGACTTGCCGCAGCCGGACGGGCCGATAAAGGCGGTCACGCGTTGTTTCGGGATGTTCATGCTGACGTCGAACAACGCCTGCTTGTCGCCGTAGAACAGGCTCAGACCCGGCACTTCGAGCGCAACGGTTTCATTCGCCAGATTCAGGCCTTGCTTATCGCGTCCCAGGGCGGACATGTTGATGCCATGGGTATGGGTTTCGTGCTGCATAGGGTTACTCCATACGCTAACAATTCGTTTCATCGAACCGCCCTCCTCGCATGAGTGGGCGGCGCTCTTCAAATCAGCTATCCAGCGCTTTGTACTTCTCGCGCAGGTGGTTACGAATGGCCACCGCAGACAGGTTGAGCAAGGCGATCACCAGTACCAGCAGCAGCGCCGTGGCGTACACCAGCGGCCGCGCGGCTTCGACGTTCGGGCTCTGGAAGCCGACGTCATAAATATGGAAGCCCAAGTGCATGATCTTCTGGTCAAGGTGCAGGTACGGGTAGTTGCCGTCCACCGGCAGCGACGGCGCCAGTTTCACTACACCCACCAGCATCAACGGCGCCACTTCACCGGCAGCACGGGCGACCGCCAGAATCATCCCGGTCATCATCGCCGGGCTGGCCATGGGCAGCACGATCTTCCATAGGGTTTCAGCCTTGGTTGCGCCGAGTGCCAGCGAGCCCTCGCGAACGGTACGCGGAATACGCGCCAAGCCTTCTTCGGTGGCAACGATCACCACGGGAACGGCCAGCAGTGCGAGGGTCAGAGACGCCCAGAGCAAGCCTGGCGTGCCGAAGGTCGGCGCTGGCAAGGCTTCAGGGAAGAACAGCCGATCCACCGAACCGCCGAGCACGTAAACAAAGAAACCCAGACCGAATACCCCGTACACAATCGCCGGCACCCCGGCCAGGTTATTCACCGCGATACGGATCAACCGGGTGACCGGGCCTTGCCGTGCGTACTCTCGCAGGTACACCGCAGCCAGAACGCCGAACGGAGTGACGATCATGGCCATGATCAAGGTCATCATCACAGTGCCGAAAATCGCCGGGAAGATCCCGCCTTCGGTGTTGGCTTCACGCGGGTCTTCGCTGAGGAACTCCCACAATTTCTTGAAGTAGAAACCAAGCTTGGTAAAAGTGCCCATGGCATTCGGTTGGTAAGCGTGAACCACTTTGCCAACGCTGATCACCACTTCGGTGCCGTTGGCATCGCGGGCTGTCAGGCTGTCGCGATTGAATGCCTCATGCAACGAGCCCAGTCGCCCCTCAATCGCCTGGTAACGAGCGTCCAGTTCGGCGCGCTCGCTGTCCATGTCCGCTTGAGCGGCAGCATCGAGCTTGCCGTCGAGTTCCAGTTTGCGTTTGTGCAGACGCAGACGCTCGATGCCATGGTTGATGGCACCAATGTCTTTTTTCTCGAGCCTGCCAAGCTCACTGGCCAGGGTTTCGACGCGCTTGATTCGCTCTTGAAGAATCGGCCAGGCTGCTTCACCTTCGGCGATGACTTTGCCGTCTTCCTTGAGGTTGACCAGGTAGCCGTAGTAATTACCCCACTCACGTCGCTCCAGGGTCATCAGCTCGGCAGGTTTGCTCTGCTCCGTCAGCCATTCGCCGACAACCCAGGTGAAATCGCTTGGGTTGGTATCACGGTTACCGACCTTGAACAGCTCGCGAGTCATGAACTCCGGACCCACATCGGGTACCGGCAAGCCCGCACCCTTGAGGCGAACGCGAGGTACTTCCTCGGCCTGTACCACTTCACCGATCAATACATGGTTAGTCTGATTGGGCACGTTGTACTGCGCGCGCACCACATCAGCCGGCCAGAAGTGACCCAAGCCACGGACGGCGATCACTGTCAGCAAGCCCAGAGTCATGATCACCGCGATGGACACAGCGCCCGCGCTCATCCAGACGCCAGGGGCACCGCTCTTGAACCAACTCTTGAGGGAGTTCTGTTTCACAGACTTCTACCTTCCTTAGAGAGACGAATATTTCTTGCGCAGACGCTGACGAATCAGCTCCGCTAAGGTGTTCATCACGAAGGTGAACATCAGCAGCACCAGCGCTGCCAGGAACAGCACTCGATAATGGCTGCCGCCGACTTCGGACTCTGGCATCTCAACCGCGACGTTCGCCGCCAGAGTACGCATGCCTTCGAACAGGTTCATGTCCATGATCGGTGTATTACCGGTGGCCATCAGCACGATCATGGTCTCGCCGACAGCGCGGCCCATGCCGATCATCAAGGCCGAGAAAATGCCAGGGCTGGCGGTGAGGATCACCACCCGCGTCATGGTCTGCCATGGCGTCGCACCCAGGGCCAGCGAGCCCAGAGTCAGACCGCGCGGCACGCTGAATACGGCGTCTTCAGCGATGGAGTAGATGTTCGGAATCACTGCGAAACCCATGGCCAGCCCGACCACCAGTGCGTTGCGCTGATCATAGGTAATGCCCAGGTCGTTGGTGATCCACATGCGCATGTCGCCGCCGAAGAACCAGGTTTCCATATACGGGCTCATGCCCAACGACAACCAGCCCACCAGCAACACCACAGGTATCAGGATCGCGGCTTCCCAACCATCCGGCACTCGCAGCCGGAATGACTCAGGCAAGCGGCTCCAGATAAAGCCCGCCAACAGAATACCAATCGGTGTCAGCAGCAACAGGCTGAAGATCCCCGGCAAATGCCCTTCCAGATACGGCGCCAGAAACAGGCCAGCGAAAAAGCCGAGAATCACTGTCGGCATCGCTTCCATCAGTTCGATCACCGGCTTGACCTTGCGGCGCATGCCCGGGGCCATGAAGTAAGCGGTGTAGATCGCAGCGGCAATCGCCAGGGGCGCCGCCAGCAGCATCGCGTAGAACGCCGCTTTCAAGGTGCCGTAGGTCAATGGCGCGAGGCTCAGCTTGGGCTCGAAGTCAGTGCTCGACGCAGTGGACTGCCAGACGTACTTCGGTCCGTCGTAGTTTTCGTACCAGACCTTGCTCCACAGCGCGCTCCACGAAACTTCCGGGTGCGGGTTGCGCAGGCTCATTGGCAGCAACTTGCCGCCCTCTTCGACGATGACCTCGTCAGCACGTGGCGACAGTCCCATGACACCTGGGCCCTGAGCCACCTGATCGACCAACAGCGTGCGATGCGCGGTGCTATGGAACACCCCGAGCTTGCCGGAAGCGTCGAGGGCGACGAAGCCTTTACGGCGCTCTTCGCCGGTGATTTGTACGATCGGCGTGGTGCCCATCTGGAAGTCACGGATGTGCTCCAGGCGCAACTCGCCGTCGGTATCGCGGGCCATGAACCACTGAGCCAGACCGCCCGTGGTGCTGCCGATAATCAGCGACACACCGCCGACCAATTGCGTACTGGCGGAGACTTCAGCGTTACCGTCTTCCAGCAGTTTGTAGCGGCCGTTGAGGCTGCGATCACGCAAGCTGAAGACGTCGGCCTGAGCGCGACCGTTGATCACGTACAGCCACTGCTGGCGCGGATCGATAAAGATTGCCTTGACCACTTCGGTCATGTGCGGCAGTTCGATGCGGGTCAACTCGCTGGTGGTCTCCCCGGTCATCATGTTTTCTTCCTGGGACAAGGAGAGCACATGCAATTGCGAGCCGGTGGAACCCGCTACCATCAGGACTTTGTCGCTGGCGTTGAGGCTGACGTGCTCCAAGGGCCGGCCTTGTTCGTCCAGGCT
Organism: Pseudomonas sp. MH9.2; assembly: GCF_034353875.1. Taxonomy (NCBI): domain Bacteria; kingdom Pseudomonadati; phylum Pseudomonadota; class Gammaproteobacteria; order Pseudomonadales; family Pseudomonadaceae; genus Pseudomonas; species Pseudomonas sp. MH9.2. The sequence continues at coordinate 3,047,591 of NZ_CP133784.1, forward strand.
CAGCGCCGCTTCGCCAAATGGATACGTGATGGTCGGACTGATGGTCTTGACGTTGCCCGGGTAGGTGATCAGGTAGTTGTGTTTGAACACCAGTGCCTGACCGTTGGACAGACCCAGCACCATCAACGGGCTGCCTGGCTGATCTTTACCGATAGCCGTCACAGTCGTGCCCGTCGGAATCGGCAAGGCGACATGCTTGAGCTCGGTCCCGTCGTCGATGCGGAAGAACAGCGCTTCACCCTTGTCGGATACTCGCAGGCCAACCTTGTTCTGCTCTTCGATGGCAATCATCAGTGGCTTGCCCGCATCCTGCATCCAGGCCGGATTGAGCGCCTTCTCGGTGGTCAGTTTCGCACCTTGGAACAAGGGCGCGACCACGTAAGCAAGATAGAAGAAAATCAGCGTAATAGCGGCCAGCACTGCCAGGCCACCGACCAGTACATACCACTGGGTCAGACGGTCTTTAAACGCGCGTATACGGCGTTTTCGCTTGAGCTCGGGCGCATTGAAGTCAATTCGCTCGGGAGGGGAATTTTGAGTCATGGTGGAATTGGCCAGATCATTCATGCGCTCACCCTAGCGGTCCTTTATTACAAAAACATGACAATGCGGTGACGCAAAAAATCCGCAGCCCAAAAGTACTGGCAGCGGACTACGAAATTAGTAGCGGGACCCCGTTGAATCAGGTCCCGCTCAGGTATTGAGATCGGGGCAAAAAGTGCGTGCCCCGCGTCAACCCTTACTTAGCAGCGCCTTCCTGCAAGCCCAGGTCAGCCAGTGCTTTTGCAGCAACCTTGGCTGGCAACGGGATGTAACCGTCTTTGATCACGACTTCTTGACCCTGTTTAGACAGGACCATTTTCACGAACTCGGCTTCCAGCGGTGCCAGAGGCTTGTTCGGCGCTTTGTTCACGTAGATGAACAGGAAGCGCGACAGTGGGTATTTGCCGTTCAGTGCGTTTTCTTCGCTGTCTTCGATGAATTCAGTGCTGCCTTTCTTGGACAGGGCAACCGTCTTCACGCTGGACGTTTTGTAGCCGATACCTGAGTAACCGATGCCGTTCAACGAGCTGCTGATCGAGCTTACAACCGAAGCAGAACCTGGCTGTTCGTTAACGTTAGCGCGGAAGTCGCCTTTGCACAGGGCTTCTTCTTTGAAGTAGCCGTAAGTGCCGGATACCGAGTTACGACCGAACAGTTGGATCGGTTTGCCAGCCAGGTCGCCGGTCACGCCAACATCACCCCATGTTTTGGCTTCGGCTTTGGCGCCACACAGACGGGTCGCGGAGAAGATCGCGTCCACTTGTTCCATGGTCAGGTGCTGAATCGGGTTGTCTTTATGTACAAAAATAGCCAAGGCATCGACCGCGACCGGGATTGCAGTTGGCTTGTAGCCGTACTTCTGCTCGAAAGCCGCCAATTCGGTGTCTTTCATTTTGCGGCTCATCGGGCCCAGGTTCGAGGTGCCCTCAGTCAACGCAGGTGGTGCGGTGGCCGAACCGGCTGCTTGAATCTGAATGTTCACGCTTGGGTATTCTTTTTTGTAAGCCTCAGCCCACAAGGTCATCAAGTTTGCCAGGGTATCGGAGCCGACACTGGACAGGTTACCCGAGACACCGGTGGTCTTGGTATAGCCTGGAATAGCTGGGTCAACAGCAGCAACCGCAGTGGCGGTGGCAACGCCTGCGGCGACGAAAGTCAGAGCCGCCATCAATCGCTTAAGTCTCATGCCTTGCTCCTAGCAAAATTGGATAGGTATTGGATCGACGCCAAGTATCTAAGGGCCGTGTGAACACTCTATGAAAGCAATGTGACAATTAGATGAAAGGCCATCATCGACTTTCAATGATAGCCGTTCAGTTCAGGAGGGGGCGGCGGCATTCGCCCAGCAGGCAAGGCGATTCAACACTCAGCGTTGCTTGCGCAACAAATGGATGCCAATCAGCATGCCCATGACGCAGAGGGCTGCCACGTACCAGGCCGGCCCCATTGGACTGGTCTTGAGCATGAGGGTCACCACCATCGGCGTCAGACCGCCAAATATCGCGTACGCCAGGTTGTACGAGAACGACAGTCCCGAGAACCGCACGGCTGCCGGAAAGGCCTGGACCATGACGAACGGCACCGCACCGATGACGCCGACAAATAACCCGGTGACGGCGTACAACGGAAACAGCCAGTCGGGGTGCGCCAAAAGGCTGTGATAGAACGTCCATGAACTGACAAGCAACGCCAGGCAACCGAGGATAAACACCCAGCCAGCGCCAAAGCGATCCGCCAGAGAACCCGCGCCGACACAGCCCAGGCTCAGGCAGACAATCGCCAGACTATTGGCCTTCAGCGCCGTCGCGGGGGAGAAGCCGTAAACCGTTTGCAATACCGTTGGGGTCATCAGGATCACGACGATGACGCCAGCCGACAACAGCCAGGTCAATAGCATCGATAACAGGATCGCCCCGCGATGGTCGCGCAACACGGCCTTGAGCGGCACCTCTTCGGCCAGCGCCTTGCGCAGCTGCAGCTCGGCGAAAACCGGCGTTTCATGCAGCCAGCGGCGCAGGTAAACAGACAGCAGACCAAATACGCCCCCAAGCAAAAACGGAATCCGCCATGCGTAATCGAGCATCTCCTCAGCGCTGTAGAGGCTATTGATCAGGGTGGCGACCAGCGAACCCAGCAAAATGCCCGAGGTCAGGCCGGCGGTCAGGGTGCCGCACGCGTAGCCAATGCTGCGCGGCGGCACATGCTCGGACACAAATACCCAGGCGCCAGGCACCTCACCGCCAATCGCCGCACCCTGAATAACCCGCATCAACAGCAGCAGAATCGGCGCCCACAGGCCAATCTGCGCGTACGTCGGCAACAAGCCCATGATCAGGGTCGGTACGGCCATCATGAAAATGCTCAGGGTGAACATTTTCTTGCGCCCCAAAAGGTCGCCGAAGTGCGCCATAACGATGCCACCCAGCGGTCGCGCCAGGTAACCGGCAGCAAAAATACCGAAGGTCTGCATCAGTCGCAGCCACTCAGGCATATCCGCAGGGAAAAACAACTTGCCGACCACAGTGGCAAAAAACACGAAAATGATGAAGTCGTAAAACTCCAACGCTCCGCCCAAGGCAGAAAGCGACAAGGTCTTATAGTCGCTGCGGGTCAGCGGGCGCGAGGGCTGCACGGTACTTGAGGACACAGTGGACATGGCAAGGGCTTCTCTTGGGATTGCTGAGCATCAGCAACGCTGGCTGAGGCTTGACGGCTTGCACACTTCCTCACTAAGGAAAACGCTGACATGGGCATCAAAATTGCCCTTATAGCGAAAAGTACAGAGTCGATCGGGTCCGGCACGATAGCAAATTCTCTAAAAAGCACACAGTCAGGCGCTTTACGCAGTCAAAATGAGAACCGAGTGGTCGTCGCATGGTCCATCGATCGATATACTCGCAGACCGTAAGAGACAATCCAGCGTACTCCGGGTTGCTGTGCGAAATCGCCGCTGAGCCCAATCCAGCCGCTTTCGCAGAGTTTCCCCTTAAGGCATCGCTGAAAGCGGATGAACGCAATTTGTTCATGAACATCGTTTTCACTGAGGCCTGTTAACCGCACCAAAACATTAAAGAGTCATGGGTCGAGGCACCCTAGGCATGATTGAACTCGAACAAGAAGATCCGATACCGCAGGGCGACCTTGCATTGCAAATTACTGCTTTGCCCCGCGAAACCAATGGTTTCGGCGATATTTTCGGCGGCTGGCTGGTCTCGCAAATGGACTTGGCGGGAACTGCCATGGCCAGTAAAGTCGCTGGCGGCCGCGTTGCGACCGTAGCCATTGATCGCATGGCATTCCTGATCCCGGTCGCAGTCGGCGCGCAATTGTCCTTCTATACCCAGGCCCTGGACATCGGCCGCAGCTCGATCCAGATGATGGTCGAAGTATGGAGCGATGACCCACTGTCCAGCGAATGGCGCAAAGTCACCGAAGCGGTGTTTGTGTTCGTCGCCATCGATGGTAGCGGCCGCACTCGCTCGGTACCGGCACGGCGATAAGCCTGGGTATCGGTCTGCTGGGGTAAACTCGTTGACTGTCGCACGGTCTACTTTTATCACTGTACTTGAGTGAGCACCCCCGCATGCCAACGCCCCATGTCGAATCCGTCAAACTCGGTGAGCTCAACTGCTGGCGCATCCGCCACGGTCAGGCCGAGTTACTCGTCGCCCAGCAAGGCGCGCACATCCTCAGCTACCAAGTGGACGGCGAGCCGCCACTGATCTGGCTAAACGACAAAGCTGTCTTCAAACAAGGCAAGCCGATCCGCGCCGGTATTCCGATTTGCTGGCCCTGGTTTGGCAATCTGGAGCGCAACCCTGCCAGCGTACAGGCGATGCGCAACAGCAGCGAACCGGCCAACGCCCACGGCGAAGTCCGGGTACTAGACTGGGAATTGCTGGGCATTGGCAATGATGGCGACGCGTTACTCGCCGAATTCGTATTGCCGCAGGCTGAAGGTCATTTGCCTGGTTGGCCGCATAACGTCGCCCTCAAACTGAGCATTCGTCTGGACGAGCAGTTGCATGTCAGCCTGCTCAGCTACAACGCTGGCACCGAAGACGTTACCTTCAGCCAGGCATTGCACAGTTATTTCGCGGTCAGCGATGCACGACAGGTCCACGTCGAAGGCCTGGACGGCTCGCGTTACCTGGACACATTGAAAAACTGGGAAGACGAGCATCGGCAGGACGGCGACCTGCATTTCACGGCCGAGACGGACCGCGTTTACCTGGACACACCGCACCATCTGAGCATCGTCGATCCGGGCTGGCAGCGACGGATTCAGATCATGACCAGCGGCTCAAAGTCAGCGGTGCTGTGGAATCCGTGGGTCGACAAGACCAGGACCTTAAGCGACATGGCCGAAGACGGCTGGCAGCACATGGTTTGTGTCGAGACCGCCAACGTCCTGTCCGATGTCGTCACGTTGGCGCCAGATGCCATGCACACCCTGAGTGTCAGCATCTGGGCCGAGCCGCTGGCGGCGTTGCCGGAAGCGTAACCGCTACAGGTCCGCTTCGACCACGACGCGGACCTTCGAAGCATCCAGCGCGTAGGCCGCATCGGCCATGTTATTGCTGACCGCCTCGACCTTCAGCGTGCCGATCACCCACAGCGGCGTGTAGATATCGTCCAGCTTCAGGCCTTTTGGATAACGCACCAGCACCAGTTGATTGGGTGGCGGCGGCGGCACATGGATGCATGCGCCCGGATATGGCACGAGGAAGAACAGGGTACTGCGGCCTTTCGCGTCTGTTTCCAGCGGCACGGGATAACCACCAAGACGGATATTTTTGCCATTCATGGCGGGTACGGTCTTGGCCGAGTACATCACGGCAGGCAAGCCTTTGCTCTGCTTCAAACCGCCTTTGCTATCGAACGTCCCCTGCGCTTCCGGGGAGTTGTGATCGATTTCAGGCATGGCCTCGAGGGCTTTTTGATCCGACTTGGGCATCAGCTCGAGCCAATCGGTTTCTGGCAGCTCGGCGCGGGCCAGCCCGGAAGCCAACAGCAGCGCTATAAGGAGGAGACGGCGCATGGGAGAGCTCGGCAATGTATGTGGTCTCACTAGCTCTCTGCGCAGCAATAGCGCAGAGAGCCGATGAATAACTGTCAGTCTTTTTTGATCATGCCGTAAAGCACCAGCAGCACCACCGCACCCACCAATGCGCCGAGGAAACCCGCGCCCTGGCCTGCCTGATAAATGCCCAGCGCCTGACCCCCGTAGGTCGCAGCCAGCGAGCCCCCGATACCCAGCACAATGGTCATGATCCAACCCATGCTGTCATCGCCTGGCTTGAGGAAGCGAGCCAGCAAGCCCACGATCAAACCGATAAAAATGGTTCCGATAATACCCATGCCTTTTCCTCTGTATTAATTGGACGAACCAAGGCCTGATGACGGCATTAGCGTCCTGTCATCAGAGAACCGCTGGCAGGATTGGTTCCACATGCGTCTATTGCAGCTATTACAGCTTGATCAGCGCTTCGACTTTTTTGATCTGCCGATCAAGGGTGGCGCGATCAGCACAGCGCAAGGTGGCGTGACCCACTTTGCGCCCAACCTTGAACGCCTTGCCGTAGTGATGCAGATGGCAGTCATCGATGGCGACGACCTTGTCCACAGCCGGCACTTCACCGATGAAGTTGAGCATGGCGCTTTCGCCGACCTTGGCAGTGGAGCCCAACGGCAAACCCGCCACCGCCCGCAGGTGGTTTTCGAACTGGCTGCACTCGGCGCCTTCGGTGGTCCAATGCCCCGAGTTATGCACACGGGGTGCAATCTCGTTGGCCTTCAAACCGCCATCGACTTCAAAGAACTCGAACCCCAGCACGCCGACATAATCGAGTTGCTTGAGTACGCGACCGGCGTAATCCTCAGCCAGCGCTTGCAGCGGATGCGCGGTGCTGGCAATCGACAGACGCAAAACCCCATTTTCGTGGGTGTTGTGCACCAGCGGATAGAAGCGCGTTTCGCCATCGCGGCCGCGCACGGCAATCAGCGACACTTCACCCGTGAAGGGCACGAAACCTTCCAGCAAACAGGCAACACTGCCCAACTCAGCAAACGTGCCGACCACATCAGCCGCTGTACGCAGTACTTTCTGGCCCTTGCCGTCATAACCGAGGGTGCGGGTTTTCAGCACGGCAGGCAGACCAATGCTGGCCACTGCGGCGTCCAGATCGGCTTGCGACTGGATATCAGCGAAGGTAGGCGTTGGAATGCCGAGGTCCTTGAACATGCTCTTTTCGAACCAGCGATCACGGGCAATCCGCAGCGCTTCGGCACTTGGATAAACCGGCACGAACTGCGACAGGAACGCCACGGTTTCTGCTGGCACACTTTCGAATTCGAAGGTCACCAGATCGACTTCATCGGCCAACTGGCGCAGATGATCCTGATCGCCGTAATCGGCACGCAGATGTTCGCCCAACGCAGCGGCACAGGCATCCGGCGCCGGGTCGAGAAAAGCGAAACTCATGCCTAGCGGGGTCCCTGCCAGAGCCAACATGCGACCCAACTGGCCGCCACCGATTACACCGATCTTCATGGAAAAACCTCAGGCGTCGCGTGGGTCTGGATTGTCCAGGACGCTGTCTGTCTGCTCAGCGCGGAATTTCTTCAGCACTGCATGGAATTGCGGGTGCTTGGCGCCGAGGATACTGGCCGACAACAATGCGGCGTTGATTGCGCCCGCTTTGCCGATAGCCAAGGTCGCCACAGGAATCCCGGCAGGCATCTGCACGATAGAGAGCAGGGAATCAACGCCCGACAACATCGACGACTGTACGGGCACGCCCAGCACGGGCAGATGAGTCTTGGCCGCACACATGCCTGGCAAATGAGCCGCACCGCCAGCACCGGCAATGATCACTTCAATGCCACGGGCTTCAGCCTGTTCGGCGTACTGGAACAGCAAATCCGGCGTCCGGTGGGCTGACACCACTTTGACTTCGTAAGGGATGCCTAGCTTTTCCAGCATATCGGCGGTGTGGCTAAGGGTGGACCAATCGGACTTGGAGCCCATGATCACGCCAACCAGTGCGCTCATCGTCGTGCCTCTTCTATTGGACGCCCGCAGGCGCGTCAAAAAACAAACAAGCCACGCGGGAGAACCGGCGTGGCTTGCTGTACGAATTATGGCCGGTCGAACCGGCCAAAGGCCGCGCAGTATACCGTAAAGCACAGGGAAGACAGCCCCCTTGGTGACCATCTGTCCGCAGGGCCCTGGCGAGGTCTGCACACGGCACCCGCGACCGAAATCCTTCATGGCAAAAGGTCCTACATCTTCTGTACGCAACTTACTACTTTAGGTGACGCCAACAGCAACTAACAAATCGCAACCGTTTCGGCTTAGCTGCTTTCATGTCTGAAGCAAACACAGTTCCGGGCAGACCCCGTCATCCAGTACGGACATTAATCAACGAAAACTATCGCCATCGAGATCGCCCATGCTCATTCATTTAAGAACACTCGCTTTAACACTAAGCACCCTGCTTACGATCATCATTCCACCGGCTTCCGCTGATGAGAAATTCACGAAAACTCCGCTCTACTTCTATGTATTTCTGCACGACGATATCCCACAAGCTGAACGCGAAAATATCGCTAAAGACTACTTCTCGTGGCTGCGCAAGGACCTTGAAAGCTTCACCCGGCGCAGGGTGTACATAGACTTCATACAGAACGTCGCGCCCATAACCCAATACCCGTATCAAGGTGAAAACCTGACAAAAATACTGGACGGCTGGCAACGAGAAGTGAATGACTACATCGACAAAAACAATCTGCCCATGAACAGCAGAACCAAGTATTTGCTGTTAACACACGAAAAAATAAACGGGATGACTTTGGGTGTCGCCAGAGACAAGAGTTACGCAGGCATTGCATCGCTGGGCAGTTACTCTGCCGCCGCGCATGAAATAGGTCATCTGCTCGGCGGGACGCATGAGCACTCAGAAGTTTTATTCAAAGGCAGTTGGTGGTGTGAAACCAATATATTCCCGACCCGCATCAACGTAAGAGCGAACTGTTACCACTACAGCGACAAAAACAAAGAAGCCATCGCCGCTTATTTGAGCGAATCGCCTTAAGCACTCAAGACGCACCCTGTGCCGCACCGCCTTCCAGCTTGCGCCACAACAACCGCACGTTGGCCTTGCGCACCAACGCACAACGGTACAAACGAATTTCCAGCGGCACATGCCATTGTGGGCCACCACACACCACCAACTCACCCCGCGCCAGTTCAGCACGCACGCTGAGCTGCGGCACCCAGGCGATGCCCAGGCCTTCGAGCGCCATGCTTTTCAGGCTGTCCGCCATGGCTGTTTCGTAGACCGTAGTGAAGCGCAAGCTGCGCTGACGCAGCAGCAGGTTCACCGAGCGCCCCAGAAATGCTCCGGCGCTGTAGGCGAGCAACGGCACACTGGCATCGCCTTCAAGGTCGAATAACGGTTGGCCGTTGGCGTCTGCCGCGCAGATGGGCAACATCTCCGTATGCCCAAGGTGCAGCGAGGGGAAAATTTCAGCGTCCATCTGCAGCGCCGCATCCGGGTCGTAGAACGCCAGCATCAGATCGCAACCGCCCTCACGCAACGCATGTACCGCATCGCCAACGTTGGTCGCCACCAGCCGGGTGGCAATGTTCAGCCCTTCGTTACGCAGCTGGGCAATCCAGCGCGGGAAAAAACCCAAGGCCAAAGAGTGCGCCGCCGCGACTTGCATGACTTCGCCCTGCCCGCCCTCCAGGTGATGCAGATGACGCAGCACCTCGCCAAGCTGCTCGACGACGGTGCGCGCGGTTACCAGAAACAGTTGTCCGGCAGCCGTCAGCTCGATGGGCGTGCGCGAGCGATTGACCAACGTCAGGCCCAGTGCCGACTCAAGGCTGCGAATCCGGCGGCTGAAAGCAGGTTGCGTCACGAAGCGACGCTCGGCCGCCTGGGAAAAACTGCGGGTGGCGGCCAGGGCACTGAAGTCCTCCAGCCATTTACTTTCCAGGTTCATCACGTCCTCCAATCACGGCAGGGACGGACTTGCAACGACCCGCCCCGCACCTGCAAAAAAGCAACTACATCTTGTTCATACGCTCGTCACAATCGTAACGTCACATCGACATTATGCCGTTTGTGCATAGGCCAGCGCTTAACAGCATTAGCCCAAAATTGCCCACAAGCCTAGCATCAGCGGCGTTCCGGCATTATCCGTGCCTTTCTTGAGACTATCTCTATCATGTCCTCCGCTGCATCATTGCGCATCGAAAAAGACCTGCTTGGCGTCCTTGAAGTACCCGCTGAAGCGTACTACGGCATCCAGACCCTGCGGGCGGTGAACAACTTCCGTCTCTCCGGCGTTCCGATTTCGCATTACCCGAAGCTGGTCGTGGCCCTGGCCATGGTCAAGCAAGCCGCCGCTGACGCTAACCGCGAACTCGGTCACCTCAGCGAAGCCAAGCACGCTGCCATCAGCGAAGCCTGCGCCCGTTTGGTTCGCGGCGATTTCCACGAGCAGTTCGTGGTGGACATGATTCAAGGCGGCGCTGGCACTTCAACCAACATGAATGCCAACGAAGTCATCGCCAACATCGCGCTGGAGGCCATGGGCCACAGCAAGGGCGAGTACCAATACCTGCACCCGAACAATGACGTGAACATGGCGCAGTCGACCAACGACGCTTACCCGACGGCAATCCGTCTGGGCCTGCTGCTCGGTCACGACGCCCTGCTCGCCAGCCTCGACAGCCTGATTCAGGCATTCGCCGCCAAGGGCCAGGAATTCAACCACGTTCTGAAAATGGGCCGTACCCAGTTGCAGGACGCCGTGCCGATGACCCTCGGTCAAGAGTTCCGGGCCTTCGCCACCACCTTGAGCGAAGACCTCAATCGTCTGCGCAGCCTCGCTCCGGAACTGCTGACCGAAGTGAACCTGGGCGGCACCGCCATCGGCACCGGCATCAACGCCGACCCCCGCTACCAGCACCTGGCCGTATCGCGTCTGGCGCTCATCAGCGGTCAACCGCTGGTGCCTGCCGCCGACCTGATCGAAGCCACGTCCGACATGGGCGCCTTCGTCCTGTTCTCCGGGATGCTCAAGCGTACTGCGGTCAAGCTGTCGAAAATCTGCAACGACCTGCGCCTGCTGTCCAGCGGCCCACGTACCGGCATCAATGAAATCAACCTGCCAGCACGTCAGCCAGGCAGCTCGATCATGCCCGGCAAGGTCAACCCGGTTATCCCGGAAGCGGTCAACCAAGTGGCTTTCCAGATCATCGGCAACGACCTGGCACTGACCATCGCCGCAGAAGGGGGTCAATTGCAGCTGAACGTGATGGAGCCGCTGATCGCTTACAAGATTTTCGACTCGATCCGCCTGCTGCAACGCGCCATGGATATGCTGCGCGAGCATTGCATCGTCGGCATCACCGCCAACGAAGCACGCTGCCGCGAACTGGTCGAGCACTCGATCGGCCTGGTCACCGCCCTGAACCCATACATCGGTTATGAAAACGCCACCCGTATCGCCCGCATCGCTCTGGAAAGCGGCCGTGGCGTACTGGAACTGGTGCGCGAAGAAGGCTTGCTCGACGACGCCATGCTCGCCGACATCCTGCGCCCGGAAAACATGATTGCGCCACGCTTGGTGCCATTGAAGGCCTGACCTTCAGCCCCAGGCAGCAACACGCTCACCAGGCTGAGAGACTAGACACCTCTCTCCCTTTTGAGGGCCCGAAGATCACTCTTCAGGCCCTTTTTTTTGCCAGCTTGTTTTTACTTTTCACTAGACACGCCATAGCCTTGGCCGATCACCCAAAGGAGAAGTGCCATGAATCGCGAAACCCCGCCACCCGCTCAGCAGGTCATGGTGCTCTACACCGGCGGCACCATCGGCATGCAGGCCAGCGCCAACGGGCTGGCTCCGGCTTCGGGATTCGAGGCGCGGATGGCCGAGCAACTGGCTGCCCAACCAGAACTGAAGGTACCGAACTGGCGGTTTCGCGAACTACTGCCGTTGATCGACAGCGCCAACATGACCCCCACCTACTGGCAGCGTCTGCGTGAAGCGGTGATCGAGGCCGTGGATGTCGATGGCTGCGACGCGGTATTGATCCTGCACGGCACTGACACCCTGGCCTACAGCGCGGCGGCGATGAGCTTTCAGTTGCTCGGGCTGAGCGCACCCGTGCTGTTCACCGGTTCGATGCTGCCCGCTGGCGTCGAGAACAGTGATGCCTGGGAAAACCTCAACGGCGCCCTGCTTGCCCTGGGCCAAGGCTTGGCGCCGGGCGTGCAGCTGTACTTCCATGGCGAGCTACTGGCACCGACCCGCTGCGCAAAAATTCGCAGCTTTGGTCGTCATCCGTTCGCCGCGTTGCAGCGCTCGCGGGAGGGTAAGTCGGCGCAGTCTGTGCCCGCTGCACTGGATTACCGTCAGCCGAAAAGCATCGCCAACGTCGCCGTGCTGCCCTTGTTTCCCGGCATCAGTGCGCAACATCTGGATGGTTTACTCGACAGCGGGATTCAGGCGCTGGTCCTGGAATGCTTCGGCAGCGGCACGGGCCCGAGCGACAACCCGGCATTCCTCGCCAGCCTGCAACGCGCCCGGCAACGCGGCATCTGCGTGGTTGCCATCACTCAGTGTCATGAAGGCGGCGTCGAACTGGACATCTACGAAGCCGGCAGTCGTCTGCGCGGGGTTGGCGTACTGTCCGGCGGCGGCATGACCCGCGAAGCCGCGTTCGGCAAACTCCATGCGTTGTTGGGCGCAGGGCTTGCGCAAGATGAAGTACGACGCCTGGTTGAGCTGGATGTGTGTGGGGAGTTGCGATAACCGTCAGGCCGCCTTCGCGGGCAAGCGCGCGCCCATTAGGGCGCGGCATACAACTTGCTCCACTCCCGGTTGTTACCCACCGCCGGAATTCGCTCATGCTGCATTCCCATCTCACCACCCTCAATGCCGTGTCGCTGGTACTCAGCACCTTCGAGGCTGAAGGTTTGTCCGGCGATGCGCTGCTGGCAGGCAGCGGGATCACTGCTGCGGACTTGGGCAGGCCCGATATTCGTATCGCCACCCACCAGGAAATGCAGGTCTGCGCCAATGCCGTTGCACTGCGCAAGGAAATCGGCCTGGAGTTGGGACGGCGCATGCACGTGTCATCCTATGGTGTCCTCGGTTACGCCCTGCTCACGAGTGCCACCTTAGGTGACGCCTTGCGCCTGGCGCTGATGTATCCGGCGCTCTTGGGAACACTGTTCGAACTGCGCCTGCATGACGATGGCGACCGCGTCTGGCTAAGCGCCAGCGATTACCGCGACAGTGAATCGCTGGCGGTTTTTAACGCCGAGCTGTGCCTGGCCTCGCTGAAAGTCATTTGCGATGACTTGCTCGGCAAGCCCCTGCCATTACTCAGCGCACGTTTCGCCCACGACGCCCCTGATTACACCGCCAGCTATCACGAAAGCTTTGCCTGCCCGTTGCAGTTCAACGCCCCCTTGTATGATCACGCCTTCGCCTTCGACAAACGCTGGCTTGAACAGCCGTTGCCGCTGGCAGACCCGATCACCCATCGCGACATGCACGCACGCTGTCGCCGGCAAAATATCGAGTTCACAGGTCGCCAGGCCTGGCTCGAACGCATCCGCCAATTGCTCGACGAGCTACGCTTCGAGCGAGCCAAGCACTTGCTGCATGAGGCCCGGTTACCCATCCACCGCATTGCCGAGGAACTGGGCTTCAGCGAGACCGCGAGCTTTCGTCACGCCTTCCTGCGCTGGAGCGGCGTCGCGCCCAGCCACTTCCGATTCTGATGCTGTTTGCACCCTCGCCTCGGTTTAGGGCGTGACGCCTCAATAAGAGGCGATATCCGGTCAGTGTTATTGGCCATATTTATCCCCTTTTGGCCGTTGCCGTCGTTCACTGATCCGCCGCGCACCGCAAGAATGAGGCACAGCCACAGCCCTAGGGGAGAATAAGAAGATGCTGACGATCTACTCGGATGATCATCACTTGCACCACGGTCGCTGCGAACTGATAGACGGGCAACTGATGCCCTGCTTTGAAATGCCCTCGCGCGCCGATCACATCCTGCAACGCGTACAGGCACGCCACCTTGGTCCGGTCGAGACGCCGCGTGACGCTGGTCTTGAACCGCTGAAGCGCATTCACAGTGAGGCGTACCTGACGTTTTTCCAGGGCGCATGGCAACGCTGGGCCGAGTTGAACCATGAAGGCGACTTGCTGCCCTTCACCTGGCCTGCGCGAACCTTGCGCGAAGTAATTCCTGCCAACCTGTTGGGTCAGTTGGGTTATTACAGCTTCGATGCCGGCGCACCGATTACCGCTGGCACCTGGCAAGCCGCCTATAGCGCAGCGCAAGTCGCTCTGACCGCTCAGGCCGCCGTCGAAAATGGCGCTCGTAGCGCGTTCGCATTGTGCCGACCACCCGGCCATCACGCCGCTAGCGATTTGATGGGCGGTTACTGCTACCTGAATAACGCCGCCATCGCCGCTCAGGCATTTCTCGATCAGGGCCGGCAGAAAGTGGCGATTCTCGATGTCGATTACCATCACGGCAACGGCACTCAATCGATCTTCTACTCACGCAACGATGTGCTCTTTACCTCGATCCACGGCCATCCTGAAGCCGAGTTTCCCTTCTTCCTCGGTTACGCCGACGAGCATGGCGAGGGGCCGGGCGAAGGTTTCAACTTCAACTACCCGCTGGCCGCTGGCAGCGACTGGGACCACTGGAGCGCTGCGCTGGAACAGGCCTGCAAGCAAATCGAGGCCTACGCCCCGGACGTGCTGGTGATTTCCCTCGGTGTCGACACGTTCAAGGACGATCCCATCTCGACGTTCAAGCTCGACAGCCCGGACTACCTGCGCATGGGTGAGCGCATCGCCCGTCTCGGCTTGCCGACGCTGTTCGTGATGGAGGGCGGTTATGCCGTCGAAGAAATCGGCATCAATGCCGTGAATGTGCTGGAAGGTTTCGAAAGCGCCTGACCCCACCGACTTATCAGGAAGATAACAATGAACAGACTCAAACGTCTTATTGCACCCGCCCTGTGTGCTTCCCTGCTCTGCGGCGCGGTCCAGGCCGAAGAGCAACGCACGCTGCGCGTTTACAACTGGTTCGACTACATCACCCCGCAGACGCTGGTGGACTTCCAGAAAGACACCAAGACCAAACTGATTTACGACATTTTCGACACCAACGAGGCGCTGGAAGCCAAGCTGCTGACCGGCAACTCCGGGTATGACGTGGTCGTACCGTCCAACGTGTTCCTGGCCAAGCAGATCGAGGCCGGGGTATTCCAGCCGCTGGACCGCAGCAAATTGCCGAACTGGCCGCACCTCGACCCCAAGCTGATGAAACTCCTGGAAGCCAACGACCCGGGCAATAAATTCGCGGTGCCCTACATGTACGGTACCATCCTGATCGGCTTCAACCCGGACAAGGTCAAGGCCGCGCTGGGTGACAATGCACCGGTCGACAGCTGGGACCTGATCTTCAAGGAAGAGAACATCAGCAAGCTCAAACAGTGTGGCGTGGCCCTGCTCGACTCACCGTCTGAAATCATGCCGCTGGCCTTGCAGCACTTGGGCTTGCCGCCAAACAGCACCAAGCCGGCCGACTACGCCAAAGCCGAAGCGCTGATGCTGAAGATCCGTCCGTATATCACCTACTTCCATTCATCGAAGTACATGGCGGATATCGCAAATGGCGACATCTGCGTGGCCGTCGGGTACTCGGGCAGCTTCTCGCAAGCGGCCAACCGCGCCAAAGAAGCCAAGAACGGCGTGGTCGTCGACATGCGCCTGCCTAAAGAAGGTGCCCCGATCTGGTTCGACATGCTCGCCATCCCTAAAGGCGCCAAAGACCCTGAAGACGCCTACACCTTCATCAACTACCTGCTGCAACCGAAGGTGATCGCGCCGATCAGTGATTTTGTCGGCTACCCGAACCCGAACAAGGACGCCACTGAGCTGGTCGATCCGGCGATTCGCAACAACCCGAATCTGTACCCGACCGAAGCGGCGATGAAAACCCTCTACACCCTGCAACCCCTGACGCACGATGCGGAGCGGGCGCGTACACGCGCCTGGACCAAGATCAAGTCGGGGACCTGATGCTGGAGCGGGCTTGCTCGTGATGCGGTATGGCTGACATACCGCATCACACCATTCGCATACAGGAAGCACGTAAGGCTTGTCGAACTTACGCCTTCCAGGCGTGCCGCAACTTGGCCAGCGCCTCGTGAATACCGGGTTCAGGCACCGCCGCAAACCCCAATACCAAGCCTGCCCGGTTATCCACGGGCGCGCTTGAGTCTGGCAACCAATAGTCGCTCAGCGGGTTGATTTCGACGCCTACACCTGCAGCCTTGGCCACCAGTTCACGCTCGCGCGCCAGGCTGTCCACGGGCACGGCGACATGCAGCCCCGCCACCACTTTGGGCATCGCCCCGCACCCAGGCACGTCTTCAGGCCAGCCTGCCAACAGCGCATCGCGACGACTCAGAGCCGCACGGCGCATGCGCCGGATGTGTCGCTGGAAATGCCCGGCAGCAATGAATTCAGCCATTACAGCCTGCGTACTGACTTCGGAGTGCCGCATGTCCAACGCCCGCCGTTGACCGAACGCACTCACCAATCCCAACGGCAGCACCAGATACCCCAAGCGCAACGCCGGAAAGGCGATCTTGCCAAAGGTGCCGACATACAAAACACGCCCGTGCCGATCCAGTGCCGCCAAGGGCGCCAGGGGCGCACCGCTATAACGGTACTCGCCGTCGTAATCGTCCTCGACGATCCAGCCTTGGGTGCGCTCGGCCCAGGCCAACAACTCCAGGCGCCGTGCCAGGCTCATCGTCACGCCCGTGGGGTATTGGTGCGACGGGGTGACGTAGGCCAGTGTGTAATCACCTTGCGACAGCGAAGTGCACTGCATGCCCTCGTTATCCACTGCGATACCGTGCAAGCGCGCACCGGCGATGGCAAACGCATGACCGGCCGCGCGGTAGCCGGGATTCTCCACCGCGACCGCATCACCCGGCGCCAACAGCAGCTGTGCACAAAGGCTGATCGCTTGCTGTGCGCCACTGGTGATCACTATTTGCTCAGCGCTGCAGTGCAGACCACGCGAACTGCGCAAATACGCTGAAATCAATTCACGCAGGCGCCAATCCCCGGCCGGCTCGCCGTACCCCAGCGTCCCAAGATCCGGCTTTCGCCAGAAAGCCGCGTGTAACTTACCCCAAACACCGAACGGGAACAGGTCAAACGCTGGCACACCGACCCGAAAGGCTCGCGGCGCATCGCCCTTTGGCTGGGGTAAATGATGCTGTTGCAGAAGGTTGAGCGCTGGGCTGTGGATAACTTTATTGGGTAAAAAACCAGGCATTTCGGGTGTGTTTGTGGATAAACCTGTGGGTAAGCCTGTTAACAACCCTGTGGATGGTTTTGTGGATAAGTAATTTGATGTGCGCTTCGTTGCACTCGGCTTTGTCGGTAATTGCGCAACGTAAGTGCCATCCCCGATACGGCCTTCGATGAAACCCTCGGCGTAGAGCTGGTCATAGGCGCGCATCACGCTGTTGCGCGAAATGGACAGCGACGTCGCCAGGTCGCGAGTAGCCGGCAGACGCGTGCCACTGCTCAGACCACCGTCGAGAATCCGCTGGCGCAAGAGTTGATACAGCTGCCGGCTTAGCCCGCGACGACGATCAAGTTCGATACCCGCAGGGTTGAACGGAAAAGACAGCGCGCTGGCGGACATGACATTGGCCCTACTAAATTGACGTGGAATGGCTCTTACAACCAACCAATAGCCTGCCTAGGATTTAGCCATCAGCCAAGGAAAAGCTTTATGTACATACCTCGCGCATTCAACGAAGACGACCTTTCAACCCTTCATCAGCAAATCGAAGGCACGCGCTTGGGCATTCTCGTGACCCATGGCGCACGCGGTCTCCTGGCCAACCACATCCCGCTGTTGCTCAGCCCTGAGCAAGGGCCTTATGGAACCCTGCATGGGCACTTGGCCAAAGCCAACCCGCAATGGCAGGAGATGGAGAGCGGCACCGAGGCCTTGCTGATTTTCCCTGGCCCGGACGCTTACGTCAGTCCGTCGTTTTACCCGAGCAAGGCTGAACACGGCCAAGCGGTCCCGACCTGGAATTACCTCGCGGTCCACGCTTACGGGCCTGCCGAGGTGTTTCATGACGCCCATCGCCTGCGCGATCTGGTTCGCGCGCTGACAGAGAAGCATGAAGCAGGTCGCGCCAAACCCTGGACGCTGGAGGACGCACCTGCCGACTACATCGACAAGATGCTCGGCGCTATCGTCGGTTTTGCAGTGCCTATCAGCCGACTGGAAGGCAAACGCAAGCTCACCCAGAACCGCAACGCTCCCGATATTGCCGGCGTGCGTGATGGCCTTGCCGCGAGCTCCGCGCCCAATGACAACGAAATAGCCCGATTGATGCGCTAAGGAGAAACCTGTGACCGCTATTCAGATCCGCTCTGTCACCCCGAACGATCACACTGCATGGCTACCGCTGTGGAAGGCGTACCTGAAGTTTTACAACACTGAACTCGCCGACAGCGTCACTGAAAGCACCTGGCAGCGCATTCTCGACCCCAGCGAGCCGACCCATGCCGCGCTGGCCTGGAACGATGGCAAAGCCGTCGGCATGGTCCACTTCATCTACCATCGCTCCAACTGGAGCATCAAAAATGCCTGTTACCTGCAGGACTTGATCGTAGTGCCGGAGCAGCGCGGCACCGGCGTCGGACGACAGTTGATCGAATTCGTCTACACCACGGCGCGTGAAGCCGGTTGTGACAAGGTTCATTGGTTGACCCACGAAACCAATGCCAGGGCGATTCAGCTGTATGAACGCATCGCCGAACGTCCTGGCTTCATCCAATTTCGCAAAGCACTCTAGGACTGGAACCTGCTCATGCCCACCACTGAACTGCACTGGCAACCCGCGACGCTCCCGGACAAAAGCACGCTGCATGGCCGCTTCATCCGCCTGGAAAAACTCGACCCTGTGCGCCACGGCGACGATCTATGGACTGCACTCCAAGGCCCAACCTCGGACCCGGCGCTGTGGGACTATTTGCCCTATGGGCCGTTTTTTGAGCGAAGCGAATTCGATGCATGGCTGAGTCGCCACGCCGCCGACACTGATCCGTGGTTCTACAGCGTGGTCAATCAGCAGACAGGCATTGTCGACGGCTGCCTGAGCCTGATGTCCATCGTCCCCGCCCATGGCCGGATCGAAATCGGTCATGTCACGTTTGGCGCCGCCATGCAGCGCACGCCCAAGGGTACCGAGACGATTTACTTGTTGGCCAAGGCCGCGTTTGCTCTGGGCAATCGGCGCCTGGAGTGGAAATGTAACGACGATAATCAGCGCTCCAAACGAGCCGCTGAGCGCTTCGGCTTCACCTTTGAAGGCACGTTCCGTCAGCACATGGTCATCAAAGACCGGAACCGCGACACCACCTGGTACTCGATCACCGATAACGAATGGCTGGCACTCCAGGCAGCGTTTGAAAGCTGGCTGGCGGTGGATAACTTCCGGGATGGGCAGCAAGTGAGAACGCTGGAGAGCTTCCGGGAACGGTGAAAGCTCATTGCGGGCAAGTGAAACCAACCCGGTCAGTAAAAAAACCGAAAAAAAAGGGGAGCCACATGTGCTCCCCCCAGAGTAAACCGTTAAACGCGTATCGAATCAGCCCTCGATTTCGACCAGGATCTCAATCAGGATTTCGCCCGGGTTGACCCGGTCGCCTTTGGCCACGTGGATCGCGAAGACCTTGCCGGCGATGGAGGCTTGTACCTCGGTCTCCATTTTCATCGCTTCGCTGATCAGTACAGCCTGGCCGGCTTTGACGATGTCGCCTTCCTTGACCAAGACATCCACGATATTGCCCGGCATGGTGGTGCTGACATGGCCCGGCGAGCTGGCCTGCGCGCGCTTGCCGATACCGCCACCGACGAATTCGTTGAGGGGCTCGAACACCACTTCTTCCGGCATGCCGTCGATGGTCAGGTAGAAATGACGCTTGCCCTCGGCTTTGACGCCGACGCCAGTGATGTCGACGCGGTAGCTTTCGCCGTGCACATCGATCACGAACTCGGTCGGTACACCCTCGCCGCCCGCCCTGCTCACGCCACCCGCGTCAGGGATCGGCAGCAACACTTCAGGGGTCAGGGTGCCGGCTTCGCGCTCTTCGAGGAATTTGCGTCCAATGTCCGGGAACATGGCGTACGTCAGCACGTCTTCTTCAGACTTGGCCACCGCGCCGATTTCCAGACGCAGCCTGGCCATCTCCGGCTTGAGCAAGTCAGCTGGACGCACATCGATCAGCTCTTCGTTACCGATGGCCTGACGACGCAGCGCTTCATCCACCAGACCTGGCGCCTTGCCGTAGCCGCCTTGCAGGTAGAGCTTCACTTCGTTGGTGATGGTTTTGTAGCGCTCGCCAGCCAGCACGTTGAAAAACGCCTGAGTGCCGACGATCTGCGACGTCGGGGTCACCAGCGGCGGATAGCCGAGGTCTTTACGCACACGAGGGATTTCGGCGAGTACTTCGCCCATGCGGTTCAGCGCGCCCTGCTCTTTGAGCTGGTTGGCGAGGTTGGAAATCATCCCGCCTGGCACCTGATTGACCTGCACACGCGTGTCGACCGAGGTGAATTCGCTTTCGAACTGGTGATATTTCTTACGCACGGCGTAGAAGTACAAGCCGATTTCCTGCAACAGCTCCAGGCTCAAACCGGTGTCGAATTCGCTGCCCTTGAGCGCAGCAACCATCGACTCGGTACCCGGATGGCTAGTGCCCCACGCGAAGCTGGAGATCGCGGTGTCGATGTGATCGGCGCCGTTTTCAATCGCCTTGAGCTGACACATCGCGGCCAGGCCAGCGGTGTCGTGGGAGTGGATGAACACCGGCAGCGACAGCTCCGTCTTCAGCGCCTTGACCAGCTCGCCCGTGGCATACGGTGTCAGCAGGCCTGCCATGTCCTTGATCGCGACCGAGTCGCAGCCCATGGCTTCCATTTGTCTGGCCTGAGCCACGAAAGCGTCAATCGTGTGAACCGGGCTGGTGGTGTAAGCGATAGTGCCTTGGGCGTGCTTGCCCGCCGCCTTGACCGCTTCGATGGAGACACGCAGGTTGCGCACGTCGTTCATCGCATCAAAAATGCGGAACACGTCGATACCATTGACCGCCGCCTTGGCGACGAACGCACGCACCACATCATCGCTGTAGTGACGGTAGCCCAGCAGGTTCTGGCCGCGCAGGAGCATTTGCAGACGGGTGTTGGGCAACGCCGCGCGAAGCTGACGCAGACGCTCCCACGGGTCTTCCTTCAAAAAGCGAACGCAGGCGTCGAACGTGGCGCCGCCCCAGACTTCCAGCGACCAGTAGCCGACTTTGTCGAGCTTGTCGCAGATTGGCAGCATGTCTTCAGTACGCATGCGGGTTGCGAGCAGCGACTGGTGGGCATCACGCAGGATGGTGTCGGTTACAAAGATTTTTTTGCTCATTGTTGTATTCCTCACAGGCCTGCGTGGGCGGCAATGGCGGCGGCGATGGCCAAAGCCAGCTCTTCGGGTTTGCGCTTGATCGAGTAGTTGGTCAGTTCGGGATGGCTTTCAACAAAGCTGGTATTGAACTGACCGCTACGGAATTCCGGGTTACGCAGGATTTCCTGGTAGTACGCGGCGGTAGTCTTGACCCCTTGCAGACGCATGTCGTCCAGGGCGCGCAAGCCACGGTCCATGGCCTCTTCCCACGTCAGTGCCCAGACGATCAGCTTCAGGCACATCGAGTCGTAATACGGCGGGATGGTGTAGCCGGTGTAGATCGCCGTGTCGGTACGCACGCCAGGACCGCCGGGCGCGTAATAACGGGTGATCTTGCCGAAACTCGGCAGGAAATTGTTTTTCGGGTCTTCGGCATTGATCCGGAATTGCAGGGCGAAGCCACGGTGAATAATGTCTTCCTGCTTGACCGAGAGCGGCAGGCCGGAGGCGATGCGGATCTGCTCACGGACGATATCGATACCGGTGATTTCTTCGGTGATGGTGTGTTCCACCTGCACCCGAGTGTTCATCTCCATAAAGTACACCTCGCCCTCGGCGAGCAGGAACTCCACGGTGCCAGCGTTCTCATAACCCACAGCCTTGGCCGCACGCACCGACAGGTCGCCGATGTAGGCGCGCTGTTCCGGGGTCAGTTGCGGGCTGGGGGCGATTTCGATCAGCTTCTGGTTACGGCGCTGGATCGAGCAATCGCGTTCGAACAGATGCACGACGTTGCCAAAGCTGTCACCGAGGATCTGCGCTTCGATGTGCTTGGGATTGACGATGCATTTTTCGAGAAACACTTCCGCAGAACCAAACGCCTTGGTCGCTTCCGAGATCACCCGAGGGAACGCCTGCTCCAGTTCTTCACGGCTGTTGCAGCGGCGGATACCCCGACCACCGCCGCCAGACGTGGCTTTGAGCATCACCGGGTAACCAATGCGCTCGCCTTCGACCAGCGCTTCAGCGATATCGGCGACGTTGCCTTCAGTGCCAGGTGTCACCGGTACACCGGCCTTGATCATGCTGCGGCGTGCTTCGGTCTTATCACCCATGCGACGGATGACTTCTGCCGACGGCCCGATGAATTTTATTCCACGTTCGGCGCAGATGTCCGCCAGTTCGGCGTTTTCCGAAAGGAAACCATAACCGGGATGCAAAGCATCACAACCGGTTTCTACCGCGAGATTAACCAGCTTGCGTGGGTTCAAATAACCGGCGAGTGGTTCAGCACCAATGCTGTGCGCTTCGTCAGCCCGTTTGACATGCAAGGCATGACGGTCGGCGTCGGAATAGACCGCAACCGAGCGAATGCCCATCTCGGCGCAGGCGCGCACGATCCGGACAGCAATTTCACCGCGGTTGGCGATCAGGATTTTTGTTATCACTGGCGTTTCCTCGACCGTTAGAACAGACGAACCGGCTGGGCCGGTCGGCGTGTAACCGCGTGTTACGTGCGGCCACATTGTGATAGCTACCCTATGCCTGAAGAAGGATTAACAAAAATCAATAAAAGTTGGGATATGCATAAGTAAAACCTTATAGTTGGTTTTTCAACCATCTTCAGAGGGGGTCAGCTATGCGTAAGTCATTGATGCGTATTACATTGCGTCAATTGCGGACGTTCAACGAAGTCTGTGACCTGAAGTCTTATAGCCGCGCCGCCGATGAAATGGCCCTCACACAACCGGCCGTCAGCCTACAAATTCGTCAGTTGGAAGAGCTGATTGGCCAGCCGCTGTTCGAGTATGTCGGCAAAAAACTGTACATGACGGAGGCCGCCGAAGCGCTACAAGCCGCCAGCAGAGACATTTTTGGGCGTCTGGAAAACCTGGATATGCAGCTGTCGGACATGCAGGGCTCGCTGCAAGGGCAACTCAAACTGGCCATCGAATCCAGCGCCAAATACTTCGTGCCGCATCTGTTTGCCGCGTTTAAGCGCCAGCACCCCGAAGTGATGCTGAACCTGACGGTGGTCAATCGCGCGCAGGTGATCAAGCGCCTGTCGGATAACCGTGATGATCTGGCGATTATGTCGATGGTGCCGCAGGACATGGGCCTGGAGTTCATGCCCTTCCTCAACAACCCGATCGTCGCGGTGGCGCCGTCGGATCATCCGCTGTGTCAGGTCGAGCAATTGACCCTGAAGGACCTTGAACCCTACCCCTTGCTGATCCGCGAAGCCGGTTCAGGCACGCGCAGAGCCTGCGAGGAGTATTTCAAGGAGAAGCGCGTGCACTTCACCCAAACCCTTGAGGTTTCTTCGGCTGAAGCTCAACGCGAATGCGTGGTGGCCGGTCTTGGCGTGGCGTTGTTGACTCGCCATGCTCTGAACCTAGAGCTGGCCACCGGGACGCTGCGCGAGCTTCCGGTGGCCGAATTGCCGCTGTACCGCAGCTGGTGCGTGGTGCAAGCCAAGGCCAAACGGCTGTCGCCGGTCGCGCATGCCTTTCTTGCATTCATCCGCACCGAACGCGCGCAGATCAGCCAGCTTGCTGAGCGTTTCGACGGGAGCCTTCCGAGGCCGTCTGCCACACATTAAGTGAGCCAAACTCGCCAATATCACCCACCTCGAAATAGTCGGAAAGCTTCTGCGCCAGTTTGCGCTGCTCAGAGTAGCTTTCGATCGCACGACGGAATTCCATGCGTCGCTGATCTTCCTGCTGTCGCCGGGTGTTTTTGGACGTATTAGCGGAGGTAGCGCTGGTGGCGCGCTGCTGCTGCGAGTCATCGTAGTGCCGAGGCATATCCTGTCTCCCATTGCGTTTGCGGGAGCTTGAGCATGATCGCCGTCAATGACGGTTGCACGGCGATAAGATGACAGGACGATGAAGCTTTGCGCTGTTGCGAAGGCGAGACGCCCAGCAATCAGTCGTCGAGCGCCTTGACTGAC
This sequence comes from Pseudomonas sp. MH9.2, assembly GCF_034353875.1. NCBI lineage: Bacteria > Pseudomonadati > Pseudomonadota > Gammaproteobacteria > Pseudomonadales > Pseudomonadaceae > Pseudomonas > Pseudomonas sp. MH9.2. Next base: position 3,071,636 of record NZ_CP133784.1, read on the forward strand.
TTGGGCGACAAGCGAAGGCTGCGCAGACTGCGTTTAACGCTTTTAAGATGGTTGACCAGACTCGGGCCACGCGCCATGGCGACGCCCATCGCCAGCACATCGATCACCACCAGGTGGGCAATACGCGAGGTCAGCGGCGTATAGATTTCGGTATCTTCGTGAACATCAATCGCCAGATTGATGCTCGCCAACTCTGCCAATGGCGTCTGGCTCGGACACAAGGTCACCAGCGTGGCACCACTTTCACGGACCAGATTTGCAGTGATCAGCAGGTCTTTGGAGCGTCCGGATTGGGAGATGCAGATCGCCACGTCGGTGGGCTTGAGTGTCACCGCCGACATGGCCTGCATGTGCGGGTCGGAGTACGCCGCAGCCGTCAGCAGCAAGCGGAAGAACTTGTGCTGCGCATCCGCCGCCACCGCGCCGGATGCGCCAAAACCGTAGAACTCTACGCGCTGGGCCGACGCCATCGCCGTCACCGCCAACTGCAACGCGTGGGGATCGAGATGCTCACGAACCTCCATCAACGTGTGCAGGGTGGTGTCGAAGATTTTCAGGCTGTAATCGGCAACCGAATCATCTTCGTGGATCGCGAACTGACCAAAGCTGGCACCAGCGGCCAGGCTTTGCGCCAGTTTGAGCTTCAAATCCTGAAAGCCGGTACAGCCAATGGCACGGCAAAAGCGGACGATGGTGGGCTCGCTGATACCCACGTTGTGCGCGAGGTCAGCCATGGAGCTGTGCATTACAGCCGCAGGGTCAAGCAGCACGTGGTCGGCAACCTTGAGTTCCGACTTACGCAGCAGATGGCGTGACTGGGCGATGTGGTGCAACAGGTTCAAAGGGCTGGACTCGGCTAGTAAGGCTTGGGCGGGATGTAGCATGCTTGTAGTTATACTACATGCCCTGCGGCCCGCCCAGCTAAACGAGCTCGGTTTGACGATCTGCAACCTTTCCGCCGCCCTCATCATGCCAGCGCGGGCATGCCTGCGAATCAGGCAAAGCAGTCCGTCAGGCACACCGAGTTGCGGCCTTCGCAGACACGTCAGCCCGGAGGGGACCACGTCTGCTGCCCATGCTCGCGCAACAACCGCGTCGCAGCCTCTGCATCCACCGGACGGCTGATAAGGTAGCCCTGCACTTCGTCGCACTCGTGAGCTTTGAGGAAGTTCAGTTGTGCCTCGTTTTCCACACCTTCGGCGACGACTTTCAATTCCAGGCTATGGGCCATGGCGATGATAGCGCGGGTGATGGCTGCGTCTTCGGTGCCTTCGCCCAAGCCACGAATGAACGCCTGGTCGATTTTCACGTAATCCACGGGGAAGCGTTTCAGGTAACTCAACGACGAATAGCCAGTGCCGAAGTCGTCGATGGCCAGTTTCACGCCCAACTCATGCAGCTGATGGAACGTTGCGATGATGTGCTCCACGCCGTCGAGCAGCTGACTCTCAGTCAATTCCAGCTCAAGGTAGCGCGGTGCCAAGCCGGTTTCCTCAAGCACTTGGCGGACCAGACTGACCAACTTGCCCTGACGCAATTGATGGACCGAAAGGTTGACTGACACCCTGATCGGCTCCAGCCCCTGGCGCTGCCATTCACACGCCTGCCAACAGGCCTGACGTAACACGAATTCACCAATCGGCCCGATCAGCCCGGTCTCTTCCGCCAGCCCGATAAAGTCCCCTGGCGGCACCATGCCCATCGTCGGGTGCAGCCAGCGCACCAGCGCCTCAGCCGCGTTCAAACGGCCGGTCGCCAGACACAGCTTGGGCTGGTAGAACACCTGCAGCTGATTCTCGTCGAGCGCCTTGCGCAGCTGATTTTCCAGTTGCAGACGCTCCAGCGTGCTGGCTTGCAGGTTCTCGGTATAGAACTGAAAATTATTGCCGCCCAGATGTTTGGCATGCTGCATGGCCATGTTCGACTGACTGACCAGCGCCGAGATCTCTCGGGCCGAGTCTGGCAACAGGCTGATGCCCACTGACGCGCTGACCACCAACTCATGCCCGGCCACCGAAAGAGGCTGCCGTAATTTGGCCAGCAGGCGGCTGGTGACCCGTGCCAGGCTGGACAGGTTGCCGTAGGCATCGAATAACACCGCAAACTCATCACCGGATAACCGCGCGATGGTGTCGGCCTCGGGCAATGCGCTGGTAAGACGCCGCGCCACTTGCCTCAACAGTTGATCGGCGACTTCGTGGCCCAGGCTGTCATTGAGCAGCTTGAAGCGATCCAGATTGATGTGCAGCAACGCCAGGCTTCTACCGCCCTGTCGCACGCGCTGGCTGGCTTCACGCAAGCGCTCCTTGAACAACGAGCGGTTGGCCAGGCCGGTCAACTCATCGTAGTGCTTCAAATAGCGCATACGTTCTTCGAATTCGCGCCTTGCCGACAGGTCGGCGAAGAAGCCGACAATGTGGCTTACATTACCCCGCACATCGCGCACTACGTTCAATTGGAGCCATTGCGGATATAGCTCGCCATTTTTGCGAGTCTCAACCAGTTCGCCCTGCCAGCTATCGGTTTGCTCCAGCGATTCATGGATCGCTTGAAAATGGCGCCGGGCATCGCGGCTGCACGCCAGCTCAGTGACCTTGCAGCCCTTCATGTCTTCCTGCGGGTAGCCGGTCACTCGGCTGAACGCCCGATTGACCGCCAGCAGGGTGTATTTCGGATCAAGAATGACAATGCCTTCGCTTGCGGCTTCGAAGACCGTGGCGGCCAAACGGCGCTGTTCTTCCAGCTGTTTACTGGCGCTGATGTCGCGGCGGGTACCGAGCATGCGAATCACCCGGCCATCGCTGCTGCGCTCCACGGCGCGGCCACGGTCCTCGATCCAAACCCAGCGCCCGTCACCATGCCGGAAGCGATAGGCAACTTTATAGTCGTCCGTATGCCCCTTCAGATGGTCAATCATCGCGAGTTGCATCAACGGCAAGTCTTCGCGATGTATGCGTGGCTTAAGGTGGCTGAGCATGGCGGTCACGTGTTCCGGTTCCAGACCGAACAATGCTTTGATCTGCGTGTGGTGGACTTCATCGGTTTGCAAGTTCCAGTCCCACAGGCCCAGCTCACTGGCCTCAAGCGCCAGCGCCAGCCTCTCCTCACTCTTGCTCAGCGCCTGATTGGCCTCATCCAGCTCAAGGCTGCGCTGGACGACTCGGGCTTTGAGCCCGACCTGGGCCTCGCGCAATTCCCGCTCGGCCTTGCGTCGCTGTTCGATTTCCCGCGCCAACTCATGGTTGAGCTGCTCATCGTGGGCCTGTGCCTGCTGCAGATGCTCAATCAGCGCCTGATTCTGAAAGCGCTGAACCAACCCCTGACGGATCAAGCGATTAACCTGCAGGGCCACGACAATCAGCGCCACCAGTAATATCAGGCCAAGCCAGCCCCAGCCATGCTGCTCATCGCCATGCAAAAAAAGAAAGGTGATCGGGGGCAACAGGCACGACAAGGTAAAGGTCAGAAACGCCGGGATACTCACCGCGTAAGCAATACTGGCCGACAGCGTCGCGGCACCGATCAAGCCAAACACCCAGGCTTGCTGCTGAAAGCTATCCACCGGGACCAAGGCGATTGCCGCGCTGGCGAGGGTCAGGCCGCTGACGCCTGCACCCAGCAAAAACATCCCACGCCAGATCGGCTGCGCCTGGCGCAACAATGGCGCGGCGTTAAACGCCGCGACCTGGATGACGCGTAAACCCACCAGCGTCGTCAGCCACCCCAGCCAAACGCCGACCAGCAGATAACGCTGCGGGCTCCAGAGCAACCAGGCGCAGACCAGACCGTTGAGTAACATGAACAGGGTGGGCAACAGCGAACCCTGGTAAAGCAAACGTGTGCGTTCCACCGCAATCTGAGTGGCAAATTGCTCGCGGATAACTCGACCTGATGCGGTTGAGGCACCCGAGGAGCTGAGACTGGAGGTCATAGGCAGTGTTCTTATAATGGTGGAGCCCAAACGTCGACGGAGCATACACAAGCCGCTCGACAGACCAAACTCCCTTGACTCATAAAAACCGCAAAGAGGCCGCTCCACAGGGCTGTTTTCAAACCTCCCGGGCACGGCCTGCCATGCGTGCAGCCCTGACTTACCGGTCGTCATCGATAGGGCATTTATCGGCTTAAGCAAAGCTTGGTTTGCCCGACATAGCCCAGCACCCTAGAATGCGTCGATGCGCGATGATCTCTCCCTTCTGCTGAACTCCCTCAACGATGCCCAACGTCAGGCCGTAGCTGCCTCCGTGGGTCGTCAGTTGGTACTCGCCGGTGCTGGCTCCGGCAAAACCCGTGTGCTGGTGCATCGCATCGCCTGGTTGATCCAGGTCGAGCATGCCTCGCCACACTCGATCCTCTCGGTAACCTTCACCAACAAGGCTGCGGCCGAGATGCGTCACCGCATCGAACAGTTGATGGGGATCAACCCGGCTGGCATGTGGGTCGGTACCTTCCACGGCCTGGCGCACCGCTTGCTGCGGGCGCACTGGCAGGAAGCCGGACTGAACCAGAGCTTCCAGATCCTCGACAGTGATGACCAGCAACGCTTGGTCAAACGAGTGATCCGTGAACTGGGGCTGGACGAGCAGCGCTGGCCGGTACGTCAGGCGCAGTGGTTCATCAACGGGCAGAAAGACGAAGGCCTGCGGCCCAAGCATATTCAGGCCAGCGGCGATCTGTTCCTGACCACCATGAAATCGATCTACGAAGCCTACGAGGCCGCCTGCCAGCGCGCAGGGGTCATCGACTTCTCCGAGCTGCTACTGCGCGCCCTGGACCTGTGGCGCGACAATCCCGGCCTGCTGGCGCACTACCAGCGCCGCTTCCGGCATGTACTGGTCGACGAGTTCCAGGACACCAACGCCGTGCAATACGCCTGGCTACGGTTACTGGCCCAGGGCGGCGACAGCTTGATGGTGGTCGGCGATGACGATCAATCGATTTACGGCTGGCGCGGCGCCAAAATCGAGAACATTCATCAGTACTCGTCTGACTTCCCTGACGCCGAAACCATCCGTCTGGAGCAGAACTACCGCTCCACCGCCAGCATTCTCAAGGCCGCCAACGCCCTGATCGTCAACAACAGCGGGCGCCTGGGTAAAGAGCTGTGGACCGATGGCGGTGACGGCGAACCGATCAATCTGTTCGCCGCGTTCAACGAACACGACGAAGCGCGCTACGTGGTCCAAACCATCGAAAGCGCATTAAAGACCGGCCTGATGCGCAGCGACATCGCGATCCTCTACCGCTCCAACGCTCAATCGCGGGTGCTTGAAGAAGCGTTATTGCGCGAGCGGATTCCTTACCGGATCTATGGTGGTCAGCGCTTCTTCGAGCGCGCCGAGATCAAGAACGCCATGGCCTACCTACGCTTGCTCGACGGTCGCGGCAACGACGCCGCGCTGGAACGGGTGATCAACGTCCCGGCACGCGGCATCGGCGAAAAAACGGTCGAAGCCATTCGCGAACATGCCCGTCACGCCGACGTGTCGATGTGGGAAGCGATGCGCCAGCTGATCGCCAATAAAGGCCTGACTGGCCGCGCAGCCGGAGCGCTGGGTGGATTTGTCGAGCTGATCGAGAATCTGACCGCGAAAGTCATGGAGATGCCCCTGCATCTGATGACCCAAACCGTGATCGAGCAGTCCGGGTTGATCACCTACCACAAGGAAGAGAAAGGCGAAAAAGGCCAGGCTCGGGTAGAAAACCTTGAGGAATTGGTCAGCGCCGCGCGCAACTTCGAGAATGCCGAAGAAGACGCCGAGCTGTCACCGCTGGCCGGGTTCCTTGGCCATGCGTCGCTGGAGTCGGGCGATACTCAGGCCGATGAACATGAAGACAGCGTGCAATTGATGACGCTGCACAGCGCCAAGGGCCTGGAATTCCCCCACGTGTTCCTGGTGGGCATGGAAGAAGGCCTGTTCCCCCACAAGATGAGCCTAGAAGAGCCCGGGCGTCTTGAAGAAGAACGGCGACTGGCGTATGTCGGCATTACCCGCGCCATGCAGAAACTGGTGATGACGTATGCTGAAACCCGTCGCTTATATGGCAGCGAGACGCGCAATAAGATCTCGCGCTTCGTCCGGGAGATTCCGCCACCCCTGATTCAAGAGGTGCGCCTGTCCAACAGCGTCAGCCGTCCGTTCGGCGGCACGCAGAACATGGGCACAAGCAGCCTGTTCAATGGCACCGGCATCCCGGAAACCGAGTTCAGCCTCGGACAGCGGGTTCAGCATTCGGTGTTTGGCGAAGGAGTGATCCTCAATTTCGAAGGTGCCGGCGCTCAGGCACGGGTGCAAGTTAACTTCTCAGAAGGCAGCAAATGGCTGATGATGGGCTACGCCAAGCTGGAAGCGATCTGAGCCACTGAACATGTAGGATCAGCCTCAATATCTGAGGCTGCAGAGATATGCCCTACAGGCCACTCTTTGTGAGCCTGTTATAGGCCCAAGCAAAAGCCAGAAACATTTAGGCGCTAGCCATTGTCATTTCTCCTGTGCAACATGGCGCGCGTGCAATCCATAAATGGGAATTCCTTTATGCAACGTTTTCTAAGCATCGCTCTGGCGCTGTGCATCGGGCTCACAATGAGCCTCGAAGCCAACGCAGCGCGCTTCGGTGGCGGCAAGAGCTTCGGCTCGGCGCCCAGCCATCAATCCCGTCAAGCTGCGCCGGCCTCTCCGTCGGCTGCGCCTAACGCCGCTGGTCGCCCTGCTGCCGCTGCTGCTGGCGGTGCTTCTCGCTGGCTCGGCCCGTTGGCTGGCCTCGCGGCAGGCGGCCTGCTCGCCTCGATGTTCATGGGCGGCGGCTTCCAGGGCATGCAGTTCTTCGACATCCTGATCATCGCAGTCATCGGCTTCGTGATCTTCCGGTTCATCGCCGCGCGTCGACGCAAGCAACAAGAGCACATGTCCCCTGCCGGTCATGCGCCGTTCCAGCGTGAAACCCTCGAGCAACCGGCTCAGCCATCGGTTTTCGGCGGCTCGTCTGCAGCCCCGGTTGCAGCTCCGGTGATCAATGCACCGGCCTGGTTCAATGAACAACGCTTCCTCGAAGCCGCTCGCAGCCACTTCCAGTCGCTGCAACAGCACTGGGATGCCAACGAAATGGACAAGATTGCCGAATTCGTCACCCCACAAATGCTCCAGTTCCTCAAGAAGGAACGTGCAGACCTGGGTGATGGCTTCCAATCGACCTTCATCGACAACCTGACCGTGCAGCTTGATGGCCTGGATGATCGCTCGGATAAAACCGTGGCGACCTTGACCTTCTCCGGCGTGTCCAAAACTTCGCGCTTCGACCAAGGTGAAGTGTTCAGCGAAAGCTGGAACATGGAACGTCCGCAGGGTGACAACCAGCCTTGGCTGGTCGCCGGTATCCGCCAGAACGGCTGACGCTCGGCAGTGCTCGCAAGCGAATTGCACCGATAAGCAAAACCCCGGATAACCGGGGTTTTGTTTTTTTTTGGGCAACCGTTGTTTTGAGAAAACCTTACGCTACTGTATAACCCGCGCCATCAAGTTAGAGGATCCAGGCCGTGGAAGAAGTTATTGAAGAACTGCGTGAAAAAAACGAGCGGGTACCCGTACCCCTTGAGTTGCCCGAAGATGATGATCTGGTCGAGATCGAAGAACAGCTGTTCATCAACATTCCCTTCGTCTTCAAAGAGTTTTTGCTGACTGTCAGCGACGTGGTGTATGGCAGCCTGGAACCTGTGACCGTCATGGACCCGCAGTCCCATACCTACCTGCCCGAGGTTGCCGCAACGGCGTGGGATCTGGGCGTGCCTCGCGAGTTGATCCCGATCTGTCAGAGCGGCGATGACTATTACTGCGTCGAAGAAGACGGCACTGTCGTGCTGTGGTCCGCGGAAGAAGAACTGGTGACCGAAGAAAGCTGGGAGTCAGTCTGGCACTGGGCCCGGGATGTCTGGCTGGAAAGCTGAGACGTGCAACTCAGCGCCGCACACTGCGGCGCTGAAAGGAGTCGCCTCAATGCTCGGGCGGCTCCTGATGGTTACCCAAGGTTTCCAGCAAAGCGATCTGCATCCGCGTATGTACACGGATGCACCAGCGCCACAACACCGCGGCAACGATAGTGGCCACCACCCCAATCACCAGCAGTAATTCGTTAGTCGGCAGGATGCTCGCCGACAGCGCAGCCAGCAGCAGGAAAATCACCAACATCGACAGCAAAGGGATCACTTCTGCGATCACCCGACGCACGCGTTCGGTGTGGCGTCCGGCCATGGCGGGCTTAACGCTCATCTCGGCCAACAACATCGAAAGCGCCTTGAGCTTGCGGTAGGCCGCGATCAAAAACGGCAGCGACACCACCCCAGATCAACGCCTTGTGTTGGCTGTCATCGCGGGGCCAGTCGCTCAAATAACCGCCAATGCCCTCGGCGAAGTAACCGCCACAGAAGAAAATCGCCACCACCAGCGCCAGATTGACCCCGACCTGCAACAAAATCCTGCGGATCATCGACGCCAGCAACGCGCCCTGCCCCTGTGGCTGGATACTGCGCAGCCATTCCCCATACAGCCCGAAGACCCGCGCGATACGCTTAGGCATCATTGCCGCGAGCTTCATCGATAAAGGGTCCGCCGAGCGGATCAGGTAAGGCGTCAGCAAGGTGGTGATCACCGATACCGCCACTGCCACCGGATAGAGAAAATCGCTGGTGACCTGCAACGTCATGCCGAGGGCGGCGATGATGAAAGAGAACTCGCCGATTTGCGACAAACCCATGCCAACCCGCAAGGACGTGCGCCCATCATTCCCGGCGATAAAGGCACCCAGGCCACACGACAGCATCTTGCCCAGCACCACAGCGACACTGATCACGGCAATCGGCCAGGCGTAATCGAGAAGGATTTTCGGGTCGATCATCAAACCGATGGCAACGAAGAAAATTGCACTGAACATGTCGCGAACAGGTTCAATCAGCTGCTCTATTTTCAGCAACTGCCGCGATTCCGCCATGATCGCACCAATCAGAAAAGCGCCCAGCACCATGCTGTATTCAAGCTTGGCCACCAGTAGGCAAAATCCGAAACACAGACCGAGTACCGTCACCAAAAGCATTTCATTGCTTTCAAATCTAGCCACATACGCCAACAGGCGCGGGACCAGAAGAATACCGATCACCAGCGCTACAACCATAAACAGCGACAGCTTGCCGACGGTGGAAAATACCTCGCCGGAACTCACGGAGCCGCTGACCGCGATGCCGGACAGCAAGGCAATAATGCCAATACCGAGAATGTCTTCGACGATCAGGATCCCAAAAATCAGCTGGGCAAAACGCTGATTTTTCATCTTCAGGTCGTTCAACGCTTTGACGATGATGGTGGTTGAAGAAATCGCCAGAATCGCCCCGAGAAACAGCGAGTCCATGGCGTTCCAGTTGAAGAAACGCCCGATTTCGTAGCCGATCCAGATCATCAGCACGATTTCCAGAAAAGCCGCGATAAAGGCCGTGGCACCGACCTTGAACAGCTTGCGCAGGCTGAATTCCAGGCCCAGACAGAACATCAGGAAAATAACACCCAGCTCGGCCAAGGTCTTGATTGTATCCTCGTCGTGGATCAGGCCGAACGGCGGTGTGTGCGGGCCGATAATGAAACCGGCAACGATATAGCCCAGGACCACGGGCTGTTTCAGACGATGAAAAAGGACCGTTACGACGCCGGCGACCAGCATGATTACCGCCAGGTCCTGGATAAAACTGATGGCATGCATGGCGTGAAACTCCTTTTTTATGCGCTGAAAAACCCGACTCCAATGTAGGAAGTACCCGCGACCAAGGCTTTTTGCAGGTTAACACCGCACCTCTACGGAGAAAGTCGGTGCAATATATGGAAACAGATGGGCGCTTCGGCGTGACGGCGGCGGGTCCGCCAGCGTCCGGATAACTGATCTACAAGAACGCGAGCACCAGCATAGGTGCACTTCTGACACACCCACCCTGTGAGCACGCTATGGAACCCGGAAACACCCAGCTGTCGATGACTGTATTGATGACCCCGGACATGGCCAACTTCTCTGGCAACGTGCATGGCGGCACCCTGCTCAAGTACCTCGATGAGGTCGCTTATGCCTGCGCCAGCCGTTATGCCGGGCGTTATGTGGTAACCCTGTCAGTGGACCAGGTGATCTTTCGTGAACCGATCCACGTTGGCGAGTTGGTGACCTTCCTTGCGTCAGTCAACTACACCGGCAATACCTCGATGGAAGTGGGGATCAAAGTCGTCACCGAGAACATCCGCGAACGTTCGGTGCGCCACACTAACAGCTGCTTTTTCACCATGGTGGCGATAGACGACGAGCGCAAACCCGCTGCCGTACCTCCACTGGAACCGGCCAACAGTGAAGACAAACGTCGCTTCCTCCAGGCCAAGCAACGGCGGCAGATTCGTCAGGAGCTAGAAAAACGCTATCAGGACATCAAGGACGAAGCGCCTTAAGCGCCCACCGGGTCCGCTCGACGCGCACGCATCGAGCGGACCGCAAGCAAAGAAAGCAACAGGGATGAAATTTAAGCTGCACGGTATGACTGTAAATCGTCAGACCCAGTTAAGCTGGACGTTCTTTGTTGGAGCACTTTTTCATGCTGACCTTGGGCAACCTTTTTGTGCTGATGCTGCTGGCCACGGGCGGCGCCTGGCTGTGGCATTCCCATGGTTTGCGCGAGCGAGCACTGGCGCGAGTCAAGCAACACTGTGCCAAACTCGACGTCGAGCTGCTGGACGGCAATGTCGCTCTACGGCGTATAACGTTCGCCCGCGATGCCAACGGCAGAAAGCGCCTGGCCCGTGTGTATAACTTCGAATTCACCGTCACCGGCGAGCAACGCCACCCCGGCACCATCACCATGTTCGGCGCACACACCGCACTCATTGAGCTGGCGCCCTACCCGTTCGAAATCAAAACTCCGCCACCCAGCGCCAATGTGATCGAGATGAGTCAATGGCGTCAGGAACACAATAAGCGGAAACAATGAGCCCGTCGGTATAACGGTTCCCCGTTGTGGATAACTCGCTTTAGAGCAAGCAGACAGCCAGTCCCGCTTGCAACGCGGCCTCGTCCTGAGGCGCGGTGAATATCAGTTCCAGCCGTGAATCGCGGCGCCATTCACTGTTTTGCCAATGAATGGCCGCACCATCCAGCGCATTACCGGACAACCAACCCGCGTTGCTGTGGATAACCAGCTTGGCCCGTCGCCAATCCAGGCTATTGAGCCACTGCTGCACGCGCATCAGCTCGAATTGCTGGCTCGGATGCCAGCGCCAACCAATACTCCAGCCTTCCGCCTGGCCTTGGCTCAAGCAGATCGGCTGACGCGGGTCGGTCCAGATCGCAGGCAATTGCGCCAAACCCTTGGGAGCAACAAAGTTATCCACAGCCGCAGAGGCTTGCGCACCAATGCCCGGCAACTCGGATAACGGCAAAGCCGCTTGTTCGGTCCAGTACAACGGACGGTCCGGCAAGCGCCGGGCCAGCGCCTCGCGGGCGACAACGTCGAGCAGTGCGGACTTGTTCATCACCAACAAACCGGCATCGCCCAAGGCTGCTTGCTGACTGTCAGGCAAAGGCTGACCGGCCACCATCGCGGTCGCATCAAGCACCAGCACACACGGCTGAACAGCCAGGACCCCTTCCCAAGGCGGCTCACGCAGCTGCTCCATCAGTTGCGCCGGGTGGCCCAACCCGGAGGGCTCGATCAGCAGTCGATCCGGCCGCGCCTTACGCAACAGGCGCCCCAGCCCAACTTGAAACGGCGCGCCATTGACGCAGCACAAGCAGCCACCGGCCACTTCGCCAAGTGCGATACCATCGTCAGCCGTGGTCAACAGCGCAGCATCCAGGCCGATCTGGCCGAACTCATTGATCAAGATCGCCCAGCGCTCGTTGGCAGGCTTTTGCGCCAACAATTGCTTGATCAGACTGGTCTTGCCCGCGCCCAACGGACCGGCGATGACATGGGTGGGGATGTTCTGCAGCATGGGGCCAATTCTTCAGAGTGACGGTTACAGGGACAATCAATGCGCGCGATCTGGCTGGCAACACTGTTGTTGATAACATCGAGCGAGGCATGGGCCGAGGCATGCGTCGTACACAGCCACGCCGAACGACTCGACGTCAAAGTCTGCCAGGAAAATCGCAACATCCCGGCGAAGCTGTTTCACGACGGTTTTTGCCAACCACAACTGGCCGGGCAGAAAACCGAAGTGGAATACGTCGATCAATGCCCCGCCGGCGCTTTCGGCGTGTGCAGCAATGCTCAAGTCGCCAATATGCCCTATCACCAGAACATTCACTATTACGGCGTCGCCAGCGATGCGCACTACCTTAAGCCGTTTTGTGAGGGGCAGAGCCAGGGCCAGTGGCTTGCCCCTTAAGGTGCCACCTCGTCGTGCCATGGTCCGAACGGATCCGCCAACAGCGCCCAACTGTCTACGCCGCTGGTCATTTCCGCATCGGTCAGCAGGCAGCTGTCCAACTCATCGGTGAGCCGCGCGAAGTTGATGTGCTGCCCGATAAACACCAGTTCCTGACGGCAATCACCAGTCTCGGCGGTCCAGTTTTCCATGATCGCAGCGGTGCTTTCCGGGTCCTGCGGCCATTCCTGTTTGGGCACGAAGCGCCACCAGCGACCGGCAAAACCGTAACGCATCAAGCCGCCCGCCTGGGACCAACTACCCGCGTCCTGATGCTTGCTCGCCAGCCAGAAAAAGCCTTTGGAGCGCAGCAATTTGCCGTTGATCCACTCACGGTTGATGAAGTCGAAAAAGCGCTGTGGATGAAAGGGTCGACGGGCACGGTAAGCCGTCGAGGCAATGCCGTACTCCTCGGTTTCCGGCGTATGTTCGCCGCGCAACTCCTTGAGCCAACCCGGCGCCTGCGAGGCGCGCTCGAAGTCGAAACGACCCGTGTTCAGCACTTTTTTCAGCGGAATTTGCCCCATCACCATAGGAATGATTTCCGCCTGGGGATTGAGCCGCTCAAGTATCGCGATCAGCTCCAGACGTTCGCTGGAACTGATCAGGTCGATTTTGCTGATCAGAATGACATCGGCAAATTCGACCTGCTCGATCAGTAAATCGGTGATCGAACGTTCGTCATCCTCGCCCAGGGTCTCACCACGAGTCGCCAGGCTCTCGGCGGCCTGGTAGTCGATCAGAAAATTGATGCCGTCGACCACGGTGACCATGGTGTCCAGGCGAGCCATGTCGGCCAGGCTTTTGCCTTGCTCATCACGGAAGGTGAACGTTTCAGCCACGGGCAACGGCTCGGAAATCCCGGTGGATTCGATCAATAAATAGTCAAAACGGCCGTCCCGCGCCAAACGACTGACCTCTTCGAGCAAGTCCTCGCGCAAGGTGCAGCAGATGCAGCCATTGCTCATTTCGATCAGTTTTTCTTCGGCACGGTTCAGGCTCACATCGCGCTGAACCTCGCTGCCATCGATGTTTATTTCGCTCATGTCATTAACGATCACGGCCACGCGCATGCTTTCGCGGTTGCGCAGCACGTAATTGAGCAACGTGCTTTTGCCAGCCCCGAGAAATCCGGACAACACAGTAACGGGTAGACGGTCAGGCATCAGGTGTTCCTCATCAGGTAGCGTACGCGCTCAAAAAAGGCATCGTCGACTTTGTCGTTATAATATAACATGACATTTCCACCCTGACGACGGACCTTCAATGAACGCGCTGACTCTGCCGGATATCGCCTCCCAAGCATCACGCCAAGCCTTACCACTGGATTGGGTCGGCATGTGCGGCATCGCCCTGCCAATTGTGTTTAATGGCCAGCGAGTGAACGCCACAGCGGATGCAGGCGTGAGCCTCGACGATGGGGAAGTGCGAGGCATCCATATGTCACGGTTGTACCTGGCGCTGGAGATGCTCGATGAAGAAGACCTCACACCCGCATTACTGCACCGGGTTCTTCAGCAATTTCTCGACTCGCACCACGGTCTGTCTGCCAGTGCCTCTGTGCGCATTCACAGCCATTTGCTGCTGAAACGCCCGGCATTGATCAGCCCGTTGGCCGGTTGGAAGTCTTATCCGGTAGGGATTTTTGCTCGGCTGGAGCATGGAGTGTTCCACGTGGAACTAACATTCGACGTCAGCTATTCCTCGACCTGCCCATGCTCTGCCGCCCTTGCCAGGCAGCTGATTCAGGCGCAATTCATCTCTGACTTCGCCAATCGGCCGCTGGAGCATGCGGATGTACTGACATGGCTCGGTACGAGCCAGGGCATTGTTGCCACCCCACACAGTCAGCGCAGCAGCGCCCAGCTTGATGTTCAGCTGGACGTGCACGTGAACGAACTTCCGCTAATCCAACTTATTGATCACGTCGAGACCGCCCTTGGCACTGCGGTGCAAACGGCGGTCAAACGCGCCGATGAGCAAGCGTTTGCCTTGGCCAACGGGCAGAATTTGATGTTCTGTGAAGATGCTGCGCGACGGCTCCATCTGGCACTGAGTCAGGTCCCGGACATCAAGGGTTTCAACCTGAAAGTCATTCACGCCGAAAGCCTGCATGCACACGATGCTGTCGCCCGGAGCCGCTGGCAGCGAGGAATCAAGTCCGCGGTTTAACCGTCCCGCACTGCTGACCCAGCCAAACGGCACGGGTGTCCATGCTGCCGTTTTGCTGAGCGCCTGTGGCGTTGAAGGTACCCACGACTTTAGTGCTGAACTCGCGATCACTGGCGAACTGGGCTACCCCTGTACCTTGCGCTTTGGGGCAGCTGAAGCGGAACTTCCACGTCTTGCCATTGCGGTCGGTGATCTGTTGGTTGCAACCAGATTTGGGGTCTGTCAGCGGGATATTGTCAGTCTTGACCTGGTCCTGAGTCAGGCAGACTCGCACGCCCTTCCCGCCCAGCGTCACGCCCTGCTTTTGCATCATCTGTTCCATCATCGCTCGCTGCTCGGGCGGCAGGTTGTTCAACTGGGCAAGCATCAGCTGCAGGTCAGGCAACGGCTGGCCGTCTACCTGCATATTGCTCGACGTCAGTTCCCACAACCCTGGCTGCAACATCTGCGCTTGAGCGATCGGTGCAGCCAGACAAAACAGCAAAGCCAAAACGCGTTTGTTCATCTGAAAAATTCCTGAATATGAAAATGACCGGATTAGCTCCAGCCTGACGATGAGCGTTAGACGACGCAAGCGCCTACCAGTTGCATGCCGAATAAAATAGCGACAATCCCGACGGGCTGTGGTCTGTTAGAGACCTAAAAAGTTTAAAGCAAGGTTGCACATGGATTACCACAGCCCGCACTTCTTCGGCTACTTGATCGCTTTCACTCATCTGCTAGGCCTGATTGCTGCCATCCATGCACTGCTTACCGTACGCACCGCCCAAGGCTCGATAGCCTGGGCCATGCCGCTGTTATTCATCCCCTACGTAGCCCTCATTCCTTATCTGGTCTTCGGCCGTAGCTCATTTGATGCTTACATCAAAGCCCGTCGCCAAGCTAACCGGGAGATGCACGCGGCCATCGGCGATCTGAATTGGCGGCCCTGGATCGAAGAAGCCGTCACCGCCCGGCGCAGTAGCGCTTATGCCTCACTACGGGCCATGCCCAAGCTCGGACGTATGCCGTGCCTGGCGAACAACGAGGTAAAGCTGCTGATCAATGGTGAAGCCACGTTCGCCGCGATCTTCGAGGCTATTCGCCACGCCAGACAAGCGATTCTGATTCAGTTTTTTATCATTCATGACGACGATCTGGGTCGACGCCTGCAAGCGTTGCTTCTGGAAAAGGCCGCCGAAGGTGTGGCCGTCCATGTCCTCTACGACGGGATCGGCAGCCACGCGTTACCCAATTCCTACAGCACCACCCTGCGCGACGGCGGGGTGCAGATCAAGGCCTTCGCCACCCGTAGCGGCTGGCTTAATCGCTTTCAGGTGAACTTCCGCAACCACCGCAAAATCGTGGTGGTGGATGGTCTGCGTGGCTTTGTTGGCGGGCACAATGTGGGCGATGAATACCTGGGCAAACAACCACCGCTAGCCCCTTGGCGAGACACCCATGTGCAGGTAATCGGTCCCGTGGTCGCCTGCTTGCAGGAATCGTTCGCCGAAGACTGGTTTTGGGCCACTCGGCAGTTACCACCCTTGATCCTGCCCGACACCTATCCCGAAAATGGCGTGCTCTGCCAAGTACTGGCCACAGGCCCGGCGGACGCTCAGGAAACCTGCTCACTGTTTTTCGTCGAAGCCATCCATTCCGCCATGGAACGGGTGTGGATCACCAGCCCCTATTTCATTCCCGATGAAGCCGTGTTTGCCGCGTTGCGCCTGGCGGTAATGCGCGGTGTCGATGTGCGGATTCTATTGCCATCGCGTCCTGACCATTACGTGGTCTACGCCGCCTCCAGCCTGTTCGCGTTCGAGGCCGTGCGCGCAGGGGTACGCATCTTCCGCTATGAGCCGGGCTTCTTGCATCAGAAGGTGGTGTTGGTGGACAGCGAGATCACCGCCATCGGCAGCGCAAACCTGGATAACCGTTCGTTCAGGCTGAATTTCGAACTGATGCTGTTGACGGTCGACAGTGACTTCGCCAACGAAGTGGAGAAGATGCTCAATGACGACTTCGCCCTCGCCCATGAAATCGCCCTGGAGGAGAGAAAGCAAACGCATCGTCTGCAGCAGCTCGGCATGCGCATTGCGCGCCTGATCTCGCCCATTCTCTAAGCGCTGATGTCGTTCCGGGGTCACGAAACCCCGTAGCGACTGTCCCTGAATCACGCGATCAACGGTAGATATCAGCCCGCGTCATGGGCAAATCAAGGCTGCCGTCGGCATACGGTTTGACGGCCAGAATCTGATGCAGATTGATCCAGCCCTTGGCAAACGCATACGCACAGCCGGCCAGGTACAAACGCCAGATGCGTAAGATTTGCTCTGGAACCATGGTCGCAGCCTCCTCCAGCCGGCTTTCCAGACGCTCGCTCCAGTGTTCAAGTGTCCGAGCGTAATGCAGGCGCAGGCTTTCGACGTCGATGATCTCCAGACCCGCTTCACTGAGGTAAGCGCTGATCATCGACACGTGCGGCAACTCGCCATTCGGAAAGACATAACGCTCGATAAAATTGCCCGCGCCACGTCCCACTGGACGGCCATCGGTGTGCTTGGCGGTGATGCCATGGTTCATGACCAAGCCGCCTTCGCGGACCGCACCAAACAAGCGCTTGGCATACAGCTCCAGATTGGCGTGACCGACATGTTCGAACATGCCCACGCTGACGATTTTATCGAAGCGACCGTCCTGAGGCAGATCGCGGTAGTCCAGCAATTGCAGCTCAACCTGGTCCTGCAAGCCTGCCGCTTCGACCCGCTCACGGGCCAAGGCCAATTGCTCGCGACTCAGGGTGATGCCAAATACCTTTACCCCGTACTCGCGCGCAGCAAACCGCGACAGCCCGCCCCAACCGCACCCGACATCCAGCAGGTATTCACCCGGCTGCAAACGCAACTTGCGGCACAGGTGATGAAATTTGTCCTGCTGCGCTTGTTCGAGGGTCTCTGCGCCGGTCTTGAAATAGGCGCAAGAGTAGACCATCTCGCGGTCAAGCCAGAGCTGGTAAAACGCGTTGGACAGGTCGTAATGGTAAGAAATCGATGCCGCATCGGTGGCTTTATCGTGCTCTGAGCGCACGGGCTGGTCGCTGTCATCCTCATCCAGCAGCGCTTGACTCAACTCATCGCAAACCCGGATAACTTCGCGGATTGACCCTAGCAACTCCAGTCGGCCCTCAACGAAGGCGCCACCGAGCAAGTCCAGGCTGGGATGAGTGAATTGCGACACCAGTTGCGGATCTTTCACCACAATGGTGACGCTGGGCGCCGGACCAAGATCAAGCTCATGGCCGTCCCACAGTTTCAGCCGCAGTGGCAGGTGCAAATTTTGCAGGGCTGATGGAAGTTGCGCGAGCATGTAGTAACCCCCTTATCCAGAAGCGCAGGAAAAGAGTAGTCCATCAGCAGCCCACGCGATGGGGCTGCACAGCTATTGGCTTTATAGCTTCTGACGATGCCATGAAGCGTTGGGTCAACCGCCTTTAACCCGATGTTGCGAGCCAAACTCCAGCCTTCAATGGATTACCCACTGTAAGAATGACCCCTAATCTGTAACAGAGTTCTTCAAAGCTCAAGCTGATTTTTATACTTAACCGAGAGGTCTGGCTCGGCACTCTCGGCTAAAGGGTCGGATATTCAGGCCTGTGGCTTGATTTCCAGTTTCAACAACGGCTCCTGAAAACGCAGCAAACGACCTGCATTGCCAAGGACTAACAGGGTGCTGAGATTATGCAGCACGGCGGCAATCATCGCCCCTTCCGCACCCAGCAAACCGAAAGCGGCAAGGGCCACGATGGCCAGCGTCCAGCCCAGACCGATGATGACGTTGACGTGCAATGTCTGCCGGCATTGGCGGCTCAAGCGCACGCAGGTGCCCAAGCGACGCAGGTCACTGCCGATCAACACGATGTCAGCCGAAGCCAGCGCGATGTCCGCGCCGCCCGCGCCCATCGCAACCCCTACCACGCCGGCTTTGAGCGCCAGCGAATCGTTGATGCCATCGCCCACCACCATGGGCCGAAAGCCGCTCCTGATTTCACCCATGACCCGATTGAGTTTGTCTTCAGGCAACGCCTGGGCCTCGATATCACTGATACCCACTTCGCAGGCCAGGCTGTCGGCCACACTTTGACGGTCGCCGGTCAACAACAGTTGTCGACCCAGCCCCAGCTCACGCAACTCGGCGAGCGCCTGGCGGGCTTCCCGCTTGAGACTGTCGGCCAGCAACAACCAGGCGAGGAAAACACCGTCGACCGCGAGCCCGGCAATCGGGCCATCATGCGTCGGTACCGGTGACGTGCTAATGCCCAACGCATCGAACAGCTCAGGGCGGCCCAATGCGGCTTCGCCATGCTCGGTTCGCGCCACCACGCCCAAGCCCTGACGTTCACGAATGTCGGTCAGCGCCAACAACTGATCTTTGTCCACCAACCCAGCCAACGCGCGGCTGACCGGGTGACTGCTGGCCGAGCCGAGGCTGGCAGCCAATGGCAACACGTAGTTCTGCGGAGTCGATGCCGCTTCGACGGACTGCAAGCGCAAGCTGCCATAGGTCAGCGTGCCCGTCTTATCCACCACAAGAGAGGTCAGGTCCGCCAACTCTTCGAGAAAGGCCGAGCTACGAATCAAAATTCCATGCCGAGCTGCCACCGCGATCCCGGCAATCGCCGTCGCAGGGGCTGATAGCACCAGCGCGCAAGGGCACGCGGCGACCAGCACCGCCAGCATCGCTTGCGCGTCGTTGGTAATGAACCAGGTCACGGCCGCGATCATCAACACCAAGACCATGTAACTGCCGGCATAGCGCTCCAGCAGACGAGTAATCGGTGGCTTGGAGCGCTCGGCGCTTTGCATCAGCGCGATCACTTTTCCTAACGTTGATTCATTGCCAATACGCGTAACCTCGATCCGCAACAGGCCATCAAGGTTGATCGCGCCGCCGAACACGTCCATGCCGACCTTGGCCTCCAGGGGCACCGACTCGCCGGTGATCGGTGCGGTATCAAGACTGGCTTGCCCGGAGCGCACCACGCCATCGGCCGGGACCCGATCACCCGCCCGCACCTCAACCTGATCGCCGGCGACCAAGGTTGAGTTATCCACTTCGCGAACCGTGCCATCGGCGTCAATCAACCGCGCCTGGCTGCGGGTCAGCAGGCCCAGGGATTGAATGGCTTCCTGCGAACCGATGACGCTGCGCTCTTCCAGCACATGGCCGAAGATCATGATGATCGGCAACAAGGCGGCGGTCATCAGATCGCCGGTGGCCCAGGCACCTAGCATCGCCAGCGCGATCAACTGGTCAGTGATGCCGTGCAGGCTTGGGTAACGCAGGCTGTGCCAACCGGCACTGACCACCGGCACCGCGACCAGCAACGACGCCACGCCCAGCAGTACCTGACTGACACCGGTCTGTTCGGGCGCAACAAAACGCCAGACCAGGCCCAGACCGAGCAAACCCAGGGCAAGCATCGCCAGGGTCAATTGTCGGGCCGCACTGCGTTGTTCAGAACCGGTCAGCATGCTGACCGCGGACTCAGTGGCTGCGTGGGCACTCATTGTTCTGCTCCCTGAATGATCAGGCGGGAATCGTCATGGGGGTCGACGGTGGTCACCGAGCCTGCCTGGCCGAGAATTTTTGGCAGACGCTCACGATAAATCCGTAACAGCAGACCCGGGTCGCTTTTGTCATGAATCGACTGCGTCAGACTGGTGACCGTTGCCGTGTCGGTCTGTGCTTTGGCCAGGCGTTCGGTGGCCTGGGCATGGGCCACTTGCAAGGTGCGGTCAGACTGTTGCGTCGCGGTCTGGGTGAGCTTTTCTGCGTCGGTACGTGCGTTGGCCACCGCCTGATCCGCTTTCTGACTGGCCGTAAGAACGGCGTTAAAAGCCGCGACCGCTGTCGTGGGCAGACTTGACTGCACATCGACCCGAGCGACTTCGATACCCAGCCCGACGCCGGTCGCGGCCAGATCGGCCAAGCGCTGGTTGATGCCATGAACCAGATCGCCACGCAAACGCTCACGGCGTTCAGCGGCCTTGCTGTCGGGGCTGACCATCTCTGGCCGGGCCACCAGAATCGTGTCCAGATCGCGGGCAGCGGTCAGCGCCACAGCACTGCGATTCACCAGTCGATCCAATGCAGGCAGAACATGCTCGCCCTGCAACACGAAGGCATACGGGTCCGTCACTTTGTAGTACGCCGTCACATCGAGTTGTACGACGCCAGCATCACCGGTCAACAAAAAGCCGGAGCCAGACAGCGCATCGCTCATCGGTGTGGCGAAACTGGCGACCCGATCAGCATCAAGGGCCAGCCTGGATCGCAGTAGCGTTTCGACCCGGCGCTCGATCACCCGGTCCGCAGAGGGCAACAACACCACCTGCTCGAAAGGTTGCGGCCATGCCGTGAGCAGTCCGGCGTTCTGGATGCGTTCCAGCGCCCCGAAACGCATGACCACGGCGCGATTCTGCGGATCGATCTGGCGCACATTCGACAGCGCCCAGCCTAGCGCGGCCAACACCGTGACGGCATACAAACCGAGAAACGCCAGACGGCTCGCCTGCAGCCAGGGGCTGTTGACGGGGGGCGTTGAGGCGTAACGTCACTCATGGTTGCGATCCGCTTTTACCATCCAGCGTCGGCGGGCCGTCGACCAGCACGCGGAACGGCGCCGCGTCGGTGCGCAGGATCAGCTTGGTGCCCGGCGTCACTACCGTGCCCAAGGTGTCCAGCGAGCGCAGCAGGTTGTATAGCTGCGGCGAACCCGCGTAGGCACGGCCGTAGATTTGCGCCGCTTCGACGCGCGATTGCGCTTCGATGTCAGCAGCTTTGACCGTAGCGTCTGCTTCGACGATGCGCGCATCACGCTCGGCGGCCGCACGGATCTGCGCCGCTTCACGCTTGCCCACGGCCGTACGCTCGGTGGCAATGGTTTCCCGCTCGGCGCGCATCCGGTCTACCGTCGCATTCAGGGTCACGGACGGCAGGGTCAGACGCTCGATACCCACCTGCAAGACGCGGACGCCGTAAGTAGTGAGCAATTGCTGATCGATCTGTTGGCGCAACTGGTTTTCAAAGTCGGCGATCCGTACCTGGCTGGCGTCGGTATTGACCAGGCTGGCCAGATCGAAGCTGCTGGCCGTGGTTTCCAGCGCCGAGCCGACAAACGTGCGGATCTGCCGTGCGGCTTCGTCCGGCTGGTTCTGCACCGCGCGCATGAAGCGCTGCACGTTGTCCGGGTCGCCCTGAACCTGCCAGGCCACATAGGCCTGAACGATGATACGCAGGCCATCGCGGGTACCGACATCCTGCAAACCACTGGAGGTGGTGCGCAGGCGAAGATCCACCGGAATGGTCGCCTCGAACGGTGCCGGCCAGCGCCAGCTCAGACCCGGCTCGAGCAACACGCGGGAGGGGTTACCGAAGCGCGTGATAACGGTGGCTTCGCCCGAGCGTACTTGCACCAGGCTCGCGGCGGCCACGGCAAACGCGATGAGCAGCGCTGCCAATGCGGTTCGACGCCACGGGAACCCGGCTGCCGCAGAGGCATCGCCATGATGATGACCGTGGTGATGTCCCGCGTGGCCATGGTCGTGGCCAGCGTGATTCTGATGGTCTTGATGGCCGTGGTGATCATGGGAGTGAAACAGACTCAAGGGATGACTCCTTAATGAACGGCTTTACGCGGCGCCGTTGGGTCTGCCGGTAGCGTGAACGTGCGTAAATCAATGGTCGGCGCAGTGTCGCCGCCCAGTCGATGATCGAGAACCAGCAACTTGGCGTGGGCCAAACCCTGGCTCAGCTGGGTCAGGTATTGCTCCAGCAAAAATGCCTGACCGGCGTGGGCATACGCCTGGCGTTCAGCGCTAAAGCGCAAGTCCGCCCCCTGCGCCGTGGCCAGCACCTCGCGCGCACCGGCGGTGGCCTGGTCTTGCGCCACGCTGGCATTGAGTTGCGCCAGATTGGACTGCTCGCTGGCGGCACCGCGCTCTCGGGAAATCAACGCCTGAGCACTGATTTGTGCGGCTTGCACGCCATGGTAGGCATTGGCCGCACCGGCTGGCGGATGAATCGACTCGACCACGGTCGCGAGAATTTCCACGCCGCTGTCCAGCGTCCTCAGATCCGCTTGCACCGCATTACCAATATCGGCAGACAGCGTAGCGCGCTGCTCGCCGAGTAACTGATCGAGGGTACGCGAGGCAAAATCATGCACCAACACCCGGCTCGCCGTGCTGCGAATCAGCGTCGGCACGTCGGCACTGTTATAGGTCGCCGCCATCGCCGCCTGATCCGTCATGCCAATGCGATAAACGAATCGCACGTCCATGTTGACGATCTGGAAGCTCTGCTTCTGCGCAGAGGACCCAGTGCCGGACGGGTCACCCGTGCTGCTGGCGATCACCTGAGAGTTTTCATTGATATGGCTCGCATCCCACAAGCGATTGGCGCTCAGCGGAGCCGGGCCTTCGGCAGGCTCACGAACCTGTTCGGCAGCGTTGCCCTCGGTGACA
This sequence comes from Pseudomonas sp. MH9.2, assembly GCF_034353875.1. Taxonomy (NCBI): domain Bacteria; kingdom Pseudomonadati; phylum Pseudomonadota; class Gammaproteobacteria; order Pseudomonadales; family Pseudomonadaceae; genus Pseudomonas; species Pseudomonas sp. MH9.2. The sequence goes on from NZ_CP133784.1 coordinate 3,094,755, forward strand.
CTGGTTGCCAGCTCATGCACCACGCCGTTTTCCACCGCCAGCACCCGACCGAATGGCCATGGCAAGCCCGCGTGCAACCCAGGGCCGAACACCTCCACCGGCTTGCCAAAACGCTCGTAGATGCCGCGCCCCTGCATGGGAATTTCATGCACACCGGTCAGCATCCAGCCGAGCGCCACCACCACTCCCATAACCGGCAAAAAGGCGCGGCGCATGTAGGTAAACGCCCAAATTTGACGCAGATCGATGCCGAATCGATTGTGCAGTTCATTCTGCAAAGCCAGCAACGGCTGCGGCGGCCAGCGCAGCAGACCAGCCATAAAACTCTGGGCCAACAGGCGCGGCTCGATACGTTCGTTGCGCGGGCTGAACAAGGACGTCAATGCACGCAGCAGCAACTCCAGCGCCACCAGACCGGGTAATAGACCCATCAGCACGGCAAGCCGCGCCGGCCAGATGCGGTCGGGCGTCGAGAAGAACAGGCACAGCGCACTGAGCAGCAGGCAGGCAATCGCCACCCGCGTCAGTTGTGCCAATGACTCGGCTTCAGGCCATTCAGCAGTCAGCTCATGGCTCAACTGGCGCTCCAGCACCAGCAGCCCGAAAGCCAGCAGGAGGCTGATCCCCCCCGCCACGTTGCCCGTCGGCCCAAGGTTCGAACCGACAAGGTTCAAGTTCCAGACCATCTTTACCGCAAACATCACCAGCAGCGCCCAGCCGCCAAGCCACAACGTTGGCAAACCAACCTGGGTCAGCAGCGACGAGCCACTGCCGCTAATCCGGCCGAGCAAGCGCTCGTACCAGCCGGGTGCTTGTGCCGGAGCCGATTCTTCCTCTTCAGGGGGTTGCCCGACGACGCCCGCGCCCCGCTCCGCGACCAGGGTCTGCGCGCGCCAACGGGCACACCAGTAAGCCGACTGCAAACCCGCGACCACCAACCACAGGGCTGCAGCGTTGTTGACCAGCACTGCCGACCACAATGAAGTGGATGAAAAAAGCATGACAAACAACGCCAGGATAAAGGCCAACAACCCCAAGCCTGCCAGGCCATAAGCCAGCCGCAACAAACGTCGGGCGTGAAACTCGGCTCTTTGAAAGCGCGGCAAGCCATCAAGGCCCACACTTTCAACATCCAGATCAACCCGCATCGACACTCCAGACCTTGTTCAATAGTGAAGACAAACTGCCCATCAAAAACCGCCCTTTGCATCGACCCTGGCAGCGTGTTGCCGGGCAATGCTCCATGAACGTTACGATATAACAGAAATCTCGGGATTTTTGTCGACCGATTGCACCTTTTGCGGACACGCTGGCTTGACCTTCACGCGTCGCCCTAATCATATTTCGGTCATCATTCAACTGCTTAACGTGATCAGAATGGTTTTCCGCAGGCCGTCTACACGTCCTCCGTTATCCAGAAGTTAGCCCATGAGTAACGATGACGCTGCCATTCAATTGAGCAAATAATTGAGGGGCAACGGCTATGCCCTTGGCACCTCGAAACCGACTTTCTCAAGAAATATCCATCCATTAATATCGCCTCCTGATAAACCGATATCGATTTTTTCACCCATTTCGCGAACCAGCGGCCCACTTTGTTATCTAGTAATGGGCAGTTCCATGCGACCGAGGGCTTGATCGGGCGCATTTCCCACGCGTATGTGCAGGGCGGCACAGCATCACCTGAGAGGCTTCACCTTTATGAATCGCAGGAATCTTCTGAAAGCATCGTTGGCCCTGGCGGCCTATACCGGCTTGCCCGCTGCCGGGCTGTTTGCCGCACGCGCCATGGCAGCCACGGCCGACGGCGAGATCGAGCATTTCGATTTCGAGGCCCTGCAAGCTCATGCCAAGCAACTGGCCGGCAACCCCTTCGTCGATACCAGCCAACAATTGCCGCCGACCTTGGCGAAGATGACCCCACAGCAATTCAACGCCATCCAGTACGATCCCGCGCACTCACTGTGGAACGACATCAAGGGTCAACTGGATGTGCAGTTTTTCCATGTGGGCATGGGCTTCAAACAGCCCGTGCGCATGTACAGCGTCGACCCTCAAACCAAGGAGGCGCGCGAGGTGCACTTCCGCCCGCAGCTGTTCAACTACGAAAGCAGCGGCGTGGATAAGGCCCAGCTCAAGGGCGATCTGGGGTTTGCCGGCTTCAAGTTGTTCAAGGCACCGGAAATTGCGACTCACGACGTTTTGTCATTCCTCGGCGCCAGCTACTTTCGTGCCGTCGACAGCTCCGGGCAGTACGGCCTCTCCGCTCGCGGCCTGGCCATCGACACCTATGCCAAGCGCAAGGAAGAATTCCCCAACTTCACCAAGTTCTGGTTTGAAACACCGACCAAGGACCATACCCGCTTCGTCGTCTACGCCCTGCTGGACTCCCCCAGCGCGACAGGCGCCTATCGCTTCGACATCGATTGCCAGGCCAGTCAGGTGGTCATGGCCATCGACGCGCACATCAATGCGCGGCAAGCCATCGAGCAGTTGGGGATCGCGGCGATGACCAGCATGTTCAGCTGCGGCACCCATGAACGGCGAATGTGCGACACCATTCATCCCGAGATCCACGACTCCGACCGTCTGGCTATGTGGCGTGGCAACGGCGAGTGGATCTGCCGCCCGCTGAACAACCCGGCCACCCTGCAATTCAACGCCTTTGCCGACAAAGACCCCAAAGGCTTCGGCCTGGTACAGACCGATCACGAATTCTCCAGCTATCAGGACACGGTGGACTGGTACAGCCGCCGGCCGAGCCTGTGGGTCGAGCCGACTACCGCGTGGGGCGAAGGCTCTATCGACCTGCTGGAAATCCCCACCACCGGCGAGACGCTGGACAACATTGTGGCCTTCTGGACACCGAAAGCCCCCGTCACCGCAGGAACTTCGCTCAACTTCGGCTACAAACTCTACTGGAGCGCCCTGCCACCCGTTGGCACCCCGTTGGCCCGCGTGCACGCTACCCGCTCAGGCATGGGCGGCTTCATCGAAGGTTGGGCTCCAGGCGAGCATTACCCGGAAGTCTGGGCCCGTCGCTTTGCCGTCGACTTCACCGGCGGAGGTCTGGAAAGACTGGCCGAAGGCACAGGTATCGAACCAGTGATCACGGTATCCAGCGGCGAAGTGAAAGACTTCAATGTATTGCTGATCCCGGACATCAAAGGCTACCGCATAACGTTCGACTGGTACCCCAACAGCGACTCGGTCGCGCCGGTCGAACTGCGTCTGTTCATTCGCACCCATGACCGGACACTGAGTGAAACCTGGCTTTATCAGTATTTCCCTCCCGCAGCCGACAAACGCCGCTATAACTAAGTAACCAAGGGCGGGGTTTAAGGCTGGCGCGTGCAAAAGCGTCAGCCTTCTTTACAGGTATGTAAAGTTTTAGAGCCATAGAGCTCCCCTGGTTCTGGCTTGTTGATGCACTAAAAAACCACGTCAATTTTTCATCACCTATATATTTCAATAACTTGGGATTACAAGAAATCACAGGCAAAGGTCTTCCGTTAAAAGATTGACGAATTGATTTGACAGCGTTCGCAAGTGACGTTGATATACCGCTAATTGCCTCTCACATCACGCCCTCCGTCCTCGATTGAACCCCCATTAGTGGCTGTTCTATAGGCGGTAGCTTTGCCGTGCGCGATGGCGAACAAACATCCTTTATCTACGCGCTTCAGAGGGCAGCAAAACATGATGTCGAACTCCCCTTCCGCCTCAACTGAAAAGCCTTCGATTCTTTCATTCAATAAATCGACATTGGTCATCTGGGTGGCCATCAGCCTGATCGTGGTCGAAACCTTCTCCGGCGCCCTACGCTATTACTTCGATATGGCGGGGATTTCGACGCTGCTGTACCTGCCTAAAATGGGGTGTGCCGTGCTCTTCGCGCTGGAGCTACTGACCTTCAAAACCTCGCGCCTATTCTGGATCGGGTTGTTGTTACTGCTGTTATCCAGTCAACTGGCCCTCCTCCACGGCGCCAGCCTGAACAATGTAGGTTTCAGCCTGTTCGCCATCAGCCCGTTCCTGTTCGCGATAGTCTGCAGCGAGCACCTGATCAATCAAAGAAGCCTGTTAGGCAAGTGTGTCGCCCTGTGCCTGGTCGCCTCGGTGGTCGGGGTTCTTCTGGATAAATACACCACGGTGCCCTGGAAGGGTTACACCTACCAACTCGGATCGATTGAGCTGAGTGCCAACCGTGCGTGGACTGCAGACGACGTCGATCGACTCGCCGGGTTTGCTCGTGTGTCCAACGTATTGTCGATCACGATTGCGATCTTCAGTCTTTATCTGCTGATGTTCATCCGCTCCCGGATGTTGTTCGCCACGGTGTGTGTCGTAGCGTTTTTCAGCATTCTCCTGACCACCAGCAAAACCCCAACCGTGGCCTTTCTATGCACCCTGGGGCTGCTGGCCCTCATTCGCTACCGCTGGACCAGCGCATGGATTTTCGTGATCGCCGTGTCGATGGGCGTGATTTTGCCCGCCATGGGGGTGCTACATGACTTTGACCCCAATGCGGCCAGCAGCAACAGTGGCGGAGGCCTGGCCTCGTTTTATGATCGCCTGGTCAATACCTGGCCACATCTGATCATCCTGATCGCCAATGAGGGCTGGAGCTGGCTGGGCGTGGGTTTCGGTATGTTCGGCAGTGCTGTTTTTGTGTCCCCTGTGCCCCATGCCGATATGCTCGGCACATCGGACAACACCGCCGTTTACCTGTGGGCTATTTTCGGCTTCGCGGGGGTGTTGCTGTACATGCTGCAACTGCCGCTACTGTTCCTGCTGCGTGATTACTCGACAACCCGTATGGACCGCGCGCTATTGGCCGTCACCTTTTGCATCTGTGTGATCAGTTGGACCACGGACATGTTCGAGGTCACCATGTCCAACCTGTTTCTGGGGCTGGCAATCGGTCACACGCTCAACCGCACACTCAGCCCCCAAGACCACGCCAGCCCCGCACTGGCGCTCACGCCCCCCCTCGACACCCTGTCGTCAGCCCTGCCCGACCAGCGTTGAGAAGCCCAATGAAAACAAACCTTCGCCTCAGTATTTTCGTATGCCTTATGGGCCTGCTGCTCACCAACACAACCCGCGCCGAAGACGTCTTCATCGTGGGGGTTGGCACCCACTTGATGGAATCCCAAACCCTACAGAAACGCGCCCTGCAATCCGCTGCAGACGCTGGCATCACGTCCGTGCGCGACGATGCCTTCTGGTCGACCGCCGAACCTGCGCGCAATCAGCTGCGTATTCTTCCGTCGTGGGAAACGTACCTTAACGGCGCCAGAAACCTGCAGTTGAGCACCATGCTGATTTTTGGTTACGGCGCCGTTCCCTACGACGGTGCCAAGCCGCGCACGCCCAACGTCAAAGCCGCCTACCATAACTACATCGATTTCGTGAGCCGCCGGTTTGGGAGCAGAGTCGATTTTTACGAAGTCTGGAACGAGTGGGACATGGAAGGCACGAAAGACCCGGCGTTGAGCGCCGACTATGCCGCGCTGGCCAAAAGCGTCGTCCCATGGGTTCACAAAAACAATCCACATGCAAAAGTACTCGCCGGCGCCGTGACATCCAAAGGCATGCTCGACGGCTTCGTTGATCGCTTGATCGATGCCGGGACGCTGAACGAGGTGGACGGTCTGTCCCTGCACCCTTACGTGCATTGCATGAGCATGGCGCGCAACACCCCTGAAAGCTGGGCCAACTGGATGCGGGGCTACGAAGCCCAGGTGCGTGACCGTGCCAAAAAAGCGGTCCCGATTTACCTGACCGAAATGAGCTGGCCCAGCCACCAAGGCAACTGCGGGATCAGTGAAGCCAAACAATCGTCCTACCTTGCGCGCAGCTATTTCCTGGCGCGGACCATCCCCAATATCAAAGGGATGTGGTGGTATGACCTGCTCAACGACGGCCAGGACAAAGGCGAACAAGAACATAACTTCGGCCTGCTGCGACCGGACCTCCAGCCAAAACCCGCTTACAGCGTCCTCAAGGCCATCAGCCCGATACTGCGCGAATACACCTACGACGCCGACGCCAGCGTCCAGGCCGACGACGTCTACCTGCTCAACTTCCACAAAGGCCCGGAGCGCGTCGTCGTCGCCTGGACAGCCAGCCGATCACGGCAGAAAAACGTGCTCAGCAGCACCCAACTCAAAGGCAACGTTCAACTCATCGACACCGCAGAACCCGGCAAAGGCCTGCATGACAGCGGCGAGCCTTGGGCCTGCAATGCCTCCGGGTGCAGTGCGTCAGTGACCCTGAGCGACTTTCCGAAAATCATCCGATTGGGCACGCCAAGCGTGGTGTCCAAGCGCTGAGCGCTCAGCCGTTCGATTTGAGTTAATCCAGCTCCGCCAAAAATGCCCGGCAGACCGAAACGTCTGTGCGGGCATTTTTTTGGGTACGGAAAAATCCATTGAAGCTGGAGGGCATGGCGTTATTAACCCCTGCCGTCCTCCAGAAACACCCTTCGCAAACTGGCCCTGGCCGCCGTCCACTTGCTGGAAACAGCACAGGCTTTGGTCGAGTCAGCGCTGGTCAGGAATCAACCGGTTTCGGCCAGGAAGGGCTGAAGGGAGGCGAGTTAGAGCGTTGTGTCTAACGGATTCCACTGCATCGCTATCGAATGCCAGCGCCAACTTTATTGTTTCTATTCCATTCAAATATCCCCCCCGCCACCCCAAAACCGCCGTTCTCACGAACAGCGGTTTTTTTATGGGTCAACATTTCAGACCTTTCCTGCAACACGGCAAGGATTTGGCCTACAGACGATAAAAAACCTTTCACCGAACATGCCTTGGACAACTCTCCTTACAAAAGCCAGGACAGCGGAATGCCGACATTAGCTAATCAGCCAGACTTTAGCCTGACCATTGCCAGGCTAAAGCGGGATTACAACCTGCAGGTTCTTCAATTCACGGGGCAGGAAGGGTTAAACCAGCCATTTTGTTTCGATATTGAACTGGTCAGTGACCGCCCGGCGCTGGACCTGAATGACTATCTGCATAAGTCCGCGTTCCTCTCCCTCGGCGGTAAAAAGGGTTATGGCTTTCATGGCCTGATCCACGAGTTCGTTCAAGGCCAAACCCACTGGAAAGCCACCCATTACCACCTGAAACTGGTGCCACAGCTGTTTTACCTTGAGCACCGGACCAACCAGCGCATCTTTCAAAAAAAGACAGTGAAACAAATCATCGCCCAGGTGCTGGAAGAGCACGGCATCCTCTCGGATCGCTATCGCTTCGAGCTGGATGCCCGACACTATGAGCCCCGGAACTATTGCACCCAGTACAAAGAGAGCGACTTGTATTTCGTACAACGCTTGTGCGAGGAAGAAGGCCTCAGTTTTCGCTTCGAACACAGTCAAAACAGCCACATCCTGGTCTTCGCTGACCACCAGGACCGGTTCAATCGTCTGCCTGAGTCCACGGTGTATGTACCCGACAACGGCATGAACGCCGAGACCGTGGCCGTTAAGTCGTTCAGCGTGGGGATCAAAGGCAGAACCTCGCGGGTCACCCGCCGTCACTACGACTTTGAAACATCGAGCCGTCCTCTGGAATCAGCCTCCAGAGGCGATGATCGCGAGGCGTGGGATCACTTTCAGGAGTTGGAAAACTTCACCTACCCCGCGTATTTCAAAACCGCAGACCACGGGCGGCAGGTTGCGCGTAAATCGCTGGAAAGACTCCAATTGAACGCGTGCGTGGCGCGCGGGGCAAGCGACCAGCCGATGCTGCTCAGCGGCCACTTGTTTGCCCTTGAGGACCATCCGCGCAAGGACTGGAACACTCACTGGCTGCTCAATCACCTCACTCACCGTGGCCGGGCTCCGCAAGTGATGGAAGCCCTTAACAGCACGGCCCCCGAAGCGAAGGACGGTTTTGTCCAGGGCTACCAGAACACCTTCACCGCCACCCCTGAGCACGTGATTTATCGACCGCCACTGGATCACCCCAAGCCCGTGGTACTGGTCAGCCAGACCGCCACGGTCTGCGGCCCCAAGGATGAAGAGATTTACTGCGACGAATACGGCCGGGTCAAAGTTCGTTTCCGGTGGGACCGGTCCGGCTCAACCGACGAACTCAGCAGCTGCTGGGTGCGCGTGGTCACTGGCTGGGCGGGCAGTGGCTACGGCAGCAGCGTCATTCCACGGGTCGGCATGGAAGTGGTGATCGGCTATGACGAAGGCGATCCCGACTCGCCGATGCTCACCGGTTACCTGTTCAACAAGGCCAACACCGTGCCTTACCCGCTGCCCGCCAATAAAACCCGCAGCGTATTCAAATCACTTTCCTATCCAGGCGGAGGGGGTGGAAATGAAGTTCACATTGAGGATCGCAAGGGCAAAGAACGCATCTACCTGCACGCCCAACGCGACTTCCTGACCCTCGCCCGCAACGACCACACCCTTGAGGTGGATAACGAACAGCACACCACCATCAAAGCCAACGCCTACAGCGAATACCACGCCGAAGAACACCACACCACCCATGGCCTGCGCAAAACCCAGCTCAACGCCGACGACTCGCTGAACATCGCGGGCAGCAGCTACACCCAGGTCGCACACGCCGCCGTCATCCGCGCCGGGCAGGATCTGCACCTGCAATCGGGTATCAACGTGGCCATCGATGCCCAGGGTTTTCTCACGCTCAAGGGCGCAGGCCAGCACCTGGTGTTCACCCCGGCCGGGATTTTCAGCAGCAGCCTGATCACCGTCGGCGGTGCCCCCATCCCCGGCACCCCGCCCGCGATTCAACGGCCACAACTGCCCGGCGAAAGCGCACAAGAAGCCGCCGGCCGATTGATGGCGCTGTCGCCGTCGTTGCCGGAATTTTCCTGGGAGCACGAACCGGAGCCCGTTGAGGTGCTGCCGGAGCCAGCGGTGTGTGAAGAGTGCTTGCAGGCGGCTCAAGACGAACTCGAGGGCTTTGCGACCCGCTAATGCTCCAGTTCTTTTACCTACCAACTTCGGGACCCCACCATGGACTTTGAAATCCCCGCGTGTCTGCGTGACCTGAAACAACACGCAGACGCAGCAAGCCTCGACCACCTCGACATGATCATCAACGCCACGTTGCTGGATTACCCCTTGCTGCAACGGCTGGCCGAACTCGACCCGCCGCCCTTGCACACACCGCTGCTTGAGGGCACGCCGGAACACGCACTGGCCGCACAAGGCCCTGTGCATGTTCGTGTGTTCTGGGCACATGCGGCCCAGGTGAACTGGCTGGGGACGTTTGTCAGGGCGTTCGAACGCGAGTCCCGCGTGCTGTCGCTGTTAAGCCCCTGGCCGTTCGACGCGTTGAGTGAGCACCTGCGTTATTACACCCAGGCGCATTGGGACAAAGGCGCCAAGAGCGGCATCCTGCGTTACTACGACAACCGGTTGTTCAAGCACATCAGTGGCGTGTTTATCGAAGACGCGGCTCGCGACTTCCATGCCCCCGTCATCAGTTGGCACTGGACCGATCGCGATCACAAAGCGCAGATCATCGGTGGCTATAACCTCCCCTTTCACGAATTTACCCGCCCCAGTACGGCCTTGATGATGGACGCGTTTCAGGTCGAGTCCGTGTGCATGTGGAGTGATGCCGAGCAATGGGAGAAAACCCACGGTCTGTCGAAACGAAACTACCGGGTCGGCAAGGAACAACGAGTCTCCCTGCTTTATTTGGGGCACCTCGCCGCCAGTGACCTCCACCTTGAGGGCGAGGAGCACCGGGCATTTATGATCGAGTGGCTGGCCCGACACCTACCCGAAGACCTGCCGCAGACCGGTGGTTGGGCATGAGGCGCCCGCTCGCGCTTTGCCTGCTGACCTGCCTTGCGCTGCAAGCCTGCAGCCAATCATTGCCCGACCGACTCGGCGCGCCCATCGAGGGGTACAGCCACACCTCGGCGGCGATCAATTACTTCATGGTCAACGGCAACGGCGGTCCGAACATCGGCCCTTACGGCGGGGGCGGTAGCCAGAACTGCTGCGTGAGCCTGCCCCGCCAGTGGCACCCCGGCCTGACCGTGGTGGTGGAGTGGGAGAAGGATCCGAATACCGGTGACTCAGTTAACTGGCCCAAACCTCGCTACTCAGATGCTTGGCGAAAGGCCGCAAGAGAACACCAATCCAAATACACCCGCCATCGCGCCGTCGTGGAGGTGGCGCCGTATGAGCAACTCGGGTTGGTCAATGTGCACTTTCTGCCTTGCGATCAAGTCAAGGTGGCCGCCAGTCCTAGCTACCACGGTCGCCCAAATCACCCCTACAACTACCCAATGAAAATGGAAGTCCCTGCCGTATGTCCCGCACCCTAAACCCTGGCGCCTCACGCCGAAGGTCAGCACTTTGGGTGGCGGCTGCGCTGACCTGCCTTGCGCTTCAAGCGTGCAGCCAATCATTGCCCGACCGACTTGGCGCGCCTATCGAGGGCTACAGCCATACCTCGGCGGCGATCAACTACTTCATGGTCAACGGCAACGGCGGGCCGAACATCGGGCCTTACGGCGGGGGCGGCAGCCAGAACTGCTGCGTGAGCCTGCCGCGCAAGTGGCATCCCGGCCTGACCGTGGTGGTGGAGTGGGAGAAGGATCCGACGCCCTTTGATTCCGCAACATGGTCCGAACCGCGCTATTCCGACGCATGGCGCGCACGGATGAAAGAACAGAAATCCAAAAATACCCGCCATCGCGCCGTCGTGGAGGTGGCTCCGTATGAGCAACTCGGGTTGGTCAATGTGCATTTTCTGCCTTGCGATCAAGTCAAGGTCGCCGCCAGTCCCAGCTACCACGGGCGCCCCAATCACCCCTACAACTACCCCCTCAAGATGGAAGTCCCTGCCAAATGTCCCGCACCTTAAACCCTGGCGCCCCACGCCGAAGGCCAGCGCTTTGGGCGGCGGCTGCGCTCGCTTGCCTTGCGCTGCAAGCCTGCAGCAAATCACTGCCCGACCGACTGGGCGCGCCTATCGAGGGCTACAGCCATACCTCGGCGGCGATCAATTACTTCATGGTCAACGGTAACGGCGGCCCGAACATCGGCCCTTACGGCGGGGGCGGCAAGCAGAACTGCTGCGTGAGCCTGCCGCGCCAGTGGCATCCCGGCCTGACCGTGGTGGTGGAGTGGGAGAAGGATCCGACGCCCTTTGATTCCGCCACATGGTCCGAACCGCGATATTCCGATGCATGGCGCGCGCGGATGAAAGAGCAGAAATCCAAAAACACCCGCCATCGCGCCGTCGTGGAGGTGGCGCCGTATGAAGAACTCGGCGTCATCGATGTTCATTTCTTGCCCTGCAACCAAGTTGCCGTTTCGGCTGTCGCCGTTACGCCCGGCCAAGCCGGTTATCCCTTCAACTACCCGTCCAAAATGGAAGAGCCCTCGGTATGTCCAACACTTTGAATTCAGGCTCTCAACGCCCGGCCCCGGCGCCTTTAACGCCGACCCCGCCGTTCCCAAAAGAGGGGCTGCTGCCGCGCACGTCCGAGGATGTGGCGCTTAACTACCGCACACAGTATCGGCCCAAACTGTTGGCGGCCTATGCGGCTAAACGGGCCGCCAAGGCGGCGGGTGAAACCTATTCCGGCGCGCCGTGCATCAATGTGCTGAACATCACCCTGTGTTTCGACGGCACCAACAACCACGAACCCTCGGACAAACTCGGTCAGCCCCCGAGCACCAGCAACGTGGCACGGCTTTACCACGCCAGCGTCGGTGCCAACTCAGGCACAGAGCAGAGCCGGGCGAACACAAACGGGTTTTACGCCTATTACATGCAAGGGGTCGGCACCGAGTTCAAGGAAATCGGCGAGTTCGAACCACAAGATCTGGGGCTGATCGGCGCGGTCGGCGGCGAGAACCGGATCAATTGGGGCATCACGCGCCTGCTGGATGCTGTGGGTCGGGCCTGCGGCGAAGACCCGCTGACCGTAGATGCAGCCTTCGAACTGGTGCAAAAAATGGGCACCTCGTTCACTGAAGAGATGCTCGGTGCGACGCTGATCAAAAGTGGCGACAGCCGTCGGCAAGAGGCCCTGCAAGTGCCATTGCTGGCATTGCAAAAAAAGGTCGACTACGTGCATGCGCGCAAGACCAAACCGCGGATCATCGGCCTGCGCCTGTACGTGTACGGCTTTTCCCGGGGCGCCGCCGAAGCCCGGGCCTTTGCCACCTGGCTGGAGAGCCTGACCCAGGTCGAGGTCGAGGGTGAAACCTGTTACCTGTTTGCCGGCCTGCCGATCTGCATTGCCTTCCTGGGCCTGTTCGACACCGTGGCCTCCACCGGCATGGCCTACGCGATGCCCTTCGCCGAGGGCCATATGGGGTGGGCCGATGACTGCATGCGCCTGCCAGCGTCGGAGACGTTTCTGGAGCGCTGCGTGCATCTGGTCGCGGCCCATGAGCAACGGGTCTGTTTCCCGGTGGACTCGATCCGGCGCAAAAACGACCCCGATGACCCGAATGGCCCTTCGACCTACCGCGCCAATACGGTCGAATACCTGTACCCCGGCATGCACTCCGATGTCGGTGGTGGGTATTCGCCGGGCGATCAGGGCAAGTCGCTGGGTGGCCCTCAGGACGTGATGTCGCAGATTCCGTTGCAGCATATGTACGCCGAAGCTTATGCCGTAGGTGCACCGTTACAGGCTCCGAAAGACGTGCTCAGCGACGAACAGAGACAGGTCTGGCCGTGGCTGGCAATGGCGGAAGAAACAGAAATCGCCTTCGACATCTCCGAAACCCTCACCCTCCGTTTCAACACCTGGCTCGCCCACCACAAAACCGGCCCGCTGGAAGGCGCCTTGGCCGGTGAGCAGGCGCTGTTGACGGGGTGGCGGATCAATCGTTATGGCAGCTATCACTTCAGGACAACCTCCGCCTACCAGCATGTCAACGGCAAGGACATGACCCAGGAGGAATGGGATGCCCTTAAAGCGCTGCATGAGCGACAACTGGCCGAGAACAAGGCCAACCATGAGGGCCAACCGCTCAAGGAATTGTCAGGCACCTCGCTGGCAACGCATCAGGAATATCGGGCGCTCAAACAGGGTTATGAACAACGCGTCGGCGCGGCACAACCCATCGACTTTAATACCCATAAAGCCTTTGAACCCACGCTCGATCAGCGCCAGATGGACAGGGCCATGACCGAGTTCGGTCGCGACTATGACCCGAGCAACTGGTCGCTGGCGTTGGCCGGTGACGCCATCAGTTGGGCGACCATTCCCCATCTGCTGTTCGGGGGGTTGATATACCTGACCAACGAGCAGGATGAAGCCCAGGAATACCGTGACCTGCGCACCTCTGGTAACCAGGCTTACCTGGCGCTCTATGACTTAAAAACCGCCGAGCCCCTGACCGACACCGCTCGCACGCTCACCGACTTTTTCGACGAACAGGTCCACGATTCACGCGCCTGGTTCATGAACTCAACGGCCTTGGGCGAGCGCGAAGTGTTCAGTGATTACTTCCGCTACCGCTGCATCTTTTTCGACACCGAATCCAACAAGTCCCTGTCGCCGGTGGCGAGGGCCGGGCAAGTGATTGGGGTGGGTATTGCGGTGGCCAGTGTCGGTTTGAGCATCAAGCGCCACGACCCGCGTTATCTGGTGGGTCTGCTGATTCCATCGCTGGGCATCCCCGTGTTTCGCGGCAAGGTGGGCTTTCCGCAAGTCAGCGCGTTTGATTCTGTCACGGGCATCGCCCTGCCGATGCTGGACAATCTCGACAACATTCGGGCGTTCAGCAAAGACCCTGGCGATATGCTGAAAATGGTGAAGGCCTTGCCCACACCGCCGGCCCTCAGCGCAGAAACCGCGACCACGCCTGAGTTGCAAAAACTGCTCAAGGCCACGGAAACGGCGAAGGCTTTGGCGAAGGTTAAGGACCTGCTCGACACGTTGCCCGATGAATCGAAGATGGGGTTGTTGGATCAGGTGAAGGGAGCATTGGGTAGCGGGGTAAGTTGATGACCGCTTCGCAGCGGGACGCGTAGTTGCAAGCCTGCTCCCATAATGGAACGCACTCGTCCGTAGGAGCTGACTTGTCTGCGAATAAGCCCGGTACGGGCTTCCGGCAGGTTTGGGTTTAACTCACAATTTGCGCTTGCGCGGTGAGGGGCAAGACGGTATCTACAAGTAATGTTCTATTTCAAACGGTTATTGCTTGCTTGATAAGAGCAGGCTTGCCGGGATTAGAACCAGCGCCAGGATTTGGCGGGAGGTGCGGCTCGGAAAAAATCGCGTAATGCAGCGGCATCTATCGTGCGTTTTTTCGGGTTCAGCGCCAGCGCGGTTCGCAGGGCCGGCCAGCAGGTTTTGGGCAGGTGTTTGGGCTTTTTCAGTTTTCGGTCCAGTTTTTTCTCGCGGGCTTCGACGCCCGTCAGTCGCTGGAAAGGATGTTTGCCGCCCGCCAGTTCGAACAGCACACAGGCGACAGCGTAAACATCGGTGCTCATCGACAAGGGGCCGCCTTCGAGTAACTCGGGGGCCGCGTAGTTAGGTGTCCAGGCCTTGATGCGCTCGCGGCTCAGGGTCGGCAGCCCTGGAAGGACGCCGTCCATGGCCTGCCCGAGGCCAAAGTCGAACAGGCGCACGCCGTCTTCGGTGAGCATCACGTTGCTGGGCTTCAAGTCACCGTGCAGCACGCCTCGGCCATGGGCATGCGCTAGGGCGTCCAGCAATTCGATGGCGATATCGCGCAGTTCGATCCAGGGTACGCCGAGTGGCCGTTCGCACAGCAAGCGGTCCAGCGGCAGACCTTGCATCAGCTCCATGGTGATAAAGGCCCGCCCACAGGCCGAGTCCACGTCGAAATCAAACATCTGCATCACGCCGGGGTGGCGCAGGTGTCGGGTCAACGCGAACTCGCTGTACAGCAACGCGTTGGCATCCGGCGTTTCTGCGAACGCTTCGCCGAGGATTTTCACGGCTATCTCGGCGCCAGTTTCACCGAACTGCTCATGCAATAAATCCCGCGCCCGATAGACCGTGCCCATGCCACCGGCACCCAGCAAACGCTCAATGCGATAACGGCCAGCCAGCACGTCGGGCAGCGGTGGCAGGGGCTCGGTCATTGGCTGATCACCACGGCGGTCAGGTTGTCCCGCGCGCTGCCACGTCGTACTTCGTCGAACAGCGCGTGCATCGATTCCAGGCTCAAGGCTTCGCGCAACATTTCGTTGTCGAGGCCCTGATAAAACCCGTCACTGCACAACAAAAACACATCGCCCGAACACACCTCCAACTCCAGCACTTCCAGCTTCAGCTGGTCGGTGGCACCTATGGCGCGGGTCAGTGCGCGGGCGTTGGGGGATTGGCTGGCTTGTTCGGGCGTCATTTTTTGCTCGTCGATCAGTTGCTCCAGCAGCGAGTGATCGCGGGTCAATTGATGCAGACGACCCTCGCGCAGCAGGTAGCAACGGCTGTCACCCGCCCAGACACAGGCGCCGCGTGTGCCGTCGATCAACAGTGCCACCACCGTACTGCCCATGATGCTGTCGCGGCGATCCGGGGTGATGGTCAACTCCTGACTCATTCGTCGATTGAGCCAGTGCAGACACTTGCGCACGGCAATCACACGCTCGTCGAAGCGGCCCTCCTCGGGCAGTTCGGCGAGGTGGGTGATAATCATCTGGCTGGCGACATCGCCACACTGATAACCGCCCATGCCATCGGCGACCGCCCACAATCCGTGCTGCGGACAGTCAAGAAACGCGTCCTCGTTGCGCGCCCGCACCTTGCCGGTGTCGGTACGCGCCACACTGCGCCAAGGGTTGGCCGGCCCCATCAGAGCTGCGCCGGCAGACGGAAGCTGCGTAAGCCTTCGACGTCGAACGGGTTCGGCGAGCGCTGACTGAGCAACAGGTAGTTGGCGCGCAGGCCACCCACATCGGCCTTGAGCACCATCACATCGCGGCCTTTCAGGTATTCGGTTTGCATCAGATCGAACAGGCGGAACAACGACCACGGGCCGGTATTTTTCTCGATGCCCACCGGGCGACCGACCATTTTTTCCAGCACCAGACTCGTGCGCCCGTCTTCGGCGTCGGTTGGCCAACTGAACGACATCGGCACGATAGGGCCGTGGCGGTAGTCCATCTGCTGATTGCCGAAACGGAATTCGGCACGGCTCACGGTTGGGTCCAGGGTGTAGGGCTCAAGCTTGAATTGCACCTGTGGCTCGTTCGAGTTCTGCGCAAAGAAGCTTTGACGGATGACCTGCACGTGGCCCATTTGCGCCAGGTACAGACGAGACATCGGCAAGCTGCGGCCGTCGATGCTGCGCAGACGGTAGTTGCCCGCGCTGCCACTGACGAAGGGCCGCATGTAGGTATCGAAGAATCGATCCGCAACGCCTTGGGCCTTGAAGAACTCGCGGAAATCGCTGATGGCGACGTCGCTGGTGCTGTGGGCATTGAACGGATAACGCTGATGCAGCGCCTTGCTGTAGAACGCGTGCAGTTCCGTCTGATAACGCTGATTCAGGTACTGATAGGTGTCGTCGAGCACCAGCATCCAGGTGTCTTCGGCCAACACGTCCAGCCAGCCACTGATGGGGCGTGGCAAACGGCTGGTTGCACCGCGCAGGCTATTCAGCGCATCACGCTGGCCGCTCATGCGCAGCTTCGCCATTTCGTAAGCCGCCTGTTCCGGCTGACTGGAACGCGCCAGGCTCGCGACCTGCAATTGCAGATCGTTGAGCGCTTGCAGGGTTGGCATCAGCTCTGCTGCCGGACCGTTGTTGGCGTCCAGCAGTTGATGCAACGGTTCGAAACGGCGCTGCATGGATTTCTTTGCAGTGTCCGGCAGACTTTTGGCGAGTGTGCCTTGCGCCTTACCGGCTGCCGCAGCGGCGACTTTGCCTATGGCGCCCAATTTGCCGCCCGCATCGCCGACCGCTTCGGCCAGTTGCTCGGTGCTTTCGCTGAGGTCCGGGAAACGGGTGTTGTCGCGTACTTCCACCAACAGTTGCAGCAGCGGTGAATTGGCGGCAGTCAGGCCAGCAAGTTGACTAGCACCCTCGCCCGCGCTGCTGAATGGCTGCAAACCCATTTGGCCGATGGCTTCGCCCCAATGGTTGGCGTAGTCACGGAAATACAGCTGCTCCAGTTCGACCATCAAGCGCCGCAAGTCCATGCCGCTGATGCCGGTGCTTTCACCCAGTACCCAGTTATCCCGCAGGATTTCGTTCACCAGACTCGCACCCTGGGTGGTGAAAAATTGCTGATAACCGCGTTGGGTATAGAAGCCAGGAATCAGGTAATCGGTGCCGCTGAACAACGCGCCTTGTGGGCCGAGGTGCTGGCTGAGGCGGTATTCCGGCAAGCTGTGGGCTTGTTCACGCAGGGCGCGATACACCACAGCGGATTGCGATTCGGCCCGCAGGACCTGACGTGCCTGGGCCACCAAACCGTCGTTAAGTGGATAGACAAATCCGTGTGTGAGCAGGCGACTGAAATGCTCGTTCAAGCCGTTCTGCACCGGGGCGTTGCCGATGTAGCGCAGCGACCAATCGGCTGCAACCCATTCCTTGAGCCAAGTCGAATCACGGCGCTCGGTGAGGTTGAGCATCAGGTAGGCGCGCAGGCTGCCCAACAGCCGTTCGCGGTCGTTCATGTTGGCGCGTACTTGCGCTTCAAGGGTGCGGGCGACGCGTGGCAACAGCTGTTCTTTCAATTCACGCTGGTAGGCATCGTCGAGCACCGGGTAACTCGGCTCGCCCTGATAAAGCCCGTTGCGTTCATGCAACTGCACATCACTGAGCGCAGGGAATACGCGACTTGCAGCGTAGCCCGTGTCCAACAGCTGAAGCGCCGCCATGGCGTCATCTTGAGGCCCCAACTCGGCGTGCTGTTTAGTCAGGTTTTGCGCGAACTCTCGCAGTTGTTCAAGACGGCTGTGGTTGGCAGAAAAGCCAAGGGCCCAGAGCAGACCGCATACTCCCAGCGCAGAAAATGCCGTCACGTACAACGCACGCTGACCCCAGTGGATACGGCGGCGCTCGCGCTTGTTGAGGCCCGCGAGTTCGGCTTCGGGGAAGATCACTCGGCTTAGCAGGTGATTGATGAAGCGGGCCGAGCCGGTGAATAGCGGAAATGCCGCGTCGCTTTTTCCTGCGCCCTTGAGCGGGACGCCTGACTGAGTGGCGCTGGTCAGATAGAAGCCACGAAGTCGGCTGGCACTTTGGTAGCGATTGCCGCCCAATGTGTCCTTCACGAACTCGCACAGGCCTGGGCCAATCGCGCCCAATTTATGCGGGAAATCGAGAATAACGGCACTTCTCTCAGGCACACGCTCCTGATGCATGCGCGTGATCACCTGGCTATTGAGGCGTTGCAGCAGTGCTTCAAATTCCTGGCGCAACACCTTGAGATCATTGCCGTTCTGATCATCGGCAAAGCTCGCACCCAACACCTGATCGCTCTCCTGTTTTGTGAGCTGATCGAAAAACACCTCGAAGCCCGCAATCTCATCCGCTTTGCTGAGCACCAGGTACACCGGCAGATCAACGCGTAGTTGCTGACGAATATCCTTCAGGCGGCTGCGCAATGTCGTTGAGAGACGCTTTAGTTCATCCGGCCCATCGCTTTTTTTGCGACCCAACAGCTCGGCTGGAACCGTAATGATGACCCCATTGAGTGGTCGGTTTCGGCGACGCATGCGCAGTAGATTGAGGAGGGTTTTCCAGGTGTGTTGGTCAGCATCGTCCTTCGAATCCAGAGCGGATCCACCGGTATCAATCAACACACCCTGTTCACCGAAGTACCATTCGTAAAACGTTGGGCTCGGCTCTGCCTTGGTGTCGACTTCGTTAAGTGGAAACTCCAGACCCGAGTGTTTCAGCAGGCTGCTCTTGCCGCTCTTCTCCGGGCCGATCAACAAATACCACGGCAAATCGTTGCGCCAGCGCTCGCTGCGTCCGCGATACAGGCTGGCGGTTTTCAGGGTTCGAAGCGCTTTTTTGAACAGTTTGCGCAGCCGCTTATCTTTATTCGCGATGTCCTGCTCAAGCTTCAGACGGGCGTTGCCAGCCTCGCTTCCTTCGGCTTCCTGTTTACGCTGTGTGCTCCGCCAGCTTTCAAAAACGACGAACAGACCCCATGCCAGAAACAGCGCGCTGATGCTCAGCAAACGAGCGCTCGCGTCTTCCCAGAACTTGTAATCGTCAACGGCCAGCAGCGGCCCCAGAAACCACACTGCAAGCGCGGCCAACAGGACCAGCAACAGCGTCCAGACCCACGTCTTTCCGAGGAAGGTCGCCAGCTTTTTAAAGAATATTTTCATCGTGCTTCCCTGCCCTGCAACGGCGTTTGAGTCGTTGCAGCATCAAGCTGACGGTAAGGTTCAAGAACAGTCTCGCGCTGTTCGCTCAGTACCCAGGCGAACCCGGAATACATGACCGCCAGACACATCAGGGTGAACAGGACGACCAACCACCACGGGACGATGCGCACCAGGTTTCGGCGCTTGTCCTGGAGGCCATGCCAATGGGGCGACAGCTCACGCGGAACGTCGCCGCGCAGGTGGCGAATGGTTCGGTAGAGGCCATCGCGGATGTCTTCCAATTCGGTCTTTTCCTGGCCATCGACGCCGTATTTACCCCTGAACCCCAACGCCATACATAGGTACATCAGTTCAAGCAGGTGCAAGTGCTTGACCGGGTTGACGCTGTAACGGGTCAATATCTCGAAGAACGCTTCACCCCCAGAGGTTTTCTGGTGAAACTCGTTCAGCAGGGTCGTCTTGGACCATGTACTGCCCTCGCCTGCCTTGGTTTGCAGCACCGCCTCATCGACAAAGGTACAGAGCACATAGGACGCGTCATTCAGCAGATGACGCTCGGCGCCGAGCTTTGCAGCATGTGCTTGATACCCCTTTAGGTCAGCCAACAACGTGCTGTGTAGGGTTTCGAGGCTGGCCTTCTTGTCCAGTTTTTTGAGCCCCGCAACGGCCGACAGCACATGAGCGGCTGCGGCGACCAGCGGGTTAATACTTGCGCTGTAGGTGTGGAGCGAATGGCTTTGGGCGGATTGGTTTTTTTGGGCTTCCAGATCCTGGGTCTGGGTCGAAGCTGTCGCACCCGTCAGAGGCTCTATGCCAGGGCCGGGGCCAGATGCACCGTTGAAAACAGTTAAGTCATCCGCGCCGAGTTGTTTATCTGTCGTTAGATCACTCATTTCTTGATCGCCCAAAAATCGAGTTCAAGGGCAGCGATTTCGCTAGACACATGGAACGCAAAACCACCGGACTTCTTCAGTTGCGCCGATTCCTCGGTGTCCAGATCAAGAATGAAATAGGCCTTGTCGGCATGAAACGCGAGTTCCCGGGGGGCGACGGGCAGCGGTCTGAGCTTGAAGCCCGGCAGGTGTAGATTGACCAGATTGCGGATGGTTTCAACCGTGCCGATCTTGAGCTGGGCAGGCAGGCGATTGCGCAGTTCTTCAGCCGTGCAATGGGCGCCGGCTACCAGCACGAAGGTCGAGCTGTCGAAATGTTGATGGTCGGCGATTATCGCGACCTGGACACCGTAATCGCGAGCTGTGATCGGCAGCGGCGTCGCATGTTCTTCAAGCACCATCGCCATCAATTGGCGGAAAACATTCAACAGCGCTTCAAAGCTCAGGCTCAGATCGCTGTGTCTATAGTTGAGCGTCACGGGTACGCGCCTGTTGGCGCTGGCGAAAGTCGATAACTCACCCACCACCGTCAGTAGCGTGCGGTACAACTCCTCGGGGTGGACGTGTTGCAGATCTTTGTAATGAAGCAGGATCAACTGCGTGCGATTCATCATCTGCATGAGCATAAAATCACCCACCTCAGAGCCACCCATCTTGCCGTTGGAGCTCAGGCGCTCGGCCAAGGCCGCACAACGGGTGTCCACCAACCGGATCACTTCGTCCAAACGTCTCAGCAAATACTTCGAAGCCTTGGAATGAATGACCGTCGGCGAGTAACTGTCATTCATCGTGACCCCGCCATCCTCCGTGCAATCAGTGATCTCTCCCACCTTCAGCGTTACAAAAACCTGATCGCTTTGTTGCTCGCCCAGCAGCAAACAAAAATTCGGTCGGCCGCAGTGCACCTGACTTTCAATGCCCTCCCCGGCATTTGAATTGGCAATCGACATGTCGTAGATGGTGTAGCGCGCCAGCACGTCTTTATCTGTCTCCTCTCGGGCTTCGATGTAGTTGCCTGTCATCAGCGGCAGCCCGAGGTAGACCGCGGTTTTGCCGATGTTGTGCGGCACTTGCACCATCAGCGGCTCGATAAGACCCTCCAGGTTAAACAAGCTTCCGTCGGGGAGAATGCCGCTTGCGCGACTGAGTACCAGCTTGCCGATTTTTAAAGGTTCTACCTCGATCTCCAGCTCAAGAAACCCCCACATGTAACGCCCCAGCAACTGGGTGCGGGTTTTCATCTGGTGGTCGTAATAACGGTCGTTGTGCTGGAAGTGCTGTGGGCGCAGAAGCATGCCTTCGCGCCAAATCACTTTATGGGCGTTCATGGTCAGTCTCCTGCCGTGGCGAGTGGATTAAGCGCGTTGTGGATACCGGCCTGATCCAGGCGCAGCTCGGCGTAGGTCCGCTCGGTCGGCGACAGCTGGATCACATAGCGCCATTTGGTTTCTGGCAGGTCACGGTAGGCCGCCAGCACGCCGACATAGCGGCTGCCACTGTCGACGCTGAGCTTGAGGTCGATGCTTTCGCCCGGCCGTAACTCCAGCTCTTCACCGGCCACCCAATCGGGCGCCAGCGATTCCTTGGGCCGTTCATACAAGCTGAAAAAATCGCCATTCTCGAACGCCACCGGGTTCTTCAACTCCAGCAAGCGCAGCACAATCGGCGAGGGTCGACCGTGGAGGTCGGGGTTGAGTTGGTCACTGGCCGTCAGCTTTAAATCCAGCTTGGTCAGTTTGGAATACGGCGACAGCGTCGAGCACCCCGCCAGGAGCAACAGGGTCGCCATGGCGGCCAGAGTTTTGAAACGGGACATATTCAAACTGGACATGCGCATCATCCTTGGTAATCGGTGTGAAGACTGTCGACCAGCCGGACCTGTTCTTCGTAGGCTTGGGCAAAGTCGCGCGCCAACAGGCGTTCGCTCCAGTCATCGTCCTGGCTCAATGCCTGGTGATAACGGCCATATGCGCGCCACTGGCTGCCGGCTGTGGCAAACAGCGGGTTGTGTCCATCACGCTCGAAACGCAGGGTCAGGTGCTGCGGCGCGAAATGCTCCAGGGTGCTGCGCAGGGCCGCGCGGCTGGCGCTGAGCAAAGCCACCTGGTGCGCTTGCAGGTCATGAAACGTCCGACTGATCGCCTGTTCCGCGCTTAACTGCGGCTTGCTGGCGAGCAGCAAACTGTTCACGGCTTCGCTGGCATTCACGGCATGCTTGAGCGGATTTTTGTGGGTGTACTGCCCAGTGGTCAGTGCCAGGCGCAGTTCGTTTTTCAGCTCGCTGCGGGTGCGCAAACTCTGCTGCAAGCCGCCCACACACTGCTTGAACAGTCGCGCAGTGTTGACCGCCAAGGCTTCTCTGCCCTCCGGGTCCAGATCATCGATGTCGATGCCTAGCGCCTGGGCAAATTGTTGCCAGAACGCTTCGCCCTGACGTGCTGGTGGTGGTGCCGGTGGCGGCTCGGGAATGGGCTCAGCAGCCGGCGCCACCAACGTCGGGGTCCGCACGTGCTCCCTCTCGATGGGCGCGTAGTCCGCGCACTGCTGCGGTTCTAGCACGGGCATGTTCGAGGCGACTGGTTGATCCACAGAAGCCATTGGCATCTCCCCGAAATAGGCATCCTCGGGAATGGTCATCCCGCTGCCCGACAGTGGTGTCGGAAGGCTGACCTCGGCGGCCGGCTCGACCAAATCGCGCAGCACCTGCGCCCGGATTTTGAACCGGCCCAAATGGTACTCACCACCGTCGACGATGCGCTGTTCATCCCCGTGCTTCATCCGCTCGCCACTGGTGTTGTCCCAGGTACCGTTGGTGCTGAGGTCGGTCAGGCAAAAATGGCTGCCGCAATAGCTGACCAGCGCATGTTGGCGAGACACTTGGCTAGTGGAGTCGATAATCACCCAGCCGGAGTGCCCTCTGCGGCCAATCGAACCGCCCGCCACCGTGAACACTTTGCGGTTCACCTGCGAAGGGTCCGACTGTTCGCTGTTTAGTATTTCCAGAACCAGTTCCATTGTGCTGCTCTCCTTGCGGTCACTTGCCGCGATTGACCACATGCGGGTCACCCAGGGGACGATAGGTGTCGTCGTTGAATTTGTAGTTGCCGCTACAGCCGCCAAGGGCACTTGAAACGAGCAGCGCCAGCAAGACAGCCGACCAGTGACGAACAGACATCAGAGGGTCTCCATGAGTGAGTGCAGGCAGAGCTGCAAGGGAACGGGATGGGTGTGAAAACGGGATCGACATGCGCGGCTCAACTCCCCACATCGCAAGCGCGAATATTCAAACGAGCCATGCGATACAGCAGGGTGCGTCGTGGCAGTCCCAGTTGGCGGGCGGCGATGGTTTGATTGCCATCGGTCTTGCGCAGGCAATCGAGCAACAAGCCGCGTTCGATCTGGCTCAGGCGTGCGCGCAGGTTCAGCCCACTGTCAGCAGGCTCCAGCGCACGCCGCAGGGCAAAGTGCTCGGGCAGTAACTCATCGCCTTCGCACAACAGGATGGCGCGCTCGACGAGCCCCTTCAGTTCACGGACATTGCCGGGGAAGGCGTAGCCACACAGGTGGTCGAGCGCGGCATCGGACCAGTCCAACTGATCGAGCTTGAGAAAGGTGCAGGCCTGACGGGCAAAATGCCGCGCGAGATCCAGCGCATCACCGCCACGGTCCCGAAGCGCTGGCAGCTCAATGGGAAATTGCGCCAGGCGGTAATACAGGTCTTCGCGAAAGCGACCATCGGCCACCCGTGCAATAAGATCGCAATGAGTCGCGGCGATGATGCGCACGTCGATTTTGTGCGTGTCGTTGGAACCCAACGGGCGGATCTCGCCTTCTTGCAGCACACGTAAAAGCTTGGCTTGCAGCGACAGGGGCATGTCGCCAATCTCATCGAGCAACAGGGTCCCGCCATCAGCGGCATCGAACAGGCCCATGCGGTCACGGTCAGCGCCGGTGAAGGCACCTTTGCGGTAACCGAACAGCTCGCTTTCCAGCAAGCTCTCAGGAAACGCCGCGCAATTCTGCACAATGAATGCCTTGGAGCTCCGCGACCCGCTGTCATGAATGGCGCGCGCCACGACTTCCTTGCCGGTACCGGTTTCGCCCATGAGCAGCACGGTATAAGGGTTATTCAGCACCTTGCCGATCAGCTTGCAGGTCTGGCGCATGGCAGGACTTTTACCGATCAGTCCGTAGCCACTGGCGACCGGCACCACGTCGACCGAAGAAGGCGGCGCGCCGGGTGATCGGCGCGATGGCTGCAGCAGGCGCATCTGCCCTAGGGCGAACGCACCCAGTTGACCCAGCGAATCGGCGAATCCCGCGAGTTCGCGATGATCACGGCTCGCGCAGACCAGCAATCCGCTGACGGCCTTGTGTTGATCGAGCAGGGGTACGCACAGCAGCGATTTCCAGGGCTTTGCGCCTGGTGGCAGAAAATCGGTCTCGTGCAGGCTGGCATTCAACTCACACAGGCTGACCACTTTGTTCTGGCACAACGCGTATTGCAGCAACTGCTCGCCATCGTAATCCGCAGGCAGGCTCGTGGCGGCTCTTGGCTGTAAAAGTCCCTGCCAATATTCGGCATTCAGAATGAGGCGGGTATGCGTGGCATCCAGCAGATACAACTGGCTGAGTTCACACGCGCTGAGCTCGGCGGACGCACGCACGAAATCGCCAAGCAACGTCGCCCCATCGTCAGCCCGGGACAGATGGGTAAACTGCGCCAACAGCGCCTGAGCGAAACGCAAGGGTTGCGGCACATGTGTGAACATCACGTCCACCTCACGCAAACTCGCACACGACAGCGCCTTGCTCATCGAGAGTGGCGTGCACCCGCTTGAGCGTTTCTCCAGCAGCCATGGCGTCGAGCAGCCGGTCGGCAATCAGTGGCAGCACGTGGGAATCGAGCAAGTAGTCGATCAGGCGCGCGCCGCTATCGCTCTGGGTGCAGCGCTCGGCAAGATGATCGACCAGCGCCTGGCAATGGCTGAAATCCAATCGGCGTCGCGTCAGACGCTCGGCCAGACGTTGCAGTTTGATCTCGATCAGTTCGCGCAATACCGGGCCACTGACCGGGTAGTAAGGCACCACTCGCATTCGCGCCAGCAGTGCCGGTTTGAAGTGCTGGCTGAGCACCGGGCGGATGGCTTCTTCCAGCGCTTCGGCAGTGGGACGATTACCGTTGCTGCAGAGCGCATTGATACGCTCGCTGGCCAGGTTCGAGGTCATCAGGATCAGCGTATTGCGAAAGTCGATTTCGCGCCCCTCGCCGTCATTGGCGATGCCCTTGTCGAAGATTTGGTAGAAGAGATTCAGGACGTCGGGATCGGCTTTTTCGACCTCGTCGAGCAGCACCACCGAGTACGGCTTCTGCCGAACCGCTTCGGTGAGCATGCCGCCTTCGCCATAACCGACATAGCCAGGTGGCGCACCGATCAACCGGGAAACGGTGTGCTTTTCCTGAAATTCGGACATGTTGATGGTGGTGAGAAAACGCTCGCCGCCGTACAGTAAGTCCGCCAGCACCAGCGCGGTTTCGGTTTTACCCACGCCGCTAGGACCGACCAACAGAAAGACCCCGACCGGCGCATCCGGTTTATTCAGCCCGGCCGCGGTAGCGCGCATCGAACGATCCAGTGCATGCACCGCCTGCTCTTGCCCCCGAATACGCGCGCGCAAATCGATGGCGAAGCTGGCAACCCTGGCATTGTGTTCGCGCGCCATTTGCGCCAGAGGCACGCCCGTCCAGGCGCTGATCACTTCGGCAACCTGTCGCGGGCACACCTCAAAACTCACCAGTCGTTCCAGCGCTTGCGCCTCAATCAGCGTGCGATGGGTTGCCTGCAATTCGGCTTCAAGGGCCAGCAGCCCGGCTGCTGCATCCTCAGTGGTTGCACCGACTTCATCGTTTTCAACGGAGCGCGCCTGGGCCACTTGCTGACGTAGCTCAAGTAGGCGTTCCGCGAGCTGCCGTTGTTCACCCCAACTTTTTTCCAGTGTTTGTTGTTCGCGCTCGGCTTCTTCAAGACGCTCTTCCAATACGCTCAATGCGTCTTGATCGATCAGCAGTCCTGCCTCGGCATCCCGACGCAACGCAATACGTTGGCGCCCTCCTTCGGCCAACTCGCTGCGCACCCGCTCCAGACATTCCGGCGCGGCGGCGAGGCTGATGCGCACCCTGGCACACGCGGTGTCGAGCACATCAACAGCCTTGTCCGGCAGCAGTCGACCCGAGAGATACCGCGCCGACAATTCGGCCGCTGCCACGACCGCATCGTCACGCAGATAGATGCCGTGGCTCTTTTCATAAATCGGTGCCAGGCCACGCAGAATAGTGATCGCCTCACTGACCGTAGGCTCATGCAGCTGCACTGGCTGGAAACGCCGCGCCAATGCCGGGTCTTTTTCAAAATATTTTTTATACTCGGCCCAGGTGGTCGCAGCGATGGTGCGTAACTCTCCCCGGGCCAGCGCCGGCTTGAGCAGGTTGGCGGCGTCCGAACCTCCCGCCTGGCCTCCCGCACCGATCAAGGTGTGGGCCTCATCAATAAACAGGGTGATCGGTTTGGGTGATGCTTTTACTTCATCGATCACGCCTTTCAAGCGCCGTTCGAACTCACCTTTGACGCTGGCACCGGCTTGCAGCAAGCCCATGTCCAGCGACAGCAATTCGACGCCCTTGA
The DNA here is from genome assembly GCF_034353875.1 of Pseudomonas sp. MH9.2. NCBI lineage: Bacteria > Pseudomonadati > Pseudomonadota > Gammaproteobacteria > Pseudomonadales > Pseudomonadaceae > Pseudomonas > Pseudomonas sp. MH9.2. The sequence continues at coordinate 3,121,630 of NZ_CP133784.1, forward strand.
GCGCCTGCGGCACTTCGCCCCGCGCAATGCGCAAGGCCAGCCCCTCAACGATGGCGGTTTTGCCGACCCCCGCTTCACCCACCACAATGGGATTGTTTTTCCGCCGACGGGCCAGAATGTCGATCATCTGGCGGATAGCCCCATCGCGACACAGCACCGGATCTAGCTTCCCGTCGCGGGCTTGTTGAGTCAGGTTGTGAGTAAAACGTGCGAGCAGCGACTCACCTGTTACAGCGGGTTTACCGGCAGCGTCCGGCTCGGCTTTTTCTGACAACGCAAAGTCCCTCAGGCGATCACCGTCCAACGTGGCCAGCAGTGCCTGATAACGACTGCCGGCGTAACGCATCGGGTTACGCAGCAGCGCCAGAATCAACGCGGACTGGGCCACCTGGCTCTGGCCCAGTTCCAGATTGGCAACCAGTAAGGCGTCTTGCAGCCATTGCACCAACTCGGGCGCAAACACCGGATTGCGCGAAGCGCTGTGCTCGACTCGCGGTTGCAATGCAGCAGCCAGCTCACCGGCATCGACCTGTGCATCCAACAGTGCTCGCGCCAACAACCCCTGCGGTCGCTCAAGTAGCGCGAGCAGCAGGTCTTCGACCAGGATTTTGCTACCGCCACGAGCCACACAACGCTCGGCAGAACCTTCCAGGTCGCGGCGGGTTTCGGCGTCGAGCGCCTGAATTAGTTGTTGCAGGTCTACGTTGATCAAAATCAGGCGTCCTTAATGGATTTTGCTGCCGAGGGTGACGATGCCGTCGGCGCGTTCGCGTCCGAGCCAGCTGGTCCAGCCAAGACGACAGTCGTTCTGCGGGTCGAGGCGCAGCTCACGAATTTCTTCATGACGCAGTACCAGTCGAATGTCGTAATCAAGCGGGTCTCGCAGGGTGAAACGCACCAGCGCGCATAACGGCTGATAGCCCGTGCCAATGGGGAGAAAGTCGTGAAAGCTCTGCCAACTCAGTTCGCGGATGTGCACGCGAAACTTGCCGCCGCAATCGCGCACTCGCTCGCCCAGCACAAGGTCCTCGCCCAGCCGGCTATTGGCGGTTCCCAGACGATTACGCTGCTCTTCGAGAATCTGCACCGTGCGCTCGATGCACTGTTCAATAACCAGTTCGGCGTGCTTGAAGTAGTACCGCAGCACGGCCTCGATCAGCGCTGCCGAATGAGCACGCAGGCTGAGCAGGCCCAGGTAAGGCAGCAACCGTTTCCAGTTCAGCTCCCTGGCTTCGCGAATAGCCTCACCACCCAGCCCGATCAAGGCGAAAAGCTGTGCCGAAAACGGGTCCTGCGCTTTGCTTTCGAAACGCGCTTGATAGCGATATTTGCGCCAGATCGGTAGCAGCAAACGTTGCAAGCGATGATGAAAAAGGTCGAGGAAATCGCGCGTCGAATTGCCCTCTTCGCGGTCCCCTAGAGCTTGCTCGCCATAGAAGGCGGGCAGCGGCGAGCCCGCCCCCATCAGGCTGATCAAGTTAAGACGCAGGCGCGCCCGCATCACCCCGTGCTCTTCAAAAAACTGCACGCGGTCTATATCGCTGCCAGGAAAGCCAAAGCTTGGGTTGGCCTGAAATTCCAGCAGGTCATACAGCTGCTCGTCATTCATCGGGGCGTTGGATTGACGCAACCGCGCCATGATCTGCGGCACCGCCTGGAAGATCGAATACTCGCGTATGGCCTTGCTCAACCCGCTTAAAGCAGGGGCTGCAGACCCATTCGTGGTGTCCATTGGTACTCCTCACCCTGTGTGCTTTTCACGTGTAGTTCGTGGTACGAATTGAGGCTGGCATAGAGCGCGAAGAACTCGTTGAGCACCGAAGCGAAGAGGAACAAATCGCCTTCGCCGACGTAGCCCTGAGGGTCGATGATCAGTTCCGTGCGCAAACCGCGCAGAGGCAAGCCGCGATGTAGACGGTCAACGGGTTGATGGCTGATGGACTTCAGGGCGTTAAGACGGGGTTTGCTGGCATTACGAGCCTGTTGGTCGTAATAGCGCGGCAGGTCGTAGGTTTCGAGAATCACCTTGAGCGCGTTGACGTTGACAAGGGACACGTAGTTCAGCGACATGTTGCTGATCAACTTCCACAAGAAGTCGCTATTCAGGGGGGGTGGATAACTCGACGTCGGGCTGAGGATATTGCGAAAAGTCAGGGACTCACGCGCACCTGAAGCCGCCACGCAGATATCCCCTTTCTTGAGCTGACGTGGCAAATTCTGATTGGTGCAGGTCAGTTCGATGGACACCGTGTCAGTACTGTCAGGGTCATGAAGGCCAAAACGCAGGAACGTGTCCAACCCCTCGTGCAGCAATGATTGACGCTGCCGAACGCTGTAATGCGGGCGGGCCTGTAACGCGTCGAAACTTGGGTCGTGCTCGAAGGACTCGAACGGCACGAACACCTTCGCATCAGCTTCACCCTTTTGACTGGCGCTCACGCTATCCACGGAAAACACACCGTAGTTCCCCCGATTCTTTTCATCGGGTAGCAACAGGTACTCGTCCTCCCTGCCATCAAACCTGATCGGCGACGCATGGTGCTTGAACAGATTGGCGATGGGCGTGCAATACAGCTTCACGTTATTCAGCGTCGGGCGCTGGCGCTGCATGCCGTTTTTATTGATGGTGAAACGCAGCAAGACACTCCGCGCGCGCTTGAGCGTGTCTTCAGGGATACGTCCGAGAACACCCAGCCCGGACAGGTCAACGAACAGAAACTTGTCCTGGAACGCAAAATATTCCTGCAAATAGCGGTAACCGCGAAAGGTGTTCAGCGGGTAAGGAATCAATGCCTCATCTTCGGCAAACCCGACGGGCTGGACGTTTTCACTTGGCAATAGGAATGACAACGTGTTGCCTAGATCCACACCTTTCATGTGCTCATGTTTAGCGTCCAACGGAATCACCTCAATGCTGTCCAGATGACGCAGCAGGCTGAGATGAAGCGTCTGGCTGATGTAGCGGTCACCGGCAAAGTGCAGACGAAGACGGCTTAGATCGAGCTCGCCAAGATGCCCGTCACACGTCATATCCAGCCGCAGCGTCAGCAGGGCGCCGTCGCCATTTTCCGAATAATTCAAAGCACCCAATTGCAGGGCCGATACCTCGGTGGCATAACACGTGCTGAAACCACACACCACACCATCAAGAGACTGACTTTCAACATGCATATTGCGTTCAGCCAAAAGTGCCGGACCCGCCTGCTTCAAGGGGTCGAACTGCAACATGCTGAACGCCGGCAACGGGCGCATGTAGTTCGGCCACAACAGGTACATCAACGAATGGGTCAGCTCGGGCAGCTCATCATCGAGTTTCTGTCGCAGACGCCCCGTAAGAAACGCAAAACCCTCAAGTAGACGTTCCACATCGGGATCACACCCGCTCTGCCCAAGAAAAGGCGCCAACGCAGGGTTACGTTCAGCGAAAGCACCGCCCAACTGACGCAGTGCGTTCAGTTCGCTTTGGTAGTACTGATTAAACGACACGGGCGATAACCTTCCTGCACGCACACTGCGTGGTTGATTTTTTCGGGTGCGACAGTGCCGCTTCAGATAAAAAATGTTCCACGTGGAACACGCGCTTTCGCTGATAACAAGGGAGGCTTGATACTTAACCGTGACCTGTCCGTTGCTGTTCAGGCGCGCGGCAAAACTCACCAGGCGCTTGATGCCATTTACTTCGAGCAAACCCTCGATGGTGAATGCCAGTCTTAAGGGGTCGTTCTCGTTCGGAAGAGAATGGACTTTCACATCGGCCAGACGCGGCTCATACGCGCTCACGAAACCCTCTATGGCCGAGCCGGCCTGACTCAAGGACTCATGCAGGCTCAAGCTCATATTGTTCAGGTCCGGCAGCCCGTAGTCGGGAAGCGTCTGTACGCTGCCTGCACGAGTACTGAGCATTTTTGCCAAGTGGGCAGCCACCGAGTCCATGGCGCAATCCTCGCGACTTGATTCACTTCGCTTACGCGTGTCGCCGCCAAGGCGCTCGAAAAGGCTGCCGTATGCCGTCATGACGTTGCTCCGCTTACTCTTTGTCCAACTTGCCAACCAGCGACAAGGTGAAATCCGCCCCCATGTATTTAAAGTGCGGGCGCACGTTCAAGCTGACGCGATACCAGCCAGGCTCGCCTTCAACGTCGCTGACGACGATTTTTGCGGAGCGCAGCGGACGGCGGCCACGGACTTCAGAACTAGGGTTTTCTTGGTCTGCGACGTACTGGCGAATCCATTTGTTCAACTCTTGCTCAAGGTCGGTACGTTCCTTCCAGGAGCCCAGTTGTTCGCGTTGCAGCACTTTGAGGTAGTGCGCCAGACGATTGATGATGAACATATAAGGCAGCTGGGTGCCCAGTTTGTAATTCAGCTCGGCAGTTTTGTCTTCTTCACTGTTGCCAAAAAACTTCGGTTTCTGCACCGAACTGGCCGAGAAGAACGCAGCGTTGTCACTGCCCTTGCGCATGGTCAGGGAAATAAAACCTTCTTCCGCCAACTCGTATTCACGACGGTCAGAGACCAATACTTCGGTTGGAATTTTGGTTTCGATTTCGCCCATGCTGTGGAAGTGATGCAGCGGTAAATCTTCAACCGCCCCTCCGCTCTGTGGGCCGATGATGTTCGGGCACCAGCGGAACTTGGCGAAGCTGTCGGTCAACTTGGTCGCGAACGTGTAGGCCGTGTTGCCCCACAAATAGTGTTCGTGACTGGTGGCGACATTTTCTTTGTAGACAAAGGTCTTCACCGGATTTTCTTCAGGGTCGTAAGGATTACGCAGCAGGAAGCGCGGCACAGTCAGGCCAACATAACGCGCATCTTCCTGTTGCCGGAAACTTTGCCATTTGGCGAATTGCGGACCTCCGAAGTGATCTTTCAGGTCTTTCAGATCAGGTAAGCCGGTAAAACTTTCCAGACCGAAAAACTTCGGGCCCGCAGCCGCAATAAACGGCGCGTGTGCCATACACGCAATGCTGGAAACATACTGCATGGTTTTGACGTCGGGCGAACTTGGCGAGAAGAAGTAGTTGGCGATGATTGCGCCTACGGGCTCGCCACCGAACTGACCGTATTCAGCGGTATAAACATGCTTGTAAAGGCCCGACTGCATAACTTCCGGCGAGTCTTCAAAATCGTCCAACAGATCTTGCTTGGAAACGTTAAGCACCTGGATCTTGATGTTTTCACGGAAGTTGGTGCGCTCAACCAACAACTGCAGACCACGCCATGAAGCTTCCAGCGCCTGGAATTCCGAGTGGTGCAGAATCTCGTCCATCTGGCAGCTGAGCTTGGCATCGATCTCGGCGATCATGCGGTCAACCATGGCTTTCTTTACAGGCTCGCCGTTGTTCTGCGGCTTGAGCAACTCTTCGATGAAGGCCGAGACACCGCGCTTGGCGATTGAGTAGGCATCATCGTTGGGGCTGAGTCTAGTCTCGGCAATGATGCGGTCGAGGATGCCGCCTTCGAGTAGTTCAGTACTTTTTTGCTGTGCAGCTTTAGTGCTCATAGAGATGGCTTCCTTTGCTGATGAGGTCTCAAGCGTCCGGCGTAGCGGCGGCATTCATGCTCAGTTCACCCAGAACACGGGCACGCGCTTCATCGTCGGCGAGTACACCTTCGATAGCCTTTCGGAAAGCTGGCGCATTACCCAGCGGACCTTTGAGGGCCACAAGCGCATCCCGCAGCTCCATCAGTTTTTTCAACTCTGGAATCTGCTCGATCAGGTTGGCCGGGCCGAAATCTTTCATCGAGCCGACCTTGAGGTTGATCGCCAGCTCATCGGTGCAGCCCTCCTCCTGAAGACGATTGGGTACGCTCAGCGTCAGGCGCAGTTTTTGGTTGGCCAGCACGTCGTCAAAGTTGTTTTTGTCGATGCTGATCGGCTTGCGATCCTCGACTTTGCGTTCATCCGCTTGCTGGGTGAAATCACCCAGTACCAGCAGCTTCAGCGGCAGCTCGATTTCTTCTTGAGCATTGCCAAGCGCGGGTTTAAAGGTGACGTTGATGCGTTCTTTAGGGGCAACCGAGCCTTCTTTGGCCATGGCGTTTCTCCTTGCGGTTATGACCCGAGGGCCTAGGGAAGTACTACTTCAAGATCGAGGTGGCACAACCGGTGGTAAACATCTTCCTTGCGCTCTCGCACCACTTGGTTTTGCGGCAACAGTTCGCAGCAGCTATACAGGAGGTGCAGCACTTGCAGCGCAAGGTCGGGCTCCCAGGCATCAAGGCCGGCATCCCGTAATTGCTGATCGAGAGTCTCAAGCTGGGTCTTGGCCAGTTCGTACTTCTTGGCCTGGTAACACAGTCGAGCGAGGCTCAATCGCCAGAAAAAACGTACCCTTCCACCTTGAGCGCTCTGCAAGCCCTGCTTGAGAATCTGCACGGCAGCCTTGAGACCATCCCGGCGCAAAACGGGCAATACGTCTTGCAAGGCGTCTTCCCAGACGGCTTGAGTGTTATCGCTTTGCAGCGCGCCGGGCGCATCGACCACTTGCAGATGAACCAACACATGGGCGCTGATCCAGCTACGTGTAGCGTCATCCGCGAACGGCACACCGTCGTGAAAGCGCAGGTCGACTATTCCCGGCAAACGCTGCAGCAATAGCGAAAGCTGAACCTCGACCTCGCGCATGGCCAAATCGGCATTGAGCCGCTGCAGGCACTCCCACACCATGCGTTGGCCGTCGAACCAGAACGGAGAAACAGCAAGGCTGGCCTCCAGATCGACCAGTAAATCGGCGTACTGCCCTTGATCCAGGCGCTCCTGATAGCTTTTCAGCCTGTCCGCCGGCAGCCCGCGCAAGACGGTGATGTATTCGGCGTTACGCTCCGGGAGCGCCTCAATCGTCAGCCACAACAGGGTCCGATTGAGGCGTAAGGCACGAAGGTCGGTGGCTTTCTGGCGTAGCCACCAGGCGCACAAAGGCCGTGCATTTTCCTGCTGCACACGCAGGGCTTTTTGCGCGTCCTTTTCATTGTCGATGGGCGAACCCGGGGTGAAGAGTTGAGTGGCCGCCTGTTTCACCTGGGCGAGCGCCGCGCCCATCGCCCCTGGCTCAGGCTGGTTACTCGCTGCGCGCTGCACCATGGCTGCCAGTCGTCGCCGGATTGGCAACAACAACGGGGCGTCATTGCCCAACTGCAGCGTCAGCAGGGCATCCAGGCCCTCAAAGTGTTCAACCAGACGCCTGAACAGGGACAACTGCTCTTTAATCGGCACGCTCTCTGCCAACACCTGCTCAAGACGCGGCAACAACCAATTGAAGGCGGCTACGCGGGTACGCGATTTGAGCGGGTGCAAGCACTCCCAGTGGTCTTTGCAAAGGTGATGAAGCAGGCCGAACCCCGCCAATAAGCCTGCAAACGAATTTTTTTGGTACAGTGCCCACGCCAGCCAAACCGCCACACGCAGGTCTTTGGAGTGATCACGCAAGATCAACTCGCTGTCATCAAGGATTTTTTGCCAGTCGATTCGGCTGTTCTCATGCAGCGAATGGGCCTTGCCCAGCTCACTTTCCACCGCCTCGTATTCGTTGGAAAAACGAATATCATCCCCGGCGAAGTGCTCCTTGGAGATGGGGGTCCTGGCAAGATCCAGGTAACGGGCAGACAACTCAAGCGAGTAAGTCATCCGAGGCACGCACTGTCTGCACAATACGGAACGCACATCAATGCATGAGTACCTAATGCAGGTGCGCTAAACCAACTCCATGCGGGCGTGCAGAGCACAATCCTTTTATCGCACACCATAATCAGCTACCTCGGACAATGGCGGCGATCTTAAGAGGAGACAGTCTCTGCGTATGTAGGAAAACGCCACCGCGCCTTACAGAAACGTCTGAGAGAATAGTGGCCGGTTTCTTACCTCAAACTTCGCACATTTAAGCTCGCAAAAGTTTGTAGGAAGTTTCCCTCATGTAAGTCGGAAACTAGAGATTATTAAATGGCCTAAATAACGTTTAATATTATATTCAGGCACTGTTTGTTCTAGCCGTAACAATGACTTTTATCACTAATACAACGTGATGCTATTAAACTGATCGATATTACGATGCACTTTCGTCTGGTACTTTTCTTTGTGCCGGTGGCATCGTGCACGTTTGGGTATGAGATGAGTGCTCGCGCTCAGTCCAGCCGCCCGCGCCCGAATGAAAATTCGGGCTATTGGGGCCAAATCTTGGCAAAGATGTGCGGGGAAGGCGTACTGCCCCCAAGGGAGCAACATCCGGAAGATGAGCGCTGATCAGAACAAGATCAGCGTTCTGCGACAGTCTTTCAATTGCAAACTAAGAGGTTGCTGTGAGCGCCAGGAGGGACGCCCGCGCGTCATTCCTCCTAGTGCGACAGTTTTTTACTCAGCGACAGTTTTTATTGTCTATAACCACGGTTGATCCTACTGAATAAAGTCTGTCGGATCGAGCCCAGCAATTACAGGGGCTAGCCTGCGGGCTGATCAGAAATAAAGTCTGTCGCAACACCAATTTTGTGAGCTGTTGCCGTTCGACCTACTAAATAAAGTCTGTCGTAAACTTACAACGTATTGATTTTAAATATTTTTTCCATCTAAAAACAGCTAATGCGCCGAGCGCAAGCACAATGGAGCTACCACGGTCGAGAATCCCTCAGGCCGTCGGGTGCCCGATGGAGAGGCCACTCCTTTTGAAAGCAACGCACCTCTTATATTGCACTGCCATAACGGGCCGGGGATGAGTACCTTTCAGGTGATATTAGAGATACGTCAATTCTGGGTTGTGTCTGGGCCTACAGCAGCACGCAATTCTCGGCACTCAAGGCCGTGGTCTACGACTTCAGCTCGAGCTGTGCCGGCGAATATGCGCGTAACTTCCTAGGCACGTGGAACGGCAAGCTGGTCTGCGATGACTTCGCGGGTTACAAGGCCGGTTTCGAGCTGGGCATTACTGAAATAGGCTGCATGGCGCATGCCCGTCGCAATTTCTCTGATCTGCACATGGCCATGCGGAGCAGGCGCTTCATTCGATTGGCGGTCTCTACGACGTCGAGCAACATGCCAAAGAAATGAGCGAATAAGACAGTTGGCGACTACGCCATGTACCGAAGCTGCGAGCAAGTGAGATCGAGCATTGCTGCCGCATCGGTTGACGCCTAATCCCGCGTAATTGTCCGCTTTTGGCCAACTTCTGCCGGTCACGGCCACCCAGTTTGCTAGTCAAATCCAGTGAAAACGAGTGGTCAAGTCGAATGCAAATGAATGGGCAAGTGGAGTGCGATTACCCAGCTAGCGTCTAGTCGGTTCAATGCTGCCCCTTGCCTTGATGCTTCCTCTGAAAACCCAAACACATTCCGATACCGTTGGCCTTGCTGCCGATCCATACGCCAGTAGGAGAAACCCATATCGAGGCGGGCTCTTACTTGGGGCCAGAAGTAAACGTCATCCAAAGCGAAAATGGAAATGAACAAGGAAGGGCTTTCAATCAAAATCAAATCTTGGTGGCGGTATGTTCACCCTGACCTTGCGGATCTGACTTGCAATGAAACGTGCATCTTGCAATAGCCGCTGCCCTGGAATGTACCAAGGCGGTGTTTCCGTGTTGCTGTCGGAAAAATTGTAGTATCGGGTACTCTCGTCCGTATCCCAGACGGACATTTCCTCATAGTGGAATTCTTTCTGCCCGTATGAAAAAAAATGCTCATGATCGAGATTACGGACCAGGCGTTCGATCATGCCCTCGAGTCGGTTCAGGTATTTGTACGCTTCAATTCGCGCCTGAAAAGTTACGATGTGGTTGAGCGCTTTAAGTCCGTTGCGCTTGCTGACACCATCCAAACTCTCGCACTGTGCTAACGAGGGTCTGACCGCTCGCGCCATGTCCCGCGTTTGACCCATGAGTTCGAGAAACTCCCTCATTCCAAAGATTGTTGAGGAAGCAACTTTCTCTGTTTCGCCCAGCGAGGCAATAGCGATGGCATCCAACGATTGAGTAAGAACATTGATCGCATCCAGGACTCTGGGAGATTTTCCGCCCCCACCCGGGGGCAACGAACACCCTAAGGTGCTGGCGGCGCCGATCACGGTCTTGAGATCTACACCGTTTAAGTTGTGGTATTGCGGGTGGGCCAAGTGAAAACCCCACTTCCATGCCAAGAATAAATCGGTACACAGAATCGCTCTGATCTCCGGCCAGTTCAGCAAATACAGCTTTGGGAGTCGTACCGCGGGCAGCATGGGAGGCACCTGTCCGGGATGTTTATCATCCTCTAAGGCAGAATTGTGCTGTGTCACGAATTTGCTCACCTGTTGGTTTGTTTCCTCGAGTGACGTGACTATGAAATGCGCACTTAGAGGCGCGTGGTAGCCTTCCAAGGCTCGAAGCTCTTTTTGAAGATGTGCTAGATTGAATTTTTCGACCCGCTTGCATTGCATTGTCGCGGGTGAAAAATGGTCGAAAATATCCACGCCGTTCTGGGTGTCACCGTTTTTTCCGTATCCCGACGACACCCAGTAATTGACAGTCGGGCGACGACCTATGCTGTATTTGTGTTGCACTAACGGAAAAGCGTCCACGCAGAAACTCTGGAATTCTTGCCATGTGCTTGGTGGCGTAATACCACGGGTTTGGTCCGAAGCTGCTGTGAGCAGTGTATTCATGGCTATGTTTCCATCCATGGTGTGAGAACGTTGGCCCAATAATGGCCCAATAGTGGCGCTGTAGGTTATCAGCACTTTGTCTGACTAAGAGCCCAGTGCATGACTTCTTTCTATAGCTGCCTGAATGAGCGCTTTGCCGACCCCCTGCCCCCGGGCAACCGCGTGAGCGCGGACGGTCATTGCGTGCGGCATCACGACTGAAAACACTCATTCGGCATGTCGAACATGGGCAGTCGCAACGACTTGATTGAGGCCGTAAAGCCGTTTGGTTAAGACCAGGTGGCAACGCTAAAGCAGCGACCGCACAGAGTGGTTACCTTGGCGTGCGGCGGGCTGGAGTCCGATGCAAACGACTGATCAAGTCGAATTCAAATGAGTGGGCAAGTGCATTGCCAACGCGTGGTCAGGTTGGGTGCAATTAACCATCCCGTACTGATAATCGTCTTACCCTGCTCGAATCGAGAACCGCTCCGGACTATTTAGTACGTTACGCTACCATTCCACCCCTCGGTCAAAAGCCGAAAATAGCTTACATCAACTGGGTTTTTCGTTGCCGTCGGGGGATTGCGGCTAGAAAGGCTTCATTGGTTCGTCAACGGAGCGGATATGAAAGCAGTCATCGCAAAGTCGACACGTCCCAGGTCCAGCCGGTGGGAGACTCAAGAGGACATAATCGCAGACGGGTTCGTCTGCACAGATAGTGCACACATCCAAACTTCCCGCTACCCGGATGGCCGCTTCCGTCATCGCAGCCTGCTTTGGGTCCCACTCGCGCAGCGAAGCGAACCATTCTGGCGTGTGCGGACGAAGCAGAGTGCGAGGCTCCGGCTCAAGCAGCCCCTTACGCTCAAGCCAAGTAGTTGCCGCCCTAATGCGACGAGCATGTAGCTGTGTCAAAAGCTCGTACAGCTCTATCTTCAGAGCGAAATATTGGCGCGGATGCAATGCGTTCACGGTCACGTAGCCCGCATGGTTCAGGACAAAACGGTTTTGCCCTAACTTCTCGCTTGCCAGCAGCTCTTCACAGTATCTCTGCTTGTACTCCGCACAGCTTTCGGATCCCTCCATGAAGGAGACGTGATACTGCCAAGCATTCCTTTCAAACTCATCCTTCCACAGTTCCAGATACCTTGAAGTTCTCAGAGCTTGTACTAGGTGATCATCTGCCTCCTGATGGTCCACTAGGTATGCATCAATGTCGTTGAGTGATTCAATCTCAGAGGACAGCTTTCGGGCTTCCCGAAGCAAGGCATTGGTTGAATCCCGCATAGCCTGAACGTGGTCAATATCTTCACGCCAGCGAGCCTCTTCTTCCGCATTGAGATCTCTCAGCACATTAGGAACCTCAAAAAGCGCGGCGCTATTCAGTAACTCCCCTGGATGGCAAAAGTCAGCATCCGGCACTAGGTTTGCACCGGCCCTATGATAAGCCTGCGCGACCAATCGCGAGCAGAACTGCCTCCGACCGGCCACAAAACCAGCCAACACGCTCTTGGCGGCGCCGATCTTGGTGTATCGAGTACCAACCGCAGCTCTGGCGAAGGTGATAACAGAGTGCAGTTGGTCAGTAGTCAGGGGCACAATCGGTCGAAGAACGTGCCCAGCGCAGCCTGGCTCAAGTATCATCCGCTCGAGATTGCGTGCATGAACACCGTCACCAGTAGAATCGATCACACTCGACTTCCCCACACAAATCATAGCGTGAGAGATGTCCGCGCCGATGGCCTTACGGATCGTTTTGCTCATGGGTTCGGGCGTGGTTGTCAGTACAATATCGCCGAGCTGGATGAGGTCGGAGGCGAACACCCGAGGCCTCAGTTCCAATTCATTCATCTCGCCTTCCATATTGAATATTGCTCCTGTGCAAGTACTGAACGATGGATATTGGTGACCGATCCGAGATGTCCAAAACTGAATAGGCATTCAAGCAGGTAGATGCCGAGCTGTCCCGATGATGGTGAGAGATTTCGCTCCTCGGGTCATTGCGACGTACAAATCCTTCGCATCAAGCGAGTCGGCATCAAGAATGACGGCGTGGTCATACTCAAGGCCCTTGACCAGCAATGTGGTTCCAATCAGCTTACGATGGCTGATCGGCCGCCCCGAATGCCTCATCTCGCGCTGGTAAAGAATACCGGCCTCCACGAGCGTCGCGGCTTGGCCATCAACATGAATCTTGAGCACGCTCAAGAAACGATAGAGTAAGTCACGGCGATAGGCTGAAGTTTCAGGGTTGCTCTTCAAGGTTTGAAAGAATGCCTTGAGATAGCTGCTCGACGGGTCAGACAAATAGTCATTCGCCGCCTGGAGTACCAGCGGATATTTGGTAGTTTGGCGAAGCTTGGTCACCTCGCCTCGTCTTGTGCCTGCCGTTAGCGTGCCAGGTACGCCTGTGAAGCATTTCATCGCAAACGTTACGGCGAGCAGAAAGCCATCCTGAGCGCTTTTTACAGCCCCAAGCTTTTTGAGGAATAAGTGCAGATCTTTCCCTTCGATTTCCTCGATTGACGAAAAGCGTCCGGCCATGGATTTCGCCAAGAGATGCGTTTTGTTCTTGGACTGCTGATCGCCACCGTGCAGGGCGATGACGCTCTCATTATGGTTCAACAGCCCACAGAGAGCTGAGTACTGTTTAGCGGCTAGATACTCGGGCTGAGAGTGAACACTAATTACGCTCGGTGGCAGTTTGGCCAGAAGGTCAATCTTTTGGCCGAGCTCAATCTTTCGCCTTGCCTCTTTTAGCCACTCGCCAAGGGCTGGACTCTTCGCGTTGATCCACCGCCAAGGGACCTCCAGCTGTCCCAAGCAAACAAATTCGGGGTAGATGCTGGCTTCCCAATCAACGGGCTTGCCGTCGTCAAAATCGAATATGGCTTGCAGGGGATCGCCCAAGAGTCGACTTGGAAGAAATTCTGCCAGGCTGCAGACCAAGTCATGCTGCAAGTCCGAGCAGTCCTGGTACTCGTCGACGTAAAGACCTATATAGCTGGACGACACGGCATCGCGAATAAACCTTTTCTCCAGCAAACGGGAGCAGCACTCGTACAATTTATTCCACTGTTTGCTGGTCGGGTTTTCAATTTTCCACCCTGATGCCTTCGGGTATGCCAGACAGATTCGAAGTGCCCAACTAGCGATCGTATCGACCTGGTACTGGGAAGCACGAACGCCCAAGTACGCCATTTTGGTTTTAATCGAGTTCACGCCGGCAAAAGTGTGCGTCAGGATAAGCTGTCGGCCACTGGACGCTCGCACCGCCATCGCAATGAGATGGGTCTTTCCAAACCCAGCAGGCGCGATCACATAGCCTTTGGTGATGCAGTCGTTGAGCTTGATTGCGAGATCGTCAGACACGCTCTGCCCACTCCCAAAGTTTTCCCAACTCCAAGGCGAGATTCGTTTTTCCAAACACCGGATCCTTGAACGCCGGGGACACTGTCTTAAACCACAAGTCGCCTCTGGTCGTGTCCTTAAACCAACCCGCGTTTTTGTTCTTGGCTGCAGCACCAATGGCAGCCCTCAGCTTAAGGCTATCTGGCCACGCGCCCAGGTCTTCGGGAAGCGCTTCCTGATACTGGGTCCTCACTTGGTCGTACACAGGGTAGGAGAGTTCATTTTGGGCAAGCCTCAAACTGGCTAGAACATATACCCAAGGTAGATCCTGAAACGCCCGCTCTTCGAGGGAAAGTTGGTCGCTCCATAGGTACGTTGGAACTCCGATAGCCGCAAGATTAGCCGCATCGGCAGGTGAAAAAAGCTTTTCCGCATCGCCGTCAGCAAGTACCGACACGTCGTAGCACAGCGACTGAAAAGCCTTTGCGATACCCTTTAGATTTCCGGCACCTCTAGCATCCAGGAGCGCCACACCGTGGTATGAAAATGGGTCTCGCGCATTCTCAACTTGATGATCGTCAAACCCTCTGAGGAAGCCGACCTCGGTCGCACCCTCACACACGATGACCTTCTTCGACAAGAATGCTTCAGCGTTTGAGCGGATCTTCCCCTGAATCTCATGCTCCTCTAGACCCTTTTTGGCAGCGGAAATAATCGTCACAACACCGCCCTTGCTGTGGACGACATGAAGGTCCTGCACTGTAAGTTCGCGAAGCACCATGGGCGAGTGAGTGGTCAGAAAATACTGCCCACGCTTGTCCTCTCTGATGTGCTTGATGAGACGTGTAATTCGATGAGGCTCCAGGCCAAACTCCAACTCATCGAACAAGGTAATGTGGCCTTCCTCCAGCCCTGCTTTCTGGATTCCGCACTGAAGCATGCGGCGAGACCCGAGACCTAACTGCCGCAACGGGATTTCGCCGTCATGCAGGGACAGGCCGCCGATTTTCAGATTGATGGAAGCTAGGTCGAGATGTGCCTTGTATCCGTCAAGAACCGGGACACCCAACAGCTTCGCAATCTCTTGCGATTTGGTTGCTGCGGTGTCGAAATTTGTCAGGGTGACAGCCCGGTCGACATCGAGCGAACTCCTCGCGGTCCTCGATGCATTGGCCAATAGCTCGCTCAAGCTCTGCGCCGCGGTAAGCTTGGCAAGAGCAGTTCCGTTTGCCCAGGAAAGCTCTCGTTCGCTAAATACTCCGATGAGGCCCACGCCGACCTTGTTTCTGTCTACCTGTTTGAACGGCACTCCGTCAGGATTGCGATCGCACACGACTGTCCACTTCGGCTCCAGGTCCTTTTCGACGGTAAGCCGGGCGGTCAATACGCTTTCAAAATGATCATCTGGCTCGTCATGAAGCTTCTGAGCTGCCGCGTCCCAGCCCCGTAGGTGAAGCCCGTACTTATTGAGTGCACAGAAATCCGCTGCCAAATGCCCGATTGTGATCTCAATGACGATGGGGTCAGCGATCTTGCATTGGTAAAAATCTGAGTCGCTGAGAGCCAGATTCCACTGGGGATGGAACGTGTACCGGATGGCTTCCAGGATTGTGGATTTTGAGGAGTCGCCCTTGCCTATGAGGCAAAAAATGTCGGCTGTTGGCACGTTCCAATCAAGCGCTTTCACCCCTCGAAAGTTCTTGATCACGATCTTTCTAATTTTCACCGACCGGTATCCTCTGAACGTCATCTATGAGTAAGGCGAAATTCGTTTGTAGCGCCTCACCTGGCTCTCAAGGAGCGCAGCGGGAGTGGCCATTCGCCTTACCCATCATAGATACATCCAGCAAGCCCGGGGAACTGGCCGTACGAATCCGTCGGAGATCGCATTATCCCGCAGGCTTAGGGGATACCTACTGGAGAGGAATCACATCGAATGCTGATCACCCCCGATTCTGTAATCGAACAGCAGTCATCTTGGCCCTTTGCTGCTCCCTGACCACAGCCTGCTGATCTATTCGCGTCTGGATTTGGGTGTAGAGCTGAGCCCGCTCGTTGTCTCGGTCGGCCACCGTAACCACCAGCGAGTACTGTTCCTTTTCTGCGGCCGAGGGATTCCAGTCACGATCCTGCCTGACTACGACCACAAACCACTTCTCGCCAGGTTTTCCTTGTTTGAACGTCCAGCGAGAAGACTGAACCGTACCGTGGTTTCTCATCTGGGCGGGAATGTCGCGATTTGTGTCCCTGGCCTCTTTGAGTACCTCCGTCGTCTTTTTCATCTCCTGGCTAAAGTGTTTCTGTACCTCCTCCAGCGAGGTGCCTGTGACCAAGCGGTAATAAATCTGGGTAGCCAGATACTCAATCCGGGTAGTCCGGACTACTGGCGAGTAAGCCAGTGTTATTGAAAGCTCTCGCGTCCCTCGAGCGGAGCGCAAATAGTCCTCCGGCAACGGCAGTTCAAAGAACTGGCATCCGTCGTTCTCGATAGTTTCCTCCGACATCAACACCACGACGTTATCGGAAGACCTGAAAAGATCAGCCTCACTCACCACTCCATAGCCGGCTACATCCCTTTCTACGTCACGGTTCCAGGTGGCCTTCGCCTTCTTGTAGCTCTTTCGAAACTCCTCAGAAAACGTCGAGGTGACCGCATCCGGCAGATAAGCCTGATTGACCAGCATTGCGCGAAGCATGTTCGCTGACGCCGTTGGGTACGCGTTCAGCAGGCGCCCGGCTAGGTGAGTGATGTACGGCGCCGCCAAGCTAGTTCCGCTGATCTCCTTGAAGACGGTATTCCCCGTCCACTGGTGGTTGAGCGTTAACACACCCAACCCCCGCATGTGTGGCGCCCATTGCGCGTTTGCTTGCCTCATAGGACTGGCGAGATTGCCGCCGGCCGCAACGAGCTCGGGCTTGATCGCGCCTTTTACCGACGGACCGTGCCGCGTGAAGGGAGATGGCTGGTTTTCCGAAGCAGGTGAGAGTTGGTAAATCTCCGGATACTTCTGACTATCAATCGTGGCGTTGTGCCGGGAGATGCTTCCCACAGTCAACACCATCATTGCAGGTGCGGGGTCAATGATTGCGCTCTGGGCAGCGATTAGGTACTCCGGGTACTCGTCGCGCCAACTATTGATTGGGACCGGCGGGTTTTCGGAGCCACAGAAATTGCCCGTAGAGACTACGAACAAGATGTTGTACCTCCGGGAAAGAACATCCAGGATGTAGGCTAGTCCTCTGACGTGCGCACCATCGTAGGGAGCATTATTGTTGCCCAGCGAGAGGTTGAAGATCCGGCAGCCGAGTTCGACGAAATGCTCTACAGCCTTCGTCAGCGATACCTCGAGTGTGAGTTCGTCGTAGACCGCATTACCTGTATGCGGACATTTCTTCATGACTTTTCCATTGAAAAGCCAGAACTCCGGCTTCCAGAAATTGGAGTTGTTACAGCCCTCCACGTCGCCATACAGGGCAACGCCGGCCACAGCGGTGCCGTGACCCGCTTCATCTGCATCCCCCTCTTCATCGACGAACGAGGCGCTCTCAGCCATTGCAGGCTTCAGGAGGGGATGATTCCCGTTGATGCCGCTGTCTAGAATGCAGACGCGGGCTGCGTCATTGGGTGGCGCCGGGATGTTGAGAGGCAACTCATTGATGTCTCGGTTCAGCTGTTGAATGCTAATCCCGGTGGCTGGAATGAGGTCCACTAGGCGAACATCGCGCTGGTTCAGCAGCAACTGTGCTTGCACAGGAGTCACCTCGACCCGGTACATGAGGAGGCTGTCCAGATTGATCCTGTCGAGCTTCTTGATGTGCTCGGAGGCAAGCCAGGTCTCGAAAGAAGTGGTGAGCAGAACACGACTCGGGTGATGCGCAACCTGAATAGGCCACAGTTCGACATCGAGCTTGAAGGTGGGGGTGTCCGGTAACCCTATGTTCTTAAGAGCCCAGCTCTTCCGATCTTCTGCGGACCAAGCATCTACACCTGCAATAGCCTCCAGAATCTGGCGATGGGTCAACCCCGAGTCCATAACACCCAGCTTTTGCAGATGAGCAGTAAATTTGGCTAGACCTTCCTCACTCGCGAACACTACACAAAGTTGCTTGCCTTCTTGGCTAACAAATTCCAACCCATGTGTATTCAGGTTGGCGAAGGTAAGTGCGCCCTCGTACTCCAGCTTTAGAACGTAAGGGGATTTGTCTGACGAGCCGATCTGCTTCTTGGCTAACCCTTCCGCTTTGGCGAAATATGCGTTGAGCTTTTGACCGTGACCGCGCCTATCTTCCCGGGTGACGAAGTGAGGGGGACTCTTGGTCCGGCGCGAGTTATCCAGAACTTCCCGTGTAATGCTCAGATGCTTGTAGGTTGCCACCGCTTCTTCCTTGAAAATTTATGTTTTAGGACTTTCTGAGGTCCTCCCGCACAAGAGCGCTTCTAAGCTCCTTGATGGTCAGAAACTCTTGCTCTCGCAGGATCATCCGCTTGGCGGCGCGGCGAATAACCCGCTCGATATCCGCGCCGCTCTTACCTTTAAACTCCTTCAATACTTCTTTGTCGTCAATCTCGAATTGACGACGGATCCCTCGCAGTTTCAGCAACAAGATTTCCTTCAACTGCTTTTCATCCGGAAGCGGAAACTCGATCGACTCATCGAATCGTCGCCAAATGGCAGAGTCCAAAATCTTCTCATGGTTGGTAGCCGCCAGGATCAAACTAAGACCTTCGTATGAGTCCATCATCTGAAGGACCGCGTTTACAACACGTCTTAGTTCGCCATGGTCGCCACTATCACCACGTTCTTTACCGATTGCATCGAACTCATCGAAGAGAACAACAAACGGATGTTGGGCAATAAAATCGAAGACCTTGCGTAGGTTGGCCGCCGTTTCGCCCAGGAAAGAGGACATCAATGCATCCAAGCGGACGATAGCTAAAGGGCGATCAAGCTCGAAGGCTACGACCTCTGCGGCTAGCGTCTTTCCGCAGCCGGGTGGGCCGAAGAAAATCACCTTGCCTGCGGGCTTCATGCCGTAGCTGCGCAGCACATCAGCACGCCGGTTCTCCTCGAGGATTTCCTCCAATGCAGCGGAACTGCTGGGGGGAAGTATCACTTCATCAAGAGAGCGCTTTGGAGTTCTTATATCAAGCAGCGGTAAACCACGCTCCTTGTCTACGGGAACGTCGTAGTGAGCTCGCGGCGTATTACTGGATGCCTTGAGATTTAAATCGCTGCCGTAAAGGATCTGCTCCAGATCGTTAGCCAGAAGATGATGCTGCTTCTGCCGCTCCTCCTCGATAACCGCTTTAGAGGCAAGACGAAACGCATCGGCATCGCCAGCGGTACCTGCTCGGAACAGCTGGCGGAGAATTTTTCCATTTGCCATAATCACCACCTTCTAAGTTATTGATTTATAAACTTATATAGACTTCGACAAACCCTGTCGCGACTACATAATTTCCAATAACTTGTCTCGCATTTTGATTTTCATAATCAGGCACTCCATTCCCAATTCAACATCTGTATACACACGTGCTAACACTTAGGAGCCGGGCAGCTGGCATGGCGGCGTAGCCTAGTTCATGTTGGAGTGGTCTTAAATGGCCCCTCCCGAAATTCCGCCGAGCTGCAACCTGTCACCCCACCTCTCGACCGATTGCCAGAGCCATCCAAGATGGCAGTAGCGACCGCACCGAGCTCAACGCCTGCCAGTCGATGGGAGTCAGCTGTATACGCAGCGTTTCCATTACCTCACCTATACGCCGCTCTCCCAACCAAGCCAAGGCTCGAATTACAGCACCGGCGGTCGTGGAACCAAGCGCTAGCATCCAGCGGGGGGCGTGCTTGATCTCAGCCGTTACTTCTCCCACTTGAAGCGTCCGAGCGCGCCCACTGGTGAGAAACGCGTCCCCACTCGGCACTTGCACCGACAGGCCCAGCATCTTTGCGGAACGCGCCCCATCAAGGACGATGTCTTCCTGATTCTTCGAGGCTAGAGCACTGACAACCTTTTCCATCGCCGGCGTTACATACCTACCTTGATCGGTGATGGCCGCTAGGTAAAGCCCACGAGACGCACGGATTAGCTTCCCAGCCTTCGCCAATCGTGACAGCGCCTGGTCTACGGCGGCCCGGCTTCCCAAGTGCAGAAACTCCTTGGCGCTCAGCAAGCCACCCTCAGGCAGACGTCGGCTGTGCTCGAGGATCGATTCGGGGAGGGTCTTCATAGGGCTTAAGCAACTCTCGCGAATTTAATGTCAGAAGTTTGTATTTATTTCTGACATTGGTCAAGTAATGATCATTCCCAACCATAAATCGGCTCAACGCCTCTGGAGCCGGCCTGCCGCCACATGTTGTCGCTGACGCGGAATTGCCCTAAGGCCGAGATGTCACTGACCTAGCGTGACTCTCGAAACATTGCAGTTGCGGGAGTTGCGCCAATTTGGAGATGGGGCAGTCTTGAGCCGGTAAGCCGCTAAGTAGATCAATTCGGCATAAACCTCAACAAGAGGGCGGCGGATGCAAACCCGCCTCTTACTCAATCTGCTATCTGGCCTTAGCAAGGTAATGATCAAGTCGCAACAGGTAGCGCTTGCTGTCATTTTGTCGCTATTATGCCGCCACGACAGCAAAATGCCCTCAAAATGACAGCGAGTATCGTCCATGGCCAGATTAAGCGTTCGCGACTTTCCTGATAATTTGCACCAGCTGCTGCTCCAGTCAGCTGCCAGGCATGAACGATCGCTAGAGGGGGAAACCCGGTTTGGCCTGGCGCGCTACCTTGAATCTCTCAACGCGCCCAAGCCTGAGGCGGCGTCCTTGTGTGAATCCTGGCAGCGCTCTACAGGCCAGCGCTTGCAAAAGCTATTTGCGCGCTTGCGCGAAGACAACGTTTTTTCCTGGGGCGAGCGCAGCGATTTCCCTCACTTGGCCTTGGCCTTGGGGGAACCGTCGCCGGCAACGCTGATGAACTGCATCGACGGTCGTGAAGCGCTGCCCTTTGATCTGGCCAAACGTATTGCTGACCGCTACGGGTGCAGTCTGGAGTGGCTTATCAACGGCTCTAGCTCTATGTTTCCATACCCAGAAATTGGCGGGGACTATCGCGAGTTTTTCGAGCCAGCTATCAGGGGCACCGGTATCAATATCAAGCTGGTCCGGCTCTGCACCTCTGAGGATGCCGAAGGCAATCCAGGCCGGCATGACGGTACCTTGCTGATATTCAGATGCAAGGACGACAAACTAAGCATTGCCGCGGGGTATAGCGGTCGCTTTTATCTAAATGGTCATATGGGTGGTGGTGGCCATAGCTGCCTGGAAGGTTTCGTCAACTTTCTCAATCAGAATCAAAACGTGCAATTCAGCGAATACAACTGTACGGCGCCGATTGACGAATCTGCGATGTGGGACCACCACCCCAACTACTACCTTGATCTCAAGCATTGCAGTCAAGCGTCCTGGCTATACCCACTCCGCGCTGGTAGGTCGCCTTCCAGCATTGACTGGACGCAGCAGCACGCCTATATGAGCCCAAAGCAAAGCGATCAGCTACTTTCATAAGCAAGGCTCATCTGCTGGGCACTGGCATAGCCTTTGAACTAGATTGAGCGAAACCTTCTCTTGTAGGACAGGTACTCGTCGACCTAGAGGCCTATGTAGCTGGACGACACGGCCTCACGAATGAACCTCTTCTCCAGCAAACGGGAGCAGCACTCGTACAATGTCGTCTTTCCATCGAAGGAGAAACATCGAGAGCCACGGAGCAAGATGCAGATCGGCCTGTTTTGCCTTTAGGCCAGCCCGTGAGAGCTAAACTGAAGACCTGCGGAGCATGAGTGGCCAAGCACTGCTGCGCGATGTTTCTGAGGGCCTCAATATGACCATGCCGAATGAACGCACCCGGGCAGTCATCCAAACGGGAGAGTTTCTGCTCGAGCTATCTCGAGATTCCTCGCTGCCAGAGCGGATACGCCGTGACGCCAAATTTCTCCTGCGTCACTACCCAGACCAGTTCCAGATGCTCCTTGCTGGACGGATTGAAGAAGCATCAGATTCTGACGTATCCCCATCGGGTCCAGTCTTCAGCTCCTCAATCGAAAGCAGCTATCACTCCCCGATCGTTTACGCTGCAGACGCGAAAATCCCCAGATGAACGGTTGGGATAGAGCCGTCGGAGCCTTGGCCGCCGCTCGAAAAGTCGTTTTTTTCACCGGTGCCGGCATCTGTGCTGCAAGTGGAATTCCAACATTTCGCGAAAAGCTCACAGGCCTCTGGGAGAAACACGCCCCTGAAAGATTGTAAACGGCACGGGCTTTTTCGAGAGACCCCTCAACTGGTTTAGGGGGTGGTATCTGTGGCGGCGCTCCCAAGCTGGCCAGGCCCAACCAAACGCCGCTCATCTTTCGATTAGCCGACTGGCGACCACCGGCAAATAGGTTTCGGTCATCACTCAGAATATCGATGACCTGCACGAGCGCGCGGGGTCTCAGAACGTCGTGCATTTGCACGGCAGCTTGATCAATCCGATCTGCGTTGCCTGCAGGCGTCCGGCGGTAATCACGACTGATCAATTTCAGGTTTCTGCAGCAGGAGAATGGGTAGAGCCGCCCCGGTGCACACGGTGCAATGGGAAACTCCGGCCTGGAGTTGTGTGGTTTGGAGAGGATCTGCCTGCTGGAGCCTGGAAAGCAGCAATGGCCGACGTCAGAAATTGCGACGCCCTGATCTCCGTGGGGACTTCAGGAGTCGTCAGGCCTGCGGCGGATATTCCTGAAATCGCATTGGCATCTGGCGCGACAGTTATACACGTCAACATCGCAGACGTTTGCTTGAGGTCCCCAAACGAATTGATGCTGTTGGGCTCGGCCGCGCAGGTGTTGCCTGCGCGATTGCAGGCGACACCCTCGAGATAAAGCTGGCAGCAATGCTTTCATAGCGCTTACTTTGCAGGCCCTCGCGGCTTAGGCGACCCTTTGGATTCGAATAGCAGTCGGCTGTATGCATCCTCCAAGCCCTCCCGAGTTTGCTTGGGTAAGGCTGGTTTCTTCTCACGCTTTGGCTTCGAAGATGGATTGGAAGGTGAACCCGGTGGATGGAGCTGCTCGAAAGTCTTGCGCTCCTCGGCTGTAAGGGATGAAACAAAAACCTTCTCGCTCACCCGTGAAGCACGATCGTCCCTGGCAAAGCTCAAGACGTTTGATGGCATCGGCACCGGGAACGGGCAACGAAGGTCAGGCCTGCCCCCGGTTTTGCTCTTATGAACGCTGAGGCGAATTAGCTCCTCGACGTCGTCCCTACTGCTGGAGTACGAGGCTGAAAGGTATGCATTGTTGACGTCCTCCAGAGTAATCGTATGGCGACGGGCCGCACGGGCTTCGAGATACGCCACCTTGATCAGTTGAACCGCCAGACGCTTTATACCGAACGTCCAGCGATACAGCTCATGTACAAGGGCGGCTGGATCTGCGGATACGCGTCGTCCACTCACCCGGATGCATTCTCGAACATATTCCTCCCAAGCTTTCGAGTCAGGATGGTCCGGCAGCATGACGCGGAGGTCGGATAGAAGCCGTTGCTTGTCCTCACTGTTTCTTGTCAGCAGTTTGTGGCCCAAGCTGTAGTTCGCCACATAGATCATCGGAATCCCCAGCCCGGCCACGGTGAGGAGAATATCCGTGACCCGGGCTATGCCTTGACCAGTGCTCTGATGCTGCATCTCTTCGAGCATCATTAGTGATACACCGTCACGATTGACCCTACGCCGGCACTCCGTCAGCAGCTTTGATGTGTTCGCTCTAACTCCTGCCGCGTCGCCGCCGAGGAAGTCTTCCAACAACTGCCTGCCGCCAGCCTTCCCCCTTGCGCTGGCGTACCAGTACGAGATTAAGGTATGCGGTTCATGGTAATGAGCCGATGCATAAGGAGCAGGTCCAGGCATTACCTTCATCAGCGCTCTAATAGTTTGGCTCTTCCCAATGCCAGCAAGGCCGGTAAGGCAAGTAGGGAACGCCTCCTCCTCAGGGGGGTGATACAGCCGCCGCTGATATTGCTGGTCAGTGGAAAAGCTCTCGGCCGAAAAGCTGCGCGCACGGTCAACGCTGTCTTTGATGAAGTCCAAAGAAAACTGGTTGGGAAGGAAAATCGTCTTCAGGGCCTCCGACAAACGCTCAGCGGCCAATGCGGGACTCAACTCCTCAAGACCGGTCACCGGATCAGGATGCACTGTAACCAACCGCCGGATATCAGCCGGCGTGTCCGGTCCGTCAAAGCGCGTGGAAAAGATGTTAGTCATGGCCTTTCCCCATCAACCGCTTCTGGTCGGCGGCATCACGCTCGGCCGCTCCGCCCTTTGCAGGACGCCCCAGCTTGCGAGTACCACTGTCCCAGGCTTTGCTTGTTGCGTGAAGAAACTGGGCATTGCGATCCTGGAGGATCGCGGGCTGTTCTTCACGAAGCTTCGCCTTGCCGCTCAGCCGATTCTCATTGAGCACTTGAAGATCCGAGAGCGAAATGTCGACACTGCTGGGATGGACGCTCGCTGGCTTTACAAAATCGAGTTCGTACAAGACACCCTCTAACTCGATCCAGATATGTCTGACACACATGGTCATCACATAAGCTGAGACCCGTATCTGGCCATTGAGCGCAATCCTGTCAAAAACTTCGGTATCTATCAGCTTTGAAGAGTTGTACTTACGGCCATAAAAATAAACCCCACTTCTTTTAATGTGTGCCGGATGAGGAGTCAGGAACTCTCGCACGGCGTAGTCGAAAGTAACCTCCGTTCCCGCATCGTAACCAAGATCACTGTAGAACTTGTAAATATTATGTGGGGTTGGACTGAAGCCCACTTCCAGCATTTCAGGTGTCATTCTCCCCTCAGCATCAGAAGCGTTATTATCATAAATAGCTTGCAAAATATGCCGCTTGCACATCTCCACAAAGTTGAGCGAGCTATGAAAATGTGTTTGCTGATCATTGTCAGACTTGGTCCGAGGATGTGACGATTCGACCGTCGCTTTCGACTGACCCGAGTGGGTCGGAGTGAGCTCGAGCCTGGATAGCCAACTCATCATCTCGCCACGAGCGACTGCTTCTGAACGATTTGGTACGCCCATGGTGGAGCCAGGTCCACGATCGAAGACGATGTTTTGTGGCAGACCATAAGTGGGCCAGTCCTCTTCTCTAATCGTCAATCCAAATAACGAGGCATATTTGACCTTACCTATGGCCGTCGAAAACAGGGCCATCCGGTAAGCTTCCATATTCTCTTTGTTTTCGGAGAATCCCAAGGCGACGACGGCACCAGACTGGCCACACACCCCTCGAACTATACAAGCCGAATCCATAGCGGATCCTTCCAGCAAACCAGATATTTTTCCTTTGGGGTTATAACCATCGAACTCAACAAGTTGGTTAACATTGACGAGATCGTGAGCGAAGCTTCCAACAATTCCAGACTTTGCTCGAGCACCGCTGGGACCTCTGCGTGCTTTCCTATACGCCTTGGTGCTTATCACCTGACCAAGATAGTAGTCGTACTGTCCTTTTGTGGGAAATGGCTTCCCTTCAGGATGATAGAACTTCTTACTTCCCTCTGAAGTTGTTAGAGGAATACAACCGAACTCACCTACTAGCACGGCACCAAAAATCTCAGCGTCAGATTTTGTTTTATCATTGTAATTGATGAACCCATTAATAATAGAAGCCTGCATTTCGGGCGTGGCGGGGAATCGGGATTTGCGTCCCGACCTAGGCGGACGTCCCAACATTTGCCCGTCTGCGGCCTGTTCCCTCTTGCCTGTTCCACAACGGTCGAACTTAGGCATAAGCGCCCACTTCGAGCGGCCGAATACCAGATAGGTAAAAAACCAAAACCTCAACCGGGCGGCGTTCTGAGAGGGGGACTGGTTGGCGGCATAGGCATTGATGATCGACTCGGGATTGTCGCTGGAGAGGATCTCCTCAGCATCGTCTACCAAATCCGCTATGGCGAGGTAACGCTTGTTTACCATTTCATCGTAGCTTTTCGTTGGCCTTACCCGATCCATTTCCAATTGATCCACTGAAATACCCCTGATGGCCTGCAACCAGGGAGGTGTGGCGTCACTGCCACATTCCAAAAGATCACCATTGGTCAATGCCAGATCAAATTCAGGCCGGGAAAACGTTAGCAAACTCGCAGTGGTGCCTTTTTCATCAAAAAATACAAGGCGCGCCCTATTCGCCTTGCCGGCACTTGCAAGAAAATAGTATTCGACATCCTTCGTCAGCCCTCTGAATCCCTCAGGTGCTTTCAGCTTGGAGCCAGTTATCATTCGGGCAGTCCGGCAAAAAGTGAGCCATAGACTTGCAGAACATCCGGCGCATCCGTCACCAATGGATGATCGATAAGAATAGGGTCAAACAAACTGACCTGGAGCTTGCGCTCCCATATGTCTTTGTAGATCTTCGTAAGAAACAGATCACGCCGTCCCCACTGTTTTCCGTACATTAAGGCAACGGACGCTACTGGTCTCCCATGAGTGACACAGTCTCTGACGTCATGTGAGAAGTCCTCGAGAAGATTTGATTCGAGGCAGATTTCGCGATCATGATAGCTATATAGAAGATCCAAGTTGGCCACCAAGACTGGGTCCAACAGGTCCCTAGAAACCCTCACAGTCCTGATACCTGCACTATGGTAGTACGCCTCTTCCAAGGCATGCCGCAAGCGAGCTTTCTCGCGGTCTTCTTTTTGTTTCGCAAGGCTCTTCAAGCTTCCCCGAGCAACCTCGTCAAAATCCATCGCACTCAACTTCACTGTCCAGTTCACAGCGTAGGGGACTGAGCCTTGCGGCTGGATATAGAGAAGAAGATCGCCAAGATAGGGGTGGGGAACCCTCTGGCGTTCACCATCACCGTAGGTCACGACTACGGTCGCGTGTTTAAGCCCGATTTCCTCTGCCACCAATGATGTTCCCTTCACCGGCAGAAGTTCCAGTCCAGCAGTTAAGGGGTGCCCTTGAAGTGGATGAACGTGTGGAATTGGACTGAGCATTTTCTGCTCATGCAACTCAAATACATCGGTATTATAAAGAGCCAGTTGGGCGAAGATCCTTTCAGGTGTAGAAAGAAGATGCAGTGCTCGGCCAAGCTTCCTGCTATTAAGGCGGCAAATACGAGAGCCCTTGGGAGCCTCACCAGGGACTGAGTAAATTCCGGCTAAGTAGTTATCTCCCCACTTGAAGCGGCCTTGTCGACCTATAATGCGAAGTAACGATTTTTTAAGATCCACTAATTTAATCCATCGTCCATTCATCCTTAGCAGGCAACGTATAACAGCCCACCTGAATCGGATGAATAAGTAGTCCAATAGCGCGCTGGCACGCCGATGGCCGCATTACGCGCAATTTACTTTTCTCGGGATGAGCGGAGCCGTGCAGGGCTTGACGCCCTACGCTAGTGAATGGACAATGGATTCGTCAGGAGTCGAAAGCTGACTTATCCTCAAAGGCCCAAGGTCACACTTGGGCCTTTGTCTATCTGGCTCCTGGGTCTTCTATCCAGTTTCCATTTTGTTTTCCTCAGGCCTGATTAATAGGCAGGCAACTATCTAATTTTAGCTGTCTGCACTTTGGCAGCTGCCTCTCCGTTAATTAGGCAGAGTTTTCATCGCTTGCTTGTCGTGCACTTTCAGTTCCAGTCATGCCTTTAGTAACCGTTACTTAACGCCGCATGGTAACGCCGAAAAATGGCAATTGACAACCGGAATAAATCAGCTAAGTTCCGCCTCCGACGGCGGATTTATGCTGAATTTCCAGTATTTTCGGTGCTTGGACGGCTAAAAACTGGCACACCTAGATGATAAAGAAATTAAAAACTAGCGGTAGATGCCTACGGTTATGAGACCTCAGATTCGTGAATAACCATCCGCTGTTTAGGTGGAATGGATACGAAGCGCGAGGTGCCGGCCGCTATACTAATCTCCTCTGACCCCGACTAGGAGGCCGCATGAGCGCCGCTTCAGGTCAGGAATGGGTGGCAAGGCCATTCCCTCGGCTGGACTGGCTACCCGACGAGACACTGTTCAGTTTGTGCAGTCGACAGCATCTGGTAATGGGTAACTTAAACCCTGGGACGACATCTACCTCGGTGTTGGGACTACGTCAACAATTTATAAAACATGATATCCCCTGCGGAATTTCAGCGTTAGAACGAACTGGGTTCGAATACTGGGGCAGTGCAGAATCTATTCTTCTTAATCACACAATATTCCCACTATTTGTTCCATTTCAAAATAAAGTTAAAATTGAAGACGCGATAAGAACTGTAAAAAGCGAACGCCTTGATTCAATTAAATATCGACTTGGCCTGGTATCAAGCGGCTTTGGCGCTGAACACCCGTTGAAAGCATGTCCGTACTGTATGCGCGAGGATGTGCACGCCCATGGCATAGCTTACTGGCACCTCACACACCAATATCCAGGTGTGTTGATCTGTCCACGCCATGAAGCTTGGCTCATGGCATCCACCAAAAGTAGACGGTGGTCTGGTCGGTTTGAATGGTCGCTACCTGCCAAGGAATTCTTGATCGAACAGACCTCATCTCAGAAACTCTGGTCACGTCCAGTTTTTTTGGCCTTGGCGGACAATGTCATCGACCTTGCGTCCATCGGCCGAGCGAGGTCCTTCGAACCTTGCGCCGTCGCCACGGCCTATCGAACAGCTTTACTCCACGGGAGCAGATCTGCATCACTGCTCGACCGCACCGAGCCGCTTCGCCGCTTTCATCTTTTTGAATCATTGCCGACAGACAAAAAAAGCTCAGAGTCATTTGTGAACCAGTTTGTCCGTACCCCCCGCGGAAGCATTCATCCTCTGAAACATCTGATTCTGATTGATTGGCTATTTGATGACCTGCACTCGTTTCTAGAGGCCTACAAAGCCGAAGTGGCCAGATCAGCCCAGCAAGTGGCACGCACTCCATCGCGGTTACCTGATAAGCGAGTCTCGCTATCAAGCTCTGGGGCTCCAGCCAAAAACGCTCCCAGGCCCAAACGACTAAAAGGCCAGCTCAAGGAGGATCTGCTTTCAAGACTGGCTGAGGGCGTGTCGAAACAGGTGCTTTGTGACGAGTTTCAAATCACTGTCTCCACGATCAATAAGCTACTACGTGCCCATCCAGCGACCTACGCCATAGCACTTAAAGCTAGGCACCGCCGCGAGATTGATGAGCACAGGAGTCAGTGGCAACACTTGCACAGTTTGTATCCTGAATTGGGAGTTCAGGCTTTGAGGAACACAATGCCTCCTCTCTACGCCTGGCTTTATCGAAACGACAAAGCCTGGCTGATAGCCGAAGAGCAAACCTTCGCCAAACCTGCGCACGTGAACAAACACCATGTTGACTGGGAGGCCCGGGATTATCGGCTACTGAGCATGTTGCATAACGCGTGCGAGTCGATCGCTTTACCGCAGCGCGGTCCGGTCACAATGGCCCAGCTGTACGCCATGATCCCCATGCTCTCGACTTGCCTAGAAAATCGGGGCCAATACCCCGAGTCCAGAGCATACCTGTCTACGGTGCTGGGTCGCTTCAAGCCGCAAGATCTCCTCGACCACGGATAGGGTATTAATGCATCCGAGCGTAGCTAGCTAAAGGTCGAACAAGATCGACGACTACGACCTCTGCCCGCCAAGACCAAAGTGTGAGTAACGTCATGACCGAAGCCCAACGCTGGACAGTGAAATGACAAGATCCTGCGGATGGAAGTGGCGACGTCATCATTGACTTGCGGCCGGACCTTCTCGCCAGTTTAGGACTGAGCATCGGCGACGTACTGACCATTGAAGTGATCGGCGGCGCGATAGTTCTGACGCCGAAGTCGAGCGACTCAGCTACACCCTGAATGGCGCCGGCGCGCTTTACCTAATCGTCAAACAGGCGAACGGCACATCTGAGTGGCGGCGTTTGGGCATTGATTGCCGGCGTATGGGATGTAGATTCAACCGTTCGCGAGGGCAGCAATCGGCCGATTGTGTTGAAAAAGTCGGTTTTCTTAAACTGCCGAAAAATTGATCGGTGAAAGCGCCTTTTAGCACGCTGCTACGTGAAATCTCAGTCCGAATGCCTCTGCGAAAATTCTGGATTTCTATCTCAGGCGCTTACTTTTTTGCCATGGAAACTAAGGCCGACTTTTTCAACAGAATCGGCCAAAAGCAGACGTTCGGCAGTAGGGTCTTTTCCCTTGTTTCTCCATCCTGTACGCGCTAGCCTCAATGCTGTTTTAACCTCCACGAACAGGAAGAGTCAGTCACCCTATGAATTTGGATCGTGCAAAGCAGCTGATTCATGGAGAGTTAAATCATGACTTCCCTATTGAAAGTCTCATCCATGTACTTGAAGCTGCCATTGAGCTGATTTCTCTTCCGGACAATGACTTCTGCTGGTCAAGTTGGGAGGGCGAAGAACAGGCAAAGAGAGAATTGCTAGGTTTGGTCAGCACGCTGAAATCTGGCGTGTTACCCGAAAGGATAAAATTTGCTGTTCTGTTTGCTCCAACCGGTCCACTGCAAGAAGTCAGTCTGAGCAGTGGTTGGGCGGCCCCCTTCCTTAAAGTGGCTGAGAAATATGATGAAGTTGAAGCATTGCTGTGGTGAGCGGGCCAACAACGCACTCAATCTCGTCCACTAAACCGCATTTACGCGTTTTGTAACTGAGCCTTCGTGTATGGCCGCTTTGGGTTGTGGATTGCTGCCCGTCGCAAATAACCGCAATCGGCCAAGAGCGGCCTTTTGGCTACCACGAGGCGAAGAAATGACGTCTACCACTAAAGGCTTCAACTGATCTAAAGTACTGCCATGAGCACACTCATCGAATTGACTACATCTCTGCACTTAACTGATATTGCTATTAATGCCGTCGGCGGATTCCTCGGCAGCGCTTTACTGCTGTGGCTTGCAATGGGAAGGCAAGGTATTAAAACCTTGAGATCCAGAATCGCACGACCGACCGTCCTATTACAGCCCCGAAAAACGCCTGAAAATATCTTCACGGGCATCGAATTGGGAGCACCTGCAGAATGGATCAAGGAGCAACTAGGGCCCCCGAATAGGATCGCTGAGAATTGGTGGGGCTACCGATTTTCCGACTCCCTGGTTTCTCTTACATTCGACGCAAGCCATTCTCTATTGACGCTCGCTGTAGCACTCACAGATGAAACTACGATCTTTGAGTTTCCAGCAATGCATTTCGATTGCCCGCCACTAGGGAAAATAGCCCTGTCTGACCTTGAGGTGGATCATCTCTCATTAGAGTTCAATGAATCGACCCGGCACAGTGAACTACTCATCAGCGGCCGCGAGGGTCCGCGAGGGGCCTGGCATTACATCGCTTTCGGAGCGCTAAGTCCGCACATCCCGGGACCTCTGTCGGAAAGTGATTTTCGCTGGGACAAGGACGAAGCCGCGCTTATAGGTCCCGCCGATCAGGTGAAGATCAACTGGGCTGCGGTGTCGGCAACTTCAGAAATTGGCACGTTCCCATGGGATTTTGGTCTGAGGTTGTAAGGTTTGCCAAGTCCTCTATAGACACTAATGTCCGCAACGGGTCGATTGATGACTGTCGCGAAGGGCAGCAGTCGACCGATTCTGTTGAAAAAGTAGATCTCCTGCTTGGCCTTTGGCAAAATATGGACATCGGCCGGCGGGAGGGTTCGCAGCATGATGGGACAATTGTCGAGTGGACAGGAACGGCTGTTTTACTCGTTCAACATTGAAGATCACATCCCAGCAAATCACCTCCTGCGCAGCATTGATCGATGTCTCGATCTGAGCGACCTGCGCCATTACCTCGCCGATTTCTACAGCCCGATTGGGCGTCCTTCGATTGATCCTGAGCTGATGATTCGCATGTTGGTTGTGGGCTATTGCTACGGCATTCGTTCAGAGCGCCGGTTGTGCGAAGAGGCCCATTTGAACTTGGCGTACCGCTGGTTCTGTCGGTTGAGCCTTGAAGATGAAGTCCCCAATCACTCTACTTTTTCCAAGAATCGCCATGGCCGTTTCCGGGACAGCGATCTGTTTCGTTGGCTGTTTAATGAGGTGCTGCGCCGCTGCATGGACGCAGGTCTGGTCAAGGGTGAAGGCTTTGCCGTGGACGCTAGCATCATCAAAGCGGATGCCAATCGGCAGCGTGGCGTTCCGGGAGATGAAGACGTCAACTGGAGCGATCCTTCGCTAAGTACTCGTGCCGTACGTGAGTACCTTGAAGCGCTGGATGAAGAGGCTTTGGCTGAAACACTGCCTAAGCGCCTGTCGCTGACCGATCCTCTCGCTCGTTGGACAGCAGCTCCAGGAGGCCCGGCGTTCTTCGCTTACTCGACGAACTATCTGATTGATGTCGAGCATGGCGTGATCATGGATGTGGAGCCGACACCGGCTCATCGAACAGCCGAGGTCGAGAGCACCAAAATCATGATTGAGCGGGTCGAAGAACACTTCGATATCAAGCCGGATCGGCTCATCGGCGATACCGCTTATGGAACCGCACCGATGTTGGCCTGGATGGTTGACGAAAAAGAGATCGAGCCACATGTGCCGGTTTGGGACAAAACCGAGCGCAAGAACGACAGTCTCTCGAGTAGCGATTTTCAATGGAATGAAGAAGCGCAGGAGTATCGCTGCCCCACCGGTCATGCCCTGCGCAGCGAGTGGCGAGCCTTCAAGAACCAGCGCTCACATGTCACGAAAGCCGACACCATCATCTTTCGATCACGACAAACCGACTGCGCGAAATGCTCGATGAAAGAGCGCTGCTGCCCGAGCATTCCGGTTCGGAAAATCGCCCGTAGCATCCATGAAGCCGCGCGTGATGTTGCTCGGCGGATCGCCGCGACGCCTCAATATGTATGCTCCCGCCACGAACGGAAGAAGGTCGAAATGTTGTTTGCTCACCTCAAGCGAATCTTGAAACTGGATCGCTTGCGATTGCGAGGTATGAGCGGTGCGAGCGATGAGTTCACATTGGCGGCAGCGGTACAGAATCTGCGGAGACTGGCCAAACTGACTTCCCAAGGGCCACCAACCACGGGATAGGTGCGCCCGGAGTAAGCAAAAAACCTCAAATTAATCCACTGACAAAGCTGCAACGGTCAACGCAAAACCGAAAAACCACCCAACGTGGTGAATAGGTTCTGAAGTGACGGCCAACCTCGATGTCTTCCAGTCTGAAATTCCGACTTTTTCAACACAATCGACCCAAAGCAGTCGTTGAGCCGCGAAACATCCGCTAGCGGGCAAACTTTCTCGCGCCGGCGACACACAGGATCACCGCAACGGTGACGCCGAGCATGCCAAGGCTGACCTGTTCGTGCAGCAGTGCGGCGGCCAGCGCCAAGCCAAAAAAGGGTTGTAGCAGTTGAAGCTGCCCGACAGCAGCGATGCCGCCCTGCACCAGGCCGCGGTACCAGAACACGAAGCCGATCAGCATGCTGAATAGCGACACGTAAGCCAGGCTCAACCACGCCGGTGTGCTGATGCCCGAAAACGAAGCGGGTGCCAACCACGCTGTCAAAGGCATCACGACCGGCAGCGACAACACCAGTGCCCAGCAGATCACCTGCCAACCGCCCAAAGTTTTGGAAAGTTTTGCCCCTTCGGCATAGCCGAGGCCGCATGCAACAATCGCCAAGAGCATCAGAATGTCGCCGGTCCGTGAGGCTGTCAGTCCCTGAGTGACGGCAAACCCGACGACCAGCAGGCTGCCTAAGACCGAGAAAAACCAGAACACCGGTCGGGGGCGCTCGCCACCCCGCACTACGCCGAACGCGGCAGTCGCCAGCGGCAGCAGGCCGACGAACACAATGGAATGGGCCGACGTCACGTATTGCAACGCCAGTGCCGTCAGCAGCGGAAAACCGATCACAACGCCCATCGCCACGATGATCAAGGACAGTAACTGCTGGCGTGCCGGGCGCTGTTCTTTGAACAGCAAGAGCAGGCACAGCGCGAGCACGCCGGCGATGGCGGCCCGCACCACGGTCAGAAATACCGGGTCAAATTCCAGCACGGCGACGCGAGTGGCGGGCAGAGAACCGCTGAAGATCGCGACACCGATGAGGCCATTGATTACACCGCTCGCTGGTTTTTCTGTCGCTGGGTTAAGCAGGTTAGAGGCGCGTTCCATTGAGTGTCCACTCCGTGTTGGGTTGCATAAAGCGCATCGTATGACCGAATATCCAGACAATCAAAAAATTGTCATGGATACATCTCGATATGCCCCGCTCCCGGTACAAGTCGTTGGTAGACACCTTTGCAGCCGATATCCGCGCTGGGCGATTGTCTCCCGGTACCCGTTTGCCGACACACCGCCAGCTCGCGGCCACCCATGGATTGGCCTTGGTCACCGCCAGCCGGGTGTATGCAGAACTGGAGGCCATGGGGCTGGTCAGCGGGGAAACCGGACGCGGGACGTTCGTGCGGGAAACGTCATTGCCGCCCGGCCAAGGTATCGACCAGCCGGACGTCGCGGCGGGGGTGATTGACCTCAATTTCAACTATCCAGCGGTGCCGGGGCAGGCCGACCTGTTGCGCAATGCCTTGCGGCAACTGGCGTTGTCCGGTGACCTGGAAGCGCATCTACGCTACCAGCCACATGCGGGCCGCCTGCATGAACGGGCTTCAATTGCGCGTCATCTGATCCACCGTGGCGTCACGGTCGATGCCGAGCAGATTCTGATTGTCAGTGGCGCCCAACACGGTTTAGCGGTGAGCCTGATGGCGTTACTGCAACCCGGTGACTTGATCGCGGCAGATGCATTGACCTATCCGGGGTTCAAGTTGCTGGCCAAGGCATTGCACCTTGAAGTGGCGCCCATTCCTGCCACTGCTCAGGGGCCGAATCTCGATGCCCTCGCCACGCTCTGCCGCCGTCGTTCGGTGCGCGCTGTGTACACCATGCCCACGCTGCACAATCCGTTGGGTTGGGTGATGCCTGCCGATCAGCGCGAGCGCTTGGTGGCAATCGCCCGCGCGCATGACCTGATGATCATTGAAGACGCTGCGTACGCGTTTCTGGCGCAGGATCCGCCGCCACCCATCATTGAGTTGGCCCCTGAAAGAACGCTCTATGTGTCGGGGTTTTCCAAGAACATCGCCACCGGGTTACGCGTCGGCTTTGTCGCAGCCCCTGTGCACCGGGTGGACGCATTGAAGCGCACGGTCAAGGCCACCACGTGGAACACACCCGGCGTCATGACTGCCATCACCTGCGCCTGGCTCGACGATGGCACGGTCGACATGCTGGAAGCGCAAAAGCGCGCGGACGCCCGAGCCCGGCAGGCGCTGGCCGACACGTTGCTATCAGGGTTGCCAGTGGTGCGTCATCCATCTTCGTACTTCCTGTGGCTGCCGTTGGCGGAGGACGCGAGGGCGGATCAGGTCGCCCTGGAATTAATGCGCGAGCACGTGTCGGTGTCGACGGCCGAGCCGTTTTCCACCTCGGTTCACATCCCTCATGCAATCCGGCTGGCGCTCGGCTCGGTGAGCATGGACACCCTGCGTGAGGCGCTGATCACCGTGAAGCGGGTGGTGGGGGCCTATACCTGATGCTGGCCGCTGCTCATGGATACAAAAGTGACGTCTGTTTTTGACTGGCAGTACGCAGAGCATTTCGAATGGCTGCAACTGGCCGATTTCTGCCGGTCACGAACGGAAGTAACCGTACAGAAGCTGTCATTCACTGCCCATGTAAAGCCTTGCATGGCCTAGCCGATGATCATCACAAGGCAGTTCATTCATGTCGCCGTGGTCTGGGGAGTCAGCAGAAGCGGCGAGTAGATGAATGTTCTTTTCCTACGCTGTCTAGAATTCCTGACGTAAAGTGCTTTTTGGCCAGTTAATGTCTAGGAAAATAGATGCTATGCGACTCTCCATTCAATCGGATCAAGTGCTCGCCGCCACAGTAGGGGCACACCTTCAAATGCTGCAGTTGAAGAGGAACATCAGCCTTGAGACAGTAGCGGAGAACGCGGCGATCAGCCGGCAGACCCTGCACCTAATGCTCAATCAAGGCAAAGGCACCTTGATCAATCTGATCGCCGTTTTGCGCGCCCTCGGCGAGTTGGAGTGCCTGAGTTCGTTGTTGGAGGCTGATCAGTTGAGCCTCGGTAGAGCATCCCGCTAACT
Organism: Pseudomonas sp. MH9.2; assembly: GCF_034353875.1. Taxonomy (NCBI): domain Bacteria; kingdom Pseudomonadati; phylum Pseudomonadota; class Gammaproteobacteria; order Pseudomonadales; family Pseudomonadaceae; genus Pseudomonas; species Pseudomonas sp. MH9.2. Next base: position 3,157,756 of record NZ_CP133784.1, read on the forward strand.
GGTCATTTTGTGAAGTCGTACGTTTAGCTTACTGGGTCGTGCATCTTGCCAAGATCAACGTGGTTGATCTCGTAGACCTATTGCCGCCTGTAGATACCCGGCGGTGCATTCTTAACGAGTTCAGGTTGAGGTTGAGGACCTTTTCTTTTTGGTCGCTCAAAATTACAGCAGGGATAATACACCGGCCGCCAATCCCACATCCCCCAAACTTTTTTTGCCGGGAAAGGGCAACTCCAATACCCCACACCATGTTTATAGTTCTCTTCAACGAAATGTGTTGATTCCTGGTGGCCTGCGATATAAGTCGACAACAGAGACTCGATCGGCCGAATTTCGTCCCCGTAAGCTTTCACATCACAAACGAAGTCAGCAAAACTTTCATAGGTTTCGACTATAGCTTGAATAATAAAATCAGTGGGTTCATCAGATGGAAGCCTGTTTACAGACCTCGCGTTCTTGACAATTCCCAGCCGCCTTTCAATTTTATCTCCCAAACACCTGTCGGATTCAGAATTCCAGATTTTTTGCTCGAAGACTCCTTCTTGATGGATTTTTTCATTTAAGACCGCGAGAACCGCCTCCTCCGAAAGGTGATGAGTGAATGACAGAATGTCCGTAAAAATCTGAGCTTTCTTCAACTCAAATGGATCTGTGTTCAACGTCACAGGGCAGTTTTTTAGATGTCGTCCCTCACAAGCCTTCCACATCACCCCCAGATCATGACCTCCATGGGAAAACTGCTTGTCACAATGCGGGCAACGTTTGACTAGCTCTACATTGTGCTCCGCACAGACTTTCAGCTTAAAACAGTGAGCACGCCGCCAGAAAGAAAATCCTAAGCGCTCAATATCCTCTGCAACACAAACCGGGCAAAAACCTGATGGATTTCTATTTGAATCATAGAAACTTGAATAACTTATATACTCGTTCCTAGAGTAAGAAATATCTTGAATATTCTTAAAAACTGCCGTGAAAGGATAGTTAGTATGCCTATGCAGCATCTTGTTCAAGCCGTAACAGCCAAACCATCCCAGTGCTTCAGCAATTATCGAAACATCTGCTCGTGAGGGGCTTTTTGGAAACTTCCGAAACACTTCCGTGGAAGAGTGTTTTCCTTTAATAAAAAGAGTTCTCTCCACAAAGGAACGCATAGTCTCCTCTGGCTGAATCGCTAGGATCATTTTGGGCTTTCAAACCTTGAGCTACGCCCAGAGCGGGGAGGAGCGGAGGAAAGCGTCGCTAGCTACCGAATCGGAGGGGGCGTAGGCGCCAGCGACAGACTTTATTTAGTTCCGACAGACTTTATTTCGTAGTTTCACGGTTTATCCACCTGTGGATAACTTATTCCACAGTCACTGATTTAGCGAGGTTGCGCGGCTGGTCGACGTCTGTGCCTTTGAGTACGGCCACGTAGTAGGACAGCAGTTGCAGCGGGATGGTGTAGAGAATCGGCGCCAGGGTGTCGACGATATGCGGCATGGCGATGACGTGGGTGCCTACGCCATTGCTCATACCGGCGTGCTCATCAGCGAAGACGATCAATTCACCGCCGCGTGCACGGACTTCTTGCAGGTTGGATTTGAGTTTTTCCAGCAACTCGTTGTTGGGTGCGACGGTCACGACCGGCATGTCGCTGTCGACCAGTGCCAACGGGCCGTGTTTGAGTTCGCCGGCAGGATAAGCTTCCGCGTGAATGTAAGAGATCTCTTTGAGCTTGAGCGCACCTTCCATGGCCACCGGGAACTGCGCGCCACGGCCAAGGAACAAGGTGTGGTGCTTCTCAGCAAACAGCTCTGCGACTTTTTCGACGGTGCTGTCCATGGCCAACGCTTCGCCCAGACGGGTCGGCAGGCGGCGCAGCTCTTCAACCAGTTCAGCTTCAACGCCGTCCTCAAGAGTACCTTTGACCTGTCCAAGCGCCAGGGTCAGCAGCAGCAGGGCAACCAATTGCGTGGTGAAGGCTTTGGTGGAGGCAACGCCGATTTCCGGACCGGCCTGGGTCAGCAGGGTCAGGTCGGACTCACGCACCAGTGAGCTGATGCTCACGTTGCAAATGGCGAGGCTGCCAAGGAAGCCCAGTTCTTTCGCGTTACGCAAGGCCGCGAGGGTGTCCGCGGTTTCGCCCGACTGCGAGATCGACACGAACAGCGTGTCAGGCTGCACCACTACTTTGCGGTAGCGGAATTCGCTGGCCACTTCGACCTGGCACGGGATACCAGCCAAACCTTCTAACCAATAACGCGCCACCATACCGGCGTGGTAGCTGGTGCCGCAGGCGACGATTTGCACATTACGTACTTTGGCGAACAATTCAGCAGCTTGCGGACCGAACGCCTGCACCAACACTTGCTGTTGACCGAGTCGGCCTTCCAGGGTGCGCTGCACGACTTTAGGTTGTTCGTGGATTTCCTTGAGCATGAAGTGACGGAACTTGCCCTTATCCGCGGCTTCGGCGTCTTCACGATATTGCACGACTTCACGCTCGACTGGCAGACCATCCAGGGTCCAGATCTGCACGCTGTCACGATGGATTTCGGCGATATCGCCTTCCTCCAGGTACATGAAACGGTCAGTCACCTGCCGTAAAGCAAGCTGATCGGATGCCAGGAAGTTCTCGCCCAGACCCAGACCAATCACCAACGGGCTACCACTGCGGGCGGCGAGTAAGCGGTCAGGCTGTTTGGCACTGATCACGGCCAGACCGTAAGCACCGTGCAATTCCTTGACAGCGGCTTTCAGCGCGACGGTCAGGTCGCCACAGTCTTTGAGCTTGTGGTGCAGGAGGTGGACGATGACTTCGGTGTCGGTGTCCGACGTGAAGACGTAACCCAGCCCTTTCAAGCGCTCGCGCAGCTCTTCGTGGTTCTCGATAATGCCGTTGTGCACGACCGCCACCTCATCAGCGGAGAAATGCGGGTGGGCATTACGCTCGCACGGGGCGCCATGGGTTGCCCAGCGGGTGTGAGCGATACCCAAACGGCCAACCAACGGCTCGCCAGCAAGGGCTTGCTCCAACTCAACAACCTTGCCCGAACGACGGCAACGTTCCAGCTTCCCGGCATTGCTGAAAATAGCGACGCCTGCGCTGTCGTAGCCACGGTACTCAAGGCGTTTCAGGCCTTCGAGCAAAATGGCAGTAATATTGCGCTCAGCAACGGCGCCGACGATTCCACACATGGTTCTCTCCTAGCAAACGGCGGCGCAAATCAAGGTTATGCCCCGGGCTTGAATCTGTTCGCGTACCTCGGTGGGTAAACGATCATCGGTAATAAGGGTATGGATGCTGCTCCAGGGCAGCTCCAGGTTAGGAATTTTGCGACCTATTTTATCGGCTTCGACCATCACGACGACTTCGCGCGCGACCTCCGCCATGACTCTGCTCAAACCCAACAGCTCGTTGAACGTCGTAGTCCCGCGGCTCAAATCAATACCATCGGCACCAATGAACAACTGATCAAAATCGTATGAGCGCAACACCTGCTCAGCGACCTGTCCCTGGAAGGATTCGGAATGAGGATCCCATGTGCCACCCGTCATGAGTAACACCGGTTCATGTTCAAGTTCGCTCAGGGCTATCGCAACGTGCAGCGAGTTAGTCATCACCACCAGGCCAGGTTGTCGGCCCAACTCAGGAATCAACGCGGCGGCGGTACTGCCACTGTCGACGATGATGCGCGCATGCTCGCTAATGCATGATGCCGCAGCGCGAGCGATGGCTTGCTTGTACTTCGACACGGGCTGGCAACTATCGCCTATCAGCTCCTGCGGCATGGTGACGGCACCGCCATAACGACGCAACAGCAAACCATTGTTTTCAAGCGCGCCAAGATCCTTTCGAATCGTCACCTCCGAGATCTCGAAGCGTTTCGCCAATTCGTCGACACTGACTTCGCCCTGCTCGTTGAGCAAGGCCAGAATATTGTGACGACGCTGGGGGGTATTACGTTTCGACATGACAGCTTAAGTTTCGATTCGAAAGAAAACGAAAGCAATCAAAACCTATTAGCGTATTTCCGTCAAGCTGAAAAATACAGTGGATAACATTTCACCTGTGGATAACTGTAAGCGCTGGCTTATCTGCGAACCAGGCAAGGTGGTCCTTCAGGCACACCGAGTTGCGGCCTTAGCAAACAAGCCAGCTCCTACAGGGTTATTTGATTTTTACCGGTCGCTTCCACCCATCAATATTGCGCTGACGTGCACGGCCGATTGCCAACTGTTTTTCAGCAACGTCTTGAGTGATGGTGGAGCCCGCCGCCGTGGTGGCGCCGGATGAGATATCCACAGGTGCAACCAAGGAGTTATTGGAACCTATGAATACGTCCTCCCCCAACACGGTCCTGTGTTTGTTCGCGCCGTCGTAGTTGCAGGTAATGGTGCCAGCGCCGATGTTGGTTCGCGCCCCGACTTCGGCATCGCCAAGGTAAGTCAAATGCCCGACCTTCGCGGCTTCACCCAAATGCGCGTTCTTCAGCTCGACAAAGTTACCCACATGCGCGCGCGCATCCAGCACGCTGCCTGGGCGAAGACGAGCAAACGGACCGACATCGCTGTCCTCCCCCAAGACTGCCCCATCGATATGGCTGTTGGCTTTGATGATCGAGCCTTTGCGCAGGGTGCTGTTTTTGATCACACAATTCGGGCCAATGACCACATCGTCTTCGATGACGACACGCCCTTCGAGGATCACATTGATATCAATCAGAACGTCGCGACCCACGCTGACGTCGCCTCGCACGTCGAAACGTGCGGGATCGCGCAAGGTCACCCCCAGAGACATGAGCCGCCGAGCCTCCCGTTGCTGGTAATGACGCTCCAGCTCGGCCAGTTGCTTGCGATCATTAGCACCCTGGACTTCCATGGCATCCAGAGGCTGCTCAGTGGCAACCACCAGGCCATCGTTCACGGCCATGGCAATGACGTCGGTCAGGTAATACTCGCCCTGCGCATTGTTATTCGACAGGCGACCCAGCCAGTCTGCCAGTCGCTTGCCAGGCACCGCGAGAATACCGGTATTGCCTTCAGTGATGGCTTTCTGCGCCTCGGTCGCATCCTTATGCTCGATGATGGCACTGACTCGCTGTTGTTCATCACGCACGATGCGACCATAGCCAGTGGGATCGGCAAGATTGACCGTCAGCAAGCCCAACTGCTCGGCGCTGACCTTTTTCAGCAGGCGTTGCAAGGTTTCTACTTCGATCAACGGTACGTCGCCATACAGGATCAGAACGTTCTCGGCAGTCAACTCAGGCAGCGCCTGAGCAACGGCGTGGCCGGTGCCCAGCTGCTTATCCTGCAAAATAAAGTTCAAGTCATCTGCGGCCAAACGTTCACGAACGATATCGGCGCCGTGACCGATCACCACATGGATGCTCTGTGGATTAAGTTGACGGGCGCTGTGGATAACATGGCCGAGCATGGAATCCCCGGCCACCGGATGAAGCACCTTGGGCAGCGCGGAACGCATGCGAGTGCCCTGGCCTGCGGCGAGAATAACGATATCGAGTGACATGACTGGCTACCAATCCTGGGTGGTCAGCGGCTGTGACCAGGGGTGATTTTCAAAAAAAGAAAAAGGGTAGCCGAGGCTACCCTTTTTCTCAATCGCGCAGAAAGCAGACGGGATTAACCGCCAAACTTTTTGCGAATTTGCTGAATCGTGCGCAGCTGAGCTGCAGCCTCGGCCAGACGTGCGGCCGCAGAGCCATAATCGAAATCTGCGCCTCTTTCATGCAGCGCCTTCTCAGCAGCCTTAACAGCCAGCTGAGCGGAGGCTTCGTCCAGGTCGGCAGCACGTTGCACGGTGTCGGCAAGTACCTTGACCATGTTCGGCTGAACCTCGAGGAAACCGCCTGAGATGTAGTACACCTCAGCTTCCCCGCCCTGTTTGATCAAGCGGATCGGACCTGGCTTCAGATCAGTGATCAGCGGCGCGTGGCCTGGAGCGATACCAATATCACCCAGGTTGCCGTGCGCAATCACCATCTCGACCAGACCGGAGAAAATTTCTCCTTCCGCGCTAACGATATCGCAATGGACTGTCATAGCCATTTGCTTGCCTCAACCTGATTAGCGCCCGTTGCCGGGCGCCGGGATTACAGTTTTTTGGCTTTCTCGATCGCTTCTTCGATGCCGCCTACCATGTAGAACGCTTGTTCTGGCAGGTGGTCGTAGTCACCGTTGAGGATGCCTTTGAAGCCAGCAATGGTGTCTTTCAGGGAAACGTATTTACCCGATGCACCGGTGAAGACTTCAGCCACGAAGAACGGCTGCGACAAGAAGCGCTGGATCTTACGAGCACGGTTTACCAACTGCTTGTCGACTTCCGACAGCTCGTCCATACCCAGGATCGCAATGATGTCCTTCAGTTCTTTGTAACGCTGCAACACGTACTGAACGCCACGAGCGGTGTCGTAGTGATCCTGGCCGATAACGTTCGGGTCCAGCTGGCGCGAAGTCGAGTCCAGTGGATCGACCGCTGGGTAGATACCCAGAGAGGCGATGTCACGGGACAGTACGACGGTGGCGTCCAAGTGGGCGAAGGTGGTCGCAGGCGACGGGTCAGTCAAGTCATCCGCAGGTACGTATACCGCTTGGATCGAGGTGATCGAACCGTTTTTGGTGGAAGTGATGCGCTCTTGCAGCGTGCCCATCTCTTCAGCCAGAGTCGGCTGGTAACCTACTGCGGAAGGCATACGGCCCAGCAGTGCGGATACTTCAGTACCGGCCAGGGTGTAACGATAGATATTGTCGACGAACAACAGAACGTCGTTACCTTCGTCACGGAACTTCTCGGCCATGGTCAGGCCGGTCAGTGCTACGCGCAGACGGTTACCCGGCGGCTCGTTCATCTGACCGTATACCAGCGCCACTTTGTCGAGAACGCTGGAGTCCTTCATCTCGTGGTAAAAGTCGTTACCCTCACGGGTACGCTCGCCCACACCAGCGAACACGGAATAACCGCTGTGTTCCATGGCGATGTTACGGATCAGTTCCATCATGTTTACGGTTTTGCCTACACCGGCACCACCGAACAAACCGACTTTACCGCCTTTGGCGAACGGGCAGATCAGGTCGATAACCTTGATGCCGGTTTCCAGCAGGTCGTTGCCGCCTGCCTGTTCCGCGAAGGTTGGCGCAGGACGGTGAATGCCCCAGCGCTCTTCGGTGTCGATCGGGCCAGCTTCGTCGATCGGGTTGCCCAGAACGTCCATGATCCGGCCCAAGGTCGCTTTACCGACAGGTACGGAGATGGCTGCGCCAGTGTCTTTGACTTCCAGACCGCGCTTCAAGCCTTCGGTGGAACCCATCGCAATGGTGCGGACCACGCCGTCGCCCAGCTGCTGCTGAACTTCAAGGGTGGTCCCGGCCGCGCTTTGTACCAACAGCGCGTTGTAGATGCTCGGTACGTTTTCGCGTGGGAATTCCACGTCGATCACGGCGCCGATGATTTGAACGATACGTCCGCTACTCATTAGCTGGATCCTCTGAATATTTGAACCGTTAAACCGCGGCAGCGCCGCCGACGATTTCCGAGATCTCTTGGGTGATCGCAGCCTGACGCGCCTTGTTGTAGACCAGTTGCAAATCGCTGATCAAATCACCGGCGTTATCAGTGGCGTTCTTCATTGCGATCATCCGCGCGGCTTGTTCAGCTGCGCTGTTCTCGACCACCGCCTGGTACACCTGCGACTCCACGTAGCGCACCATCAGGCCGTCAAGCAGCTCTTTGGCGTCGGGTTCGTAGAGATAGTCCCAGTGGTGCTTGAGTCCTTGATCCGGGGTTGCCACCAGCGGAATCAACTGCTCCACCGCTGGCTGTTGCGTCATGGTGTTGATGAACTTGTTGGATACCACGGACAGGCGATCAATACGGCCATCCAGATAGGCATCCAGCATCACCTTGACGCTGCCGATCAAGTCATTGATCGACGGCTCTTCGCCCAAGTGGCTGATCGCAGCGACGACGTTACCGCCGAAGTTGCGGAAGAATGCCGCACCTTTGCTGCCGACCACGCACAGATCGATCTCTACGCCGTTTTCACGGTTTACCGCCATGTCCTTGACCAAAGCCTTGAACAGGTTGGTATTCAAGCCGCCACACAGACCACGGTCACTGCTCACAACGACATAACCAACACGCTTTACTTCGCGATCGATCATGAACGGGTGGCGGTATTCCGGGTTGGCGTTGGCCAGATGTCCGATTACCTGGCGGATGCGCTCCGCGTAAGGACGGCTAGCGGACATACGCATTTGAGCCTTGCGCATTTTGCTGACCGCCACTTTTTCCATGGCGCTGGTGATCTTTTGCGTGCTTTTGATGCTCGCAATCTTACTGCGAATCTCTTTTGCGCCTGCCATGTAACACCTATCAGGTTAGCAAGCGGGAGCCTCTCGGCCCCCGCTGCGGCTTACCAGGTTTGGGTGGCCTTGAACTTCTCGATACCGGCTTTGAGGCCAGCGTCGATTTCGTCATTGAAGTCACCCTTCACGTTGATCTTCGCCATCAAATCGGCGAGATCGCGGTTGAAGTAAGCAATCAGAGCCTGCTCGAAGCTGCCGATTTTTGGAATCTCGATGTCCACCAGGAAGCCACGTTCAGCGGCATACAGGGACAACGACATATCAGCGATAGACATCGGCGCGTATTGCTTTTGCTTCATCAGCTCGGTAACGCGCTGACCATGCTCAAGCTGCTTGCGAGTGGCTTCGTCCAGGTCAGAAGCGAACTGGGCGAATGCCGCCAATTCACGGTACTGAGCCAGAGCGGTACGGATACCACCGGAAAGCTTCTTGATGATCTTGGTCTGAGCGGCACCACCCACACGGGATACCGAAACACCGGCGTTCACAGCAGGACGAATCCCGGAGTTGAACATGGCCGATTCCAGGAAGATCTGACCGTCGGTGATCGAAATCACGTTGGTCGGAACGAACGCGGAAACGTCGCCAGCCTGGGTTTCGATGATCGGCAGTGCGGTCAAGGAACCGGTTTTGCCGGTTACTGCACCGTTAGTGAACTTCTCTACGTATTCTACGGAAACACGCGATGCGCGTTCCAACAGACGGGAGTGGAGATAGAACACGTCACCTGGGTAAGCTTCACGGCCTGGTGGACGACGAAGCAGCAGGGAAATCTGGCGGTAAGCCACTGCTTGCTTGGACAGATCGTCATAAACGATCAGCGCGTCTTCACCGCGGTCACGGAAGTATTCGCCCATGGTGCAGCCGGAGTACGGAGCAAGGAACTGCAACGCAGCAGATTCGGAAGCACTGGCAGCAACGACGATGGTGTTAGCCAACGCGCCGTTCTCTTCGAGTTTGCGAACCACGTTGGCGATGGTCGATTGTTTCTGACCAATTGCCACGTAGACGCAGAAGATGCCGCTGTTTTTCTGATTGATGATCGCATCGATCGCCAGAGCGGTTTTACCGATCTGACGGTCGCCGATGATCAGCTCGCGCTGGCCACGGCCGACAGGGATCATGGCATCTACAGCCTTGTAGCCAGTCTGCACAGGCTGATCTACCGACTTACGCCAGATCACACCCGGAGCAACCTTCTCGACAGCGTCGGTGAGGACGTTGTTCAGAGGGCCTTTGCCGTCAACTGGGTTACCCAGTGCGTCGACTACGCGACCCAGCAGTTCCGGACCAACCGGAACTTCGAGGATGCGGCCTGTGCACTTGGCGCTCATGCCTTCAGCCAGAGTCGTGTAAGCGCCCAATACCACAGCACCTACAGAGTCTTGCTCAAGGTTAAGCGCCATACCGAAGACGCCGCCCGGAAACTCGATCATCTCGCCGTACATGACGTCGGCCAGACCGTGAATCCGCACGATGCCGTCAGATACGCTGACGACAGTGCCTTCGTTACGGGCTTGGGAGGTTACATCGAGCTTGTCGATGCGACCCTTGATAATTTCACTTATTTCGGAAGGATTGAGTTGCTGCATTGCTCTGCTGCCCCTTCAAACTCAAGATTTCAATGCTTCGGCCAGTTGCGCGAGTTTGCCACGAACTGAGCCATCGATAACCAGGTCGCCGGCGCGGATGATGACACCACCTATAAGGGTGGCATCCTCCGCAGCGTGCAGGCGCACTTCCCGGCCGAGCCGTGCACTGAGAACCTTGGCGAGTTTGTCTTGCTGTTCTTCGTTCAATGCAAAAGCACTGGTGACGTCCACATCAACCGATTTTTCCTGCTCAGCCTTGTACAGGTCGAACAGTGCGGCGATCTCCGGCAATAGCGGGAGACGGTCGTTTTCGGCAACGATATGAATGAAGTTCTGTACTTTTACATCAAACTTGTCGCCACACACTTCGATAAAAGTGGTGGCCTTATCTGCGCTCGTCAGTCGCGGGGCCTTGAGTACGCGCTGCATTGTGTCGTTTTGCGACACAGCTGCAGCCAAGCCGAGCATGGCTGACCAATTGGCCAGTTGCTGGTGGGCCTGGGCGTGCTCAAAGGCTGCCTTAGCGTAAGGTCGGGCCAACGTGGTCAGTTCTGCCATGATCGCCCTCGCTTAAATTTCAGCAGCCAGTTTATTAACCAGCTCCGCGTGCGCGTTTTGATCGATTGTGGCACCCAGGATCTTCTCGGCACCGTTGACTGCCAGGCTGCCCAATTGGGCGCGTAGCGCGTCTTTGACGCCGTTCAGTTCCTGCTCGATCTCGGTCCGAGCCTGAGCCTTCACACGGTCAGCTTCGACAACAGCCTGTTCACGGGCTTCATCGATAATCTGATTACCGCGTTTCTTTGCTTGCTCAATGATTTCAGCTGCCTGAGCTTTAGCATCGCGCAGTTGCTGACCCACTTTATCTTGGGCCAACTCCAGGTCACGAGTTGCTCGGCTAGCAGCGTCCAATCCATCCGCGATCTTCTTCTGACGTTCGTGCAAAGCCGCGATGACCGGAGGCCATACGAACTTCATGCAGAACAGTACAAAAATGAAGAACGCAACGGACTGGCCAATCAGGGTTGCATTAATGTTCACGCCAACACCTCGCTCGTTCGTTGTCCATCACACTTGCTCAACTCGAAAAACCGAGTAATTAGTGAGCCAGTTGACCAACGAAGGGGTTCGCAAAGGTGAAGAACAGAGCGATACCAACACCGATCATGGTCACGGCGTCGAGCAGACCAGCGACGATGAACATTTTAACTTGAAGCATTGGGACCATCTCTGGTTGGCGAGCTGCGCCTTCCAGGAATTTACCGCCCAACAGGCCGAAACCAATTGCGGTACCCAGTGCGCCCAGGCCGATCAACAGTGCAACAGCGATAGCGGTTAGACCAACTACAGTTTCCATCTTTCCTCCCGACTTTTACGTCGTATTGGTTAGGTTTTTAGATTAAAGCGGTAAAGCAAAATCGTTTTTACAGCAGCCCTTCCGGGCACCCTCTCACCAACGCAAGAGGGTCATCAGACACGCCAGGCGAGTCTTAATGGTTCTCTTCGTGAGCCATCGAAAGGTAGACGATGGTCAGCATCATGAAGATGAACGCTTGCAGGGTGATGATCAGGATGTGGAAAACTGCCCACGCCCATTGCAGCACAACACCCAGGCCACTGAGCCAGAGCAGACCGCTGCCGAACATAACCGCGATCAGGATGAAGACCAGCTCGCCAGCGTACATGTTGCCGAACAGTCGCAGTGCCAACGAAATTGGTTTGGCAATCAGCGTCACGAATTCAAGCAGGAAGTTCACCGGAATCAACAACGCCTGAACAAAAATGTTCTTGCTGCCGAATGGGTGCAGGGTCATTTCGCCGACGAAACCGCCGATGCCCTTGATCTTGATGCTGTAAAAAATGATCAGCGCGAACACCGACAAGGCCATGCCCAGGGTCGCGTTAGGATCTGTCGTCGATACCGCACGGAACGGAATGTGCGAGTCGCCAGTGATCAGGACAGCCAGTTTCGGAATCCAGTCGACCGGTACAAGGTCGACGGCGTTCATCATGAACACCCAGACGAAAATGGTCAGTGCCAATGGCGCAATGACAGGGCTACGACCGTGGAAACTGTCTTTTACGCTGCCATCAACGAATTCCACCAGGACCTCGACGAAGTTCTGCAGGGCGCCCGGCTGACCAGAGGTCGCCTTTTTAGCCGCCATGCGGAAAATCAATACGAAGATCAAACCCAATGCTACCGACCAGCCGAGGGTATCGACGTGGAAAGCCCAGAAGCCCATGTCTTTGGCTTGAGCTGCGGAGTGGGCAAAGCCCCAACCGCCGGTTGGCAATTGACCAAAGGTCAGGTTCTGCAAGTGGTGCTGGATATAGCCCGAAGCGGTTTCTGCTGCCATGGTTGCCTCAAACGCCCTAAGGTCTCGAAAGTCTTGTTCTCATAAGCAGGGGAGCAAACCAGCTGACCGACTGGGTCAACATGAACACGCCGAATACAGCCAGCGGCGCCAGTGGCTTCACACCTACAAAGGTCAGCGCAAAAAACGCTGCCGTCAAAATCAGTTTGCCAGCCTCGCCGGCATAAAAAGACCGGACTATGGCTTGCGCTGCTCTAGCACCGGAAAACCGGAACGCCTTATGAGCAAAATACAAATTGGGCAGCCAAGCTATCAAACCTCCGCAAAGGCCTGAGTACCCAGCTACGACTCCGTGCCACTGCCACAGCGCCAAAGCTGCCAGCAGCAGGACTACACATTGAGCCAGCAGTACCGGAAAAACCGCCAAGCGATGGAACGGCAGGCGGTTTTGCGTGCGGCTTTCCATCACAACTGCTCCTCGAATGCCGGCCGCCAAAATCAATAACTTGGCATCATTTGTGCCGACAAAATGCGCGCAGAGTATAGGGGCGCTTTACCCCCTATTCAACTGTTAGGTAGTGATTTCCGACTACACGCTACAAAGCAATTGTTTCAGCGAATGTGAGCAAGGACACCCTGCAACTCATCCAGTGAATTATAGCGAATCACTAACTGTCCTTTTCCCTTCTGACCGTGGCGAATCTGCACCGCAGAGCCTAGGCGCTCGGCCAGGCGCTGTTCCAGGCGACTAATATCGGGGTCGGATTTGACCGGTTCAGAGGACCCGGCAGAGGCTGGTTTGCCACTCAACCACTGGCGAACCAATGCTTCAGTCTGGCGCACAGTAAGGCCGCGTGCGACAACATGTCGCGCCCCTTCAACCTGCTGTTCTTCGGGCAAACCGAGCAATGCACGCGCATGGCCCATTTCCAGGTCGCCGTGGGACAGCATGGTTTTGATGACTTCAGGCAAAGAAATCAAACGCAGCAGGTTGGCCACAGTAACGCGCGACTTACCCACCGCATCCGCGACTTGCTGCTGAGTTAGTTGGAATTCCTGCTGGAGACGCTGTAAAGCGACCGCCTCCTCGACAGGATTGAGGTCTTCGCGCTGAATGTTCTCGATCAATGCCATGGCGATAGCCGTTTCATCGGGCACATCGCGGACCATGGCTGGAATAGTTTCCAGCCCTGCCTGCTGGGCGGCACGCCAGCGACGTTCACCTGCAATGATTTCAAAGCGCTTGTCGGCAATCGGACGCACCACGATTGGCTGCATGACGCCTTGGGCTTTGATCGACAGAGCAAGCTCTTCAAGCGCCTGGGGGTCCATGTCGCGGCGTGGCTGGTATTTACCGCGCTGGATCAGGTCCAGTGGCAAATGCTGCAGTTCACGTTGATCGGCCTGAACAGCCTGTTCTTCCAGCGCACTGACGGTCGGACTGCTTAGGAGCGCGTCCAGCCCACGTCCGAGACCTCGTTTCTTAACGGCCATGCGGATTCCTTAATTTGCCTGAGCGGTGCGCGAGTTGCGACGTTGACGGCGAACCATCTCACCAGCCAAGGCAAGGTAGGCCAAGGCGCCACGCGATGTTTTGTCATACGTCAGCGCCGGCATGCCAAAACTCGGTGCTTCAGCCAGACGGATATTACGTGGGATGACCGTGTCGTAGAGCTGTTCCCCGAAATGCTCTTTGAGCTGATCGGAAACATCGTTGATCAAACTCAGTCGCGGGTCGTACATGGTGCGCAGCAAGCCTTCGATCTTTAGCTGCGGGTTGAGCAGCTCGGCGATGCGCTTGATGTTATCCACAAGGTCGCTCAGCCCTTCGAGCGCAAAGTACTCACACTGCATGGGGATAATGACCCCGTCAGCGGCAACCAGAGCGTTCAAGGTAAGCATCGACAACGACGGAGGACAGTCGATGAGGATGTAATCGTAATTCTCGCGAATAGGCGCCAGAGCGTTGCGCAGACGACTTTCCTTCAACTGCATGTCCAGCAGAACCACTTCGGCCGCCGTCAGATCACGGTTGGCTGGCAGCAACTGATACCCGCCGTGTTCGGAGAACTGCATGGCCTGGGCCAGATCGCATTCGCCGATCAGTAGGTCATAAACCGAATACTCAAGCGCGTGTTTATCCACACCGCTGCCCATCGTGGCGTTGCCCTGCGGGTCGAGATCGATCAACAACACACGGCGCTTGGTCGCGACCAGTGACGCTGCGAGGTTGATACAGGTGGTGGTTTTACCCACACCACCTTTTTGGTTCGCTATCGCGAATACCTTAGCCATTCTTGCTTGTGTTCCCAATCATGCCGTGCGGCGCAGTATCAGCAGATGACGTTGGCCCTGGCAACCTGGAACGGTCAAGGCTTGTGCGCTATCGAGGTGAAAATCTGTCGGCAATGCTACCAGCTCATCGGCGGGATGCAGCCCTTTCATCGCCAACCATCGCGTATCCGTGTCGCCCAGGTGCCGGGTCCACTCAGTAAAGTCTTCCAGACTGCTGAACGCTCGGGAAACGATTCCGGTGAAGGGTAGCTCAGGTTTGAACGCTTCCACACGGCTGTGGATAACTTCCAGGTTATCCAGCTTCAGCTCGAGTTTCACTTGAGTCAAAAAACGGGTTTTTTTGCCGTTGCTGTCGAGCACTGTGACTTTCATTTCAGGAAATAGGATCGCCAACGGAATACCGGGCATTCCGCCACCGCTGCCTACATCAAGCCAGCGATCGCCGGCGATGAAGGGCACTACGCTGAGGCTGTCGAGCAAATGCCGCGAGACCATTTCATCCGGGTCGCGTACAGCCGTGAGGTTGTAAGCCTTGTTCCACTTGATCAACAGCGCCAGATAAGCCAGTAACTGGCTGTGTTGGCTGTCGCTCAAGTCGACACCGAGTTGCTGGGTACCTCGGGATAACTCTTCGGCATGTTGCGGGGTGACCATAGAACTCAAGCGCTTTGCTCCAACTGACGGCCCGCGCCGCGTTTTTTCAAATGGATCATCAACAGCGAGATCGCCGCCGGGGTGACGCCAGGAATCCGCGAGGCCTGCCCGAGGGTCTCCGGACGAGTTATCCCCAGCTTGCTCTGGATTTCCTTCGACAGGCCGGAAATACCAACGTAGTCGATGTCTTCTGGCAATTTGGTGTCTTCGCTGGCGCGCAGCCGGGCGATTTCGTCCTGCTGACGGTCGATATAACCGGCGTATTTGGTCTTGATTTCAACCTGCTCGGCGACCTGTGGATCGCTACACCCATCACCGGTAATCGCTACCAGACTGGCGTAATCGATTTCCGGACGTGTCAGCAGGTTGAGCAAATTGTATTCGTGGGTCAGCGGCGTGCCGAAATGCGCGGAGATAGCATCTCCCTGCTCAGTGCCGGGACGTACCCACGTGCTTTTCAGGCGCTGTTCTTCCAGCTCGATGCTTTCACGTTTGGTGCAGAAAGCCGCCCAACGCGCATCGTCGACCAGTCCCAGCTCACGGCCTTTCTCGGTCAGGCGCAAGTCAGCGTTGTCTTCACGCAGGATCAACCGGTATTCGGCTCGAGACGTGAACATCCGATAGGGTTCTTGCGTTCCCAAGGTAATCAGGTCGTCGACCAGTACACCGATGTACGCCTCGTCGCGCCGCGGGCACCAGCTGTCTTTGCCTTGGGCGCGGAGTGCGGCATTGGCACCCGCAAGCAAACCTTGGGCAGCGGCTTCTTCGTAGCCTGTCGTACCGTTGATCTGCCCTGCGAAAAACAGGCCGCCAATTACTTTCGTTTCCAGACTGTATTTCAAATCACGAGGATCGAAATAATCGTATTCGATGGCGTAGCCAGGACGAACGATATGGGCGTTTTCCATCCCGCGAATAGACCGCACGATCTGCAACTGAACATCGAAAGGCAGTGAAGTGGAGATGCCGTTCGGATAGAGCTCGTGGGTGGTCAGTCCTTCGGGTTCGATGAAGACCTGATGACTTTCCTTGTCGGCAAAGCGGTGAATCTTATCTTCAATCGATGGGCAATAACGTGGACCAATACCCTCGATCACCCCGGAATACATGGGCGAGCGATCAAGGTTGGCCGCGATGATTTCATGCGTCCGGGCGTTGGTATGGGTGATCCAGCAGCTGACTTGCGCAGGATGCTGCTCTTTGGACCCCATGAACGACATGACGGGAATAGGCGTATCGCCTGGTTGCTCGGTCATCACCGAGAAATCCACCGAACGGCCATCGATGCGTGGCGGCGTACCGGTTTTCAAGCGACCTACCCGTAACGGTAACTCACGTAACCGTTGAGCCAAGGCAATTGATGGCGGATCGCCCGCACGCCCACCGGAATAGTTCTGCATCCCGATGTGGATAAGTCCACCGAGAAAGGTCCCTGTCGTCAAAACAACCGAGTCGGCCAGGAAACGCAGACCCATCTGTGTCACTACACCGTGAACTTGATCTTGTTCAACGATCAGGTCATCGCAGGCTTGCTGAAATATCCACAGGTTGGGCTGATTCTCGAGGATTTCGCGAACAGCCGCCTTGTACAGCACGCGGTCGGCTTGAGCGCGAGTAGCGCGAACGGCTGGACCTTTACGGCTGTTCAACACACGGAACTGGATGCCGCCTTTGTCGGTGGCAATCGCCATGGCGCCGCCAAGGGCATCGATTTCCTTGACCAAGTGGCTTTTGCCGATGCCGCCAATTGCGGGGTTGCAGCTCATCTGGCCGAGGGTTTCCACGTTGTGCGTGAGCAGCAGGGTTTTGGCACCCATGCGTGCCGACGCCAGTGCGGCCTCGGTACCGGCATGACCGCCGCCGATGACGATCACTTCAAAACGGGAAGGGAATTGCACCACGCACCTCGTGCCTGCTCTTGAGAAATAGGAATGGGAAATCAGGGCAGTCGGCAAGTATAGGGACTTCCCCCCCACGAAGGAACCTTCGTGCACAAAATTTAACCAGCTGTGGATGACTGGCAGATATAGAAATTAAAAAGAAAGAAATTTATAAATCTTTGTTTTTATGTTTATTTCTACTGAGCTACATTTCTGTGGATAAAATCTTACAGGCCTTTATATTCAATATGTACAGCGATTCAAAAGTCTGTGGTCATGTGCCTGTGAGGCCCTTGGATAAGTGGTTTAAGCCTGTGGATTAAACAGGTACTTGTCCACAGGGCGCTTTATCCTCTGTTTTTAGGCCTACTTATCAACCGAGCTGAGGGGCAGTTATTCACAGGGCTTAATCCACAAAAAAGCAGGCTGCTTGTTAAAAAAAAGGTACAGGTAGGCAACCGAGGCCAGAGTATTTCTGTTCAGTTGGATAAATGAGCGGCGGGGTTGGTTGTTGGAACGGGCTTGCCAGCGATCCTTTGATGCGTGGTGTCAGTACACAGCTATCGCGGGCAAGCGCATTCCTGTGAAGCAGGGAGTGTTATTTACCGATACAGAAACTGGAAAAAATTCGCCCCAGCAGGTCGTCTGAGCTGAAAGCGCCAGTAATCTCGCCCAGGGCCTGTTGTGCCTGACGCAAATCTTCAGCGAGGAGCTCACCGGCACCGGCAAGGGTCAATTGAGCACGGCCGTGCTCAAGCGACGTGCTGGCATGACGTAATGCTTCCAGATGTCGCCTGCGAGCGCTGAAGCTGCTTTCAGAGGTTTGCTCGTAGCCCATGCACTCTTTTAAATGGTTGCGCAGCAGTTCCAGACCTTCACCAGCGGCCATTGCGCTCAGGCTGATCGTCACGTGGCCATCGATGTTGCGCTCCAGGATGACGGGATCACCGCTCAAGTCAGCTTTGTTACGAATCAGCGTGACCTTCGCCGGATCTGGCCGCTGTTCAAGAAACTCAGGCCATAAGGCAAACGGGTCATTCGCTTCAGGTGCAGTCGCATCCACGACCAGCAAGACCCTATCAGCCTCACCAATCGCCTTTAACGCCCGTTCCACGCCAATTTTCTCGACCTTGTCGTCGGTATCACGCAACCCGGCTGTATCGACCACATGCAACGGCATGCCATCGATGTGGATATGTTCGCGCAAGATATCCCGGGTAGTTCCCGCTATCTCGGTAACAATGGCTGCTTCTCTGCCGGCCAACGCGTTCAACAAGCTCGATTTGCCAGCGTTGGGTCTGCCCGCAATAACGACCGTCATGCCGTCACGCAGCAGCGCACCTTGCCCGGCCTCACGCAAGACTGTGGATAACTCTTCGCGCACCGAATCGAGCATGCTCAACACATGGCCATCGGCAAGAAAGTCGATTTCCTCTTCGGGGAAGTCGATAGCAGCCTCGACATAGATCCGCAGATTGATCAGTTTTTCCGTCAAGTTATCCACACGCCGGGAAAAGGCGCCTTGCAAAGAACGCAGCGCATTACGTGCCGCTTGAGCGGAACTGGCTTCGATCAAGTCTGCTATCGCTTCAGCCTGCGCCAGATCGAGCTTGTCATTGAGAAACGCGCGTTCGCTGAATTCCCCAGGTCGAGCTAGCCGGCTGCCCAATTGCAGGCAGCGCTGCAGCAACATATCCAGCACGATGGGACCGCCGTGTCCCTGAAGTTCGAGCACGTCTTCGCCAGTGAATGAGTTCGGACCAGGAAAATACAGAGCAATGCCTTCATCGATCACCTGCCCCGTCTCATCGCTGAACGGGCCGTAATGGGCATAACGCGGTGTTGGCTCACGACCGATGATTGCTTGCGCTGCACTGCTTGCCAATGGGCCCGATATGCGCACGATGCCCACACCACCTCGGCCTTGGGCGGTTGCAATCGCAGCTATGGTTTCACGAGGGACGTTCATGGCCAGGCTCTCTAGGCAAATAGCGGATAGCAAAACGCCCCACGAGGGGGCGCTTTGCATGACTTACTAACAGGTTAGATCAAGCTTCCGCTTTCTTGGTAGCGGCTTCGATCTTACGTGTGATGTACCACTGCTGCGAGATCGACAGGCAGTTGTTGACTACCCAGTACAGCACTAGACCTGCAGGGAACCAGAGGAAGAAGAAGGTGAAGATGATTGGCATCAGCTTCATTACTTTTGCTTGCATCGGGTCCGGCGGAGTCGGGTTCAGACGCTGCTGGATAAACATCGTCGCGCCCATGACGATAGGCAGGATGAAGAATGGATCCTTGATCGAAAGGTCAGTGATCCAAAGCATGAATGGAGCCTGACGCATTTCCACGCTTTCCAGGAGAACCCAGTACAGCGAGAGGAAGACCGGCATTTGCACAAGAATCGGCAAGCAACCACCCAACGGGTTGATCTTCTCTTTCTTGTACAGCTCCATCATAGCTTGCGACATTTTCTGCCGGTCATCGCCATGCTGTTCTTTCAACGCCGCGAGTTTCGGTGCGACGGCACGCATGCGGGCCATGGATTTGTAGCTGGCTGCCGACAGAGGGAAGAAAATCCCTTTGATCAGCATGGTCAGCAGGATAATTGAGAAACCCCAGTTACTGACCAGGCTGTGGATATGTTGCAGCAGCCAGAAGATCGGTTGGGCAATGAACCAGAGAATGCCGTAATCGACAGTCAGTTCCAGACCTGGGGATAACTCTTTGAGCACCGCTTGGCTTTTTGGACCCGCGTACAGAGTGGCACTGGTTTGAGCGGTTGCACCGCTAGCAACGGTCAAAACAGGGCCAGTGAAGCCGATGATGTAGTTGCCTTGGCTGTCTTTACGCGTCTGCATGACATTGCTGTCGTTCTTGTTCGGAATCCAGGCAGTCACGAAGTAGTGCTGCAACCAGGCTACCCAGCCACCTTGAACGGTTTCTTTTAGCGCGGCTTTGTCGATGTCTTTCATCGACACTTTTTTGTAGGGTTCAGCAGGTGTACCCAATGCGGCGCCCAAATAAGTCGCCGTACCGGTCGCGGTGGTCGAAGACGGATCGCCACTCGAGTCACGCTTGAGTTGTGCAAACAGATTACCAGCCCATGGCTGACCGCTCTGGTTGTCGATCAGGTAGGTGACACCCAGATCGTACAGGCCGCGCTTGAAGGTAAAGCGCTTGATGTAATTGACGCCGGCATCTGTGAACTTCAGGTCAACGACCAGTTCATTCTGACCATCGGCCAGTTGATAAGTCTTTTGTACGCTGGTGTAAACAGGCCGACCTGATGCACGAGCATCCGGACCGTTGGTACCTGTCAGCCCGCTTTGTGCCAGATAAGTCCGCTCGCCGCCGTTATCGAACAGCTGGAACGCAATCTCCGGATGGTCTTGGCGTCGTGGATAAAGGGGCAACCGCAACTGTGCGACATCACCACCTACCGGGTCGATCTCCAGATTGAGCACATCCGTTTTTACCTGGATGAGATCTTTACTGATGGCGACTTGTGTTTCAGTCGGAGCAGCGGCGTCAGTGTTGGCGCTCGGAACATCGGCACTTGCAGAAGCATTCGAACCAGTCGCCGTATCCGGTATACCCGAAGCGGTGGTACTGGCAGCAACACTCTGAGTCGGCAGGGCAGCCTGACCATAGTCCTGGTTCCATTTCAGGACCCCGGCATAAGTCACGATTGCCAGGGCGACGATCAGGATCGTGCGTTTTATATCCATGATTACTCGGCCATCGAAGAGGAACGGGAGGTAGGAACGGGTGGAACCGGGTCAAAACCACCGGCATTCCACGGATGACAGCGACCTAAACGACGAAAGGCCAGCCAGCCACCGCGTAGAAGGCCATGATTTTCGATGGCTTCATACGCGTAGCAGGAACAACTGGGGTAGAAACGACAGTGGCTGGCCATTAGCGGGCTAATGGCATAGCGATAGAACTGGATCGGAACGAGTGCCAGTTTACGCATCTGGACTGTCTACCCCTACAGTTTCGGTTTTAACTTCTGGAGCTGGTCGGCTGCGTGCCAAACGTTTCCAGAGTTTGCCGAAATGCTGAATCAATTCGGGGTTTTCTATCTCACCCAAACCTTTGCGCGCGACGATTACGATATCCCAGCCGACCAAATCATCTTGGTGCAGGCGAAAGGACTCGCGCATTAGGCGTTTCAAGCGATTGCGCTCAACGGAGAGCTTTACGCTCTTCTTACCGATCACTAACCCCAAACGGGGGTGATCCAAGTCGTTGTTGCGCGCAAGGAGCAAGAGATTTTTCCCCGGAACCTTGCCGGTGGGGGAGTCAAAGACTGCCTTGAAGTGTCGGGGTGTCAGAAGACGCTTTTCCCGACTGAAGTCTCGACTCACCACCTGTGCCGAGTTATCAAACTGCCAAACGCTTACGGCCCTTGGCGCGACGACGCGACAGGACTGCACGACCGTTTTTGGTGGCCATGCGAGCACGGAAACCGTGAGTGCGAGCGCGCTTGATGGTGCTGGGTTGGAAAGTACGTTTCATGGCGTGTTACCTGGTTCGTCCACAACGGGCCGGAATGGCCCCCGTTTTAAGAGACCGGGGATTCTAGAGAAAGCAAGCCTCTAGGTCAATTTCCAACCAGCGTTTCCTTCATTTACTTCTCAACAGCCTTTTTCTCAGGCGTGCCGTTTTTGTCTGAGAAACCAGGACCTACCCTGTGATCAAATATAGAAATAAAGAAGGAAAGTATTTAAAGCTCTTTTGTAATGCTTATAAAAGCTAGGGAAGGCATCTTCTGTGGATAACCGCCTCTAGCCCTTTAAAATCAATGTGTACAGAGGATGATAATACGGTTGAGAAACGGTGCTCTACCTGTGCTGCACTGTCGGATAAGCTGTGCATGGAATGGCCTCTTATCCACAGGCAGGTTATCCACAGAGTTCAGACCTGACTTATGCAATGGGCTGAAGCACGCTTATCCACAGAGCTTATGCGCACGCCGTTGGTCGCGTAATTTCTGGATAAGGCCTTGATTCATCGTGATCTCAGAGCAACCTACATGTGGATAAGTCGGGCGCTGATCGTTACAATGGCGGCTGTTTTTGCCTCACCGGCTTTCAACTTAGGGGATATCCGTGTCAGTGGAACTTTGGCAGCAGTGCGTGGAGCTTTTGCGCGATGAGCTGCCTGCCCAGCAATTCAACACTTGGATCCGTCCGCTACAGGTCGAAGCCGAAGGCGACGAGTTGCGTGTCTATGCACCGAACCGTTTCGTTCTCGATTGGGTCAACGAAAAATACCTGGGGCGCTTGCTTGAACTGCTCGGTGAGCATGGGCAAGGACTCGCGCCTGCGCTTTCCTTATTAATAGGCAGCAAACGCAGCTCTGCTCCGCGTGCAGCTCCCAATGCACCATTGGCTGCTGCGGCGTCCCATGCTGTTACGGTCAATCAGGTTGCCGCGTTGCCGGTTCAGCAGACCTCTTCGCCAGCGCCTAGCCAAACGATTGCGGTCAGCGATGAGCCTTCGCGTGCGAGCTTTGACCCCATGGCTGGCGCTAGCTCTCAGCTGGCGCCGGCGCGTGCCGAGCAGCGTACCGTTCAGGTCGAGGGCGCACTCAAGCACACCAGCTACTTGAACCGGACCTTTACCTTCGAGAATTTCGTCGAGGGTAAATCCAACCAGCTGGCCCGCGCGGCGGCCTGGCAGGTTGCGGATAACCCTAAGCATGGTTACAACCCATTGTTCCTTTATGGTGGGGTGGGTCTGGGTAAAACCCACTTGATGCATGCTGTGGGTAACCATCTATTAAAGAAGAACCCGAATGCCAAGGTTGTGTACCTGCATTCGGAGCGCTTTGTGGCTGACATGGTGAAAGCGCTGCAGCTCAATGCCATCAACGAGTTCAAGCGTTTTTATCGTTCAGTTGATGCGTTGCTGATCGATGACATTCAATTTTTCGCCCGCAAAGAGCGTTCCCAGGAAGAGTTTTTCCATACGTTCAACGCCTTGCTTGAAGGTGGTCAGCAGGTCATCTTGACCAGCGACCGTTACCCGAAAGAAATTGAAGGCCTTGAAGAACGGTTGAAATCTCGGTTTGGCTGGGGGTTGACGGTGGCCGTTGAGCCACCGGAGCTTGAGACCCGCGTGGCAATCTTGATGAAAAAAGCGGATCAGGCGAAAGTTGAACTGCCCCATGACGCTGCCTTTTTCATTGCGCAACGTATTCGTTCCAACGTACGAGAGCTCGAAGGTGCCCTGAAGCGGGTGATCGCTCACTCGCACTTTATGGGACGCGATATCACGATCGAATTGATTCGTGAATCGCTGAAAGATTTGTTGGCGTTGCAAGACAAATTGGTCAGTGTGGATAACATTCAGCGCACCGTGGCTGAGTACTACAAGATCAAAATTTCTGACCTGCTTTCCAAACGACGCTCACGTTCGGTTGCACGTCCTCGACAAGTCGCGATGGCGTTGTCCAAAGAATTGACCAACCACAGCTTGCCTGAGATTGGCGATGTGTTTGGCGGACGCGACCATACGACCGTTTTGCATGCATGCCGAAAAATCAACGAGCTTAAGGAATCCGACGCGGATATTCGCGAGGACTACAAGAACCTGCTGCGGACACTCACGACCTGATGACACCAGCGCAGCTTATTAAGGCAAGGGACTAGACCATGCACTTCACCATTCAACGCGAAGCCTTGTTGAAACCTCTGCAACTGGTCGCCGGCGTCGTTGAACGCCGACAGACCTTGCCAGTGTTATCCAACGTGCTATTGGTTGTAGAAGGCCAGCAGTTATCGCTGACGGGTACCGACTTGGAAGTCGAGCTGGTAGGCCGTGTTCAGTTGGAAGAGCCCGCCGAGCCAGGCGAGATCACTGTTCCTGCGCGCAAACTCATGGATATTTGCAAAAGTCTGCCCAATGATGCGTTGATCGATATCAAAGTCGATGAGCAGAAATTGGTGGTAAAAGCGGGACGCAGCCGTTTTACTTTGTCCACATTGCCTGCCAATGACTTCCCAACAGTGGAAGAAGGTCCTGGGTCGCTGACGTTCAATCTGGTGCAGAGCAAGTTGCGCCGTTTGATCGAGCGCACCAGCTTCGCCATGGCGCAGCAGGACGTTCGTTATTACCTCAACGGTATGTTGCTCGAAGTGCACGCTGGCGTGCTACGTGCCGTCGCAACTGATGGTCACCGTCTGGCAATGTGCTCCATGACGGCCGAGATCGAGCAAGTTGATCGTCATCAAGTGATCGTGCCGCGTAAGGGCATCCTTGAACTGGCGCGACTGCTGACTGAGCAGGATGGGATTGTGAGCATCGTCCTGGGCCAGCATCATATCCGTGCTACCACAGGCGAGTTCACCTTCACCTCGAAACTGGTCGATGGCAAGTTCCCTGATTACGAACGCGTTCTGCCTAAAGGTGGCGATAAGTTGGTATTGGGTGATCGTCAGGCATTGCGTGAAGCGTTCAGCCGCACGGCGATTCTGTCCAACGAAAAGTATCGTGGTATCCGTTTGCAGTTGGCCAATGGTCAATTGAAGATTCAGGCGAACAACCCTGAGCAGGAAGAGGCAGAAGAAGAAGTCGGCGTCGATTACAACGGCGGCCCACTGGAAATTGGTTTCAACGTGAGTTATCTGCTCGACGTGTTGGGCGTGATGACAACTGAGCAAGTGCGTCTGATTTTGTCTGACTCCAACAGCAGCGCGCTGGTGCAGGAATCGGATAACGATGATTCCGCTTACGTCGTTATGCCGATGCGTCTGTAACTCCCAATGTCCAGCAGAGCCTAGATGTCCCTCAGCCGCGTCTCTGTCACCGGGGTGCGCAATTTGCACCCGGTGACGCTCTCCCCTTCCCCCCGCATAAATATCCTTCACGGCGCGAATGGCAGTGGCAAAACCAGTGTACTGGAAGCCATTTATTTGCTCGGTCTTGCTCGCTCATTTCGCAGCGCACGATTGCTGCCCGTGATTCAGTACGAGCAACCCGCCTGCACGGTTTTTGGTCAGGTTGAACTCGCTCAAGGTGGGCACAGCAGTCTGGGTGTGTCGCGGGATCGCCAGGGGGAGTTTCAGATCCGTATCGACGGGCAGAATGCGCGAAGTGCAGCACAGCTGGCTGAAGCGTTACCTCTGCAACTGATTAACCCCGACAGCTTTCGACTCCTTGAAGGTGCTCCCAAGATCCGACGTCAGTTCCTCGATTGGGGAGTGTTCCACGTGGAACCTCGCTTTATGTCGACGTGGCAACGCTTGCAGAAGGCCCTGCGGCAGCGGAACTCATGGCTGCGGCATGGTACACTTGACGTCGCTTCACAAGCGGCTTGGGACCGGGAGTTATGCCTGGCCAGCGCTGACATCGATGAATATCGTCGAGCCTACATCAAGGCTCTAAAGCCAGTTTTTGAAAAAACCTTGAGCGAGTTGGTTGAACTTGAAGGTTTAACCCTGAGCTATTACCGCGGTTGGGACAAGGAGAAAGAGCTGAGTACAGTGCTCGCGTCTTCCCTACACCGCGACCAGCAAATGGGGCATACCCAGGCCGGACCGCAACGAGCTGATTTGCGCCTTAGATTGGGCGCTCATAATGCCGCTGAAATTTTATCTCGTGGCCAGCAGAAGTTAGTGGTCTGCGCTCTGCGCATTGCTCAAGGCCATTTGGTCAGCCAGGCACGGCGCGGCCAATGTATTTATCTGGTGGACGATTTGCCGTCTGAACTGGACGAGCATCATCGCCGCGCGCTTTGTCGCTTGTTAGAAGACTTACGCTGCCAAGTGTTTATCACCTGTGTAGACCATGAATTATTGAGGGAAGGCTGGCAGACGGAAACGCCAGTCGCTTTGTTCCACGTGGAACAAGGCCGTATCACCCAGACCCACGACCACCGGGAGTGAAGGCATGAGCGAAAATCAAACGTACGACTCCTCCAGCATTAAAGTGCTGAAAGGGCTAGATGCCGTACGCAAGCGTCCCGGTATGTATATCGGTGACACCGACGATGGCAGCGGTCTACACCACATGGTGTTCGAGGTGGTCGATAACTCGATCGACGAAGCTTTGGCTGGCCATTGCGACGAAATCAGCATCGTTATCCACCCTGATGAATCGATCACCGTCCGCGACAACGGTCGCGGTATTCCGGTAGACGTGCACAAAGAAGAAGGCATTTCGGCAGCTGAGGTCATCATGACCGTGCTGCATGCTGGCGGTAAGTTCGATGATAACTCTTACAAAGTATCTGGCGGCCTGCACGGTGTAGGCGTTTCAGTGGTAAACGCCCTTTCCGAATTGTTGCTGCTGACCGTACGTCGTAGCGGCAAGGTTTGGGAACAGACTTATATCCATGGTGTTCCACAGGAACCCATGCGTATCGTTGGCGAAAGTGATTCAACCGGTACCGAGATTCACTTCAAGCCATCCGACCTGACCTTCAAGAATATTCACTTCAGCTGGGATATCCTGGCCAAGCGTATTCGAGAACTCTCATTCCTCAACTCTGGCGTGGGCATCGTCCTCAAAGACGAGCGCAGCGGCAAAGAAGAGCTGTTCAAATACGAGGGCGGTTTGCGCGCGTTCGTTGAGTATCTGAACACTAACAAGACTCCAGTGAACCAGGTATTCCACTTCAACATCCAGCGCGACGATGGCATTGCTGTCGAGATTGCTTTGCAGTGGAACGATAGCTTCAACGAGAATCTGTTGTGCTTTACCAACAATATTCCTCAGCGTGACGGCGGTACTCACCTGGTAGGTTTTCGCTCGGCTCTGACGCGGAATCTGAACACTTACATCGAACAGGAAGGTCTGGCGAAGAAGCATAAAGTTGCCACCACCGGTGACGATGCACGTGAAGGTTTGACCGCAATTATTTCGGTCAAAGTGCCAGATCCAAAGTTTAGCTCGCAAACCAAAGACAAGTTGGTTTCGTCCGAAGTGAAAACTGCGGTCGAACAGGAAATGGGTAAACACTTCTCCGACTTCCTCCTGGAAAACCCGGGCGAAGCAAGAGCGGTTGTCGGCAAAATGATTGATGCTGCGCGCGCCCGTGAAGCGGCTCGTAAAGCCCGTGAGATGACTCGTCGTAAAGGTGCGCTGGATATCGCCGGTCTGCCAGGCAAGCTCGCTGACTGCCAGGAAAAAGACCCTGCCCTTTCCGAACTGTATCTTGTGGAAGGTGACTCTGCTGGTGGCTCCGCCAAGCAGGGACGCAACCGTAAGACTCAGGCGATCCTGCCGCTTAAAGGCAAGATCCTCAACGTAGAGAAAGCGCGTTTTGACAAGATGATCTCTTCGCAAGAAGTGGGCACCTTGATCACAGCGCTGGGCTGCGGTATTGGCCGCGATGAGTACAACATCGCCAAGCTGCGCTATCACAACATCATCATCATGACCGATGCTGACGTCGACGGTTCGCACATCCGTACGTTGCTGTTGACCTTTTTCTTCCGTCAACTGCCTGAGTTGATCGAGCGTGGCTACATCTACATCGCTCAACCGCCGTTGTACAAAGTGAAGAAAGGCAAGCAAGAGCAATACATCAAAGACGACGAGGCCATGGAAGAGTACATGACCCAGTCGGCTCTGGAAGATGCCAGCCTGCACCTCAATGAATCGGCTCCAGGGATCTCGGGTGAGGCGCTGGAGCGTCTGGTCAACGATTTCCGTATGGTCATGAAGACGCTCAAGCGCTTGTCGCGTTTGTATCCTCAGGAACTGACCGAGCATTTCGTTTACCTGCCGCCAATTTCGCTTGAGCAGCTTTCTGACCACGCGGGCATGCAGGCATGGTTGGCGCTGTTTGATGCGCGTTTGCGCGTCGGTGAGAAGTCAGGTCTGGTCTACAAAGCCAGCCTGCGTGAAGATCGTGAACGTAACGTCTGGCTGCCAGAGGTTGAATTGATCTCTCACGGGTTGTCCAATTACGTGACCTTCAACCGCGACTTCTTCGGCAGTAACGATTATAAAACCGTGACGGCTCTGGGCGCGCAAATAAGCACCTTGCTTGAAGAAGGCGCTTACGTACAACGCGGCGAACGCAAGAAGCCGGTCAATGAGTTCAAGGAAGCCCTTGCCTGGTTGATGGCGGAAAGTACCAAACGCCATACCATCCAGCGCTATAAAGGTCTGGGTGAAATGAACCCGGATCAACTTTGGGAAACCACCATGGACCCAAGCGTACGTCGGATGCTCAAGGTCACGATTGAAGATGCCATTGGTGCTGACCAGATCTTCAACACCCTGATGGGCGACGCGGTAGAACCACGTCGTGACTTCATCGAACGAAATGCCCTGGCGGTGTCAAACCTCGATTTCTAAGGGGCTGTAGGTTCTCAAAATAAATGAGAATTCTCACAAATAGTTGAATCACGCTACACAAAAAAGCCAACGCTTATTCAGCGTTGGCTTTTTTGTATCTGCGCGTTTGATAGATTTTGGATAAGCGATTCAGCTTTATAACGTCGATGATTTTTATAAGAAAAGACAGAGAGGAATCCCTATCCAAAACGTTATTCGTTAACTCGACTGTCGGCGCTGATTGACAACTGACTCACCGGGGATGCGGACAAAAACTTGGACTGGTTATGCCGCGAAGCCCAGGCTTTCACGATACTCAATGGGACTGAGCGCGCCGAGGGAAATCTTTATACGTTTTTCGTTGTACCAGCGAATGTATGAATCCAAGGCCTGAATGAACTGCTCGATGCTCGTTGACTGCCAGTTGCGAGGATAGAACAGTTCCGTTTTCAGTCGGCCGAAGAAACCTTCACAAGCCGCGTTGTCTGGTGAGCAGCCTTTGCGCGACATCGAACGAATCAGCTTCGCATCAGCGATGCGCGATAACCAGCCGGGCCAGCGGTAGTGAGCGCCACGATCGGAGTGAACAACAGGCCGTTTATCGTTGCTGGCCACCGTTTCGATAGCGGCATCCAGCATCGTGTTCACAAGCTCGGCGTCGGGACGCGTGCCGATCGACCAACTGA
Organism: Pseudomonas sp. MH9.2; assembly: GCF_034353875.1. Classification (NCBI taxonomy): domain Bacteria; kingdom Pseudomonadati; phylum Pseudomonadota; class Gammaproteobacteria; order Pseudomonadales; family Pseudomonadaceae; genus Pseudomonas; species Pseudomonas sp. MH9.2. Next base: position 3,186,845 of record NZ_CP133784.1, read on the forward strand.
TGACCTTTCCATCGAAGCAGTCGATCATGGGGGACAGGTACACCTTACCGGCCGGGATCTGGAACTCCGAGATGTCGGTCAGCCATTTCTCATTCGGAGCTAGAGCCGTGAAGTCGCGGTTGAGGAGGTTTTCCGGCGCCGGACTGATCTCCCCGAGGTAGGAAGCATATCGACGCCGTTTCGGCTTGGCGACGACTAGGCACTCCTGCTTCATCAAGCGCTGCACCACCTTCTCTGAAAGGCGCACACGCTGCCTGCTTAACGAAGCTCGCATCCGACGGTAGCCATAGCAACGATGATTGCGCTCGAATATGTCCGCCATGGCACGACGCACTTCGGTGTACTTTTCCGCGACCTGCATTCGGGCTCGATGATAGAAATAGGAGCTTCGGGCCAAGCCCAGTGCTTCAAGCAGCTCTGACAAGGAGTATGTCTGCCTCAGGGCATCAGCCAGCAATGTCTTCTCCCGATTGGTCAGGACTTGCCGGTTGATGCCCGTCTCTTTTTTTATGAGTTCATTCGCCCTCATCAACAGGTCATGTTCAAGCTGCAAACGGCGAACATCGAGCTGGAGAGATTCGAGTTGCCGCTGCAACTCCTCTCGTTCCGGTGACGATGAGGGTTCAAGTCGACACTTCATGGATGGGGATACCTCTGGGCCGAGTAGCTGGTTTTTCCAGTTGTACAAGGTCGGCCTGCACACGCCCAGCTTTTGAGCCAGGGCTTTCGCACTTTCTTTTCGCGTGCACAGCGCGATGACCGCTGCCTGCTTCACCGCTGGCGGCCGGGCTAACCCGTCTGATCGACCGACAACACGCGTATGCAACTCGGGGTGCATTTCGTAAATCCAGGCACGCAACGAATCCCGCGCGGGGTAGCCTAACGCCTTGATGGTAGCGGCGATGTTGCGACCGTATTCGAGATAGTGCCCGACAGCCTTTTCCCTTTGGGCCAGTGAGTACTTCGACTTCGAGTTCTCGTAGCCACGCGGCAGGTCGAGGCATCGCTCATACTCTGCGTGCCAGCTCTTCAAAGAGTTCTTCGTCGGGTAGCCCAACTGACGAATAGTTGCCCCGGTTCGCTTGCCCAGTTTGATGTAGAGCTTGACCGCTCGGATACGGTCTTCGTATGAATACATGAACTACCTCCAGGTAGTCCAAGATTTCCGCCGCATCCCCACCCTGCCGATTGCAATTTAATCTAGGGCGGGCTGCTGATTCCACATTTTATGACCCATGTGCTCTTGCTCGAAAGCTGAGTGGGAGCAGCTGAACACTTGGGGCTGTTTTCAGCCGGCAGGACAGCTGTTACTAGATCAATTCACGGTCAGCGGCAACAGTGTGGTGCCAGATCGGCCAGCACCTGGCTGACAGAGCGACGGCCCTCGGGCTGACTGGAGAAGGGCAAGTGCAAGCGTTCCTGCAGCAGTGCCTGCATTGGCAAGGCATAGGCCGCGTCATCGTCGCTCCTGGCGAAATAGTGCAGGTGGGCGCTTCGATTCAATGATGTCAGGTTTTGAAATGCGCGCCCGCTTCCAGCGCCGCGCACCCCGGTGCTATCGGGCTGACGGTGATTTCTTTGATAGAGGCTGAGAGCATTCGGCAATCAGTGATTGTGTAGTTCATACGAGAATCAGCTTTCCTGGCTTAGCGGCGTTTCATGCAGGTAGATCCATTGGGCGTTGCGGTGATGCAGGCCAATGATCGCCACCGAAACCCTTGAGCTTTCGCGCTGGTCGAGGCGATGGGTTTCCTTGTAGCGGATCGCCACGCTGTGGCCTTCCTGCCAGACCGTCTGCAGATCGCTGATGACGATCTCCAGGCCTGGCTTGGCGCCGACTGCACCCCTGAACATCTGTTCGATCGTCGCCCGGCTGACGATGGCAGCCGAGGTGGTGACCATGGTGAAGTGCTCGGCGAATGCCGACATCAGCGGCTCGAGCGCGGCCTGCCCGTTACCGTTTGCGTCGGTGAACAGGGTGTGGATCAACTCGTGCACGTGATGAATGCTGTGGTGTGCCTGTTCAACTATTTTGTTGTGCATGACAGTCCTTTTGAGTGTTCAACTGACTCAGTTGAAAGAGTGGAAACAGGCCCACCAGTGCGGCGATGGCGAAAGTCGCGTGGTAGGCCTGGGTGGTATCGAAATGCTTCAAGAGCAGGTTGAAAACCATCAGGAAGAGGGCGGCGCCGATGCTGAATGACATCTGTCGGTTGATGTTCCAGATGACACTGGCCTTGTGGGTATCGCGGCCCTCAAAGTCTATCAATGACGTGGTTTGTGCGGTGTTGGCACCGATGCCGCCGCCGACCCCCATCAAGCTGTAGGCGATGACAATCACCAAAAGGTCTGAGGGATCGTTCACCAGTAACAAGGTGGCGATGCCGGCGCTGTGCAACAGCATGCCGAGGGCAAACAGCCGCTTGGCGCTCATCCGGTTATAGACCCGGCCACAGATCAGCATCGCGATGAATGCGCCGATGGCGTACAGGATCATGAACATCCCTGTCAGTCGGGCGCTGAAGTGCAGGGTGTTTTGCAGGAAGAAGATGCTCATCAAGTTGACCCCCGTGAACACACCGGGAATCGCGTAATAGATAAAGATGGAGGTGCTGAGTTTTTTGCTTTTGAGCAGGCTCAGTTCAATGATCGGATTTTTGCAGGTGCGGTAGTGCAGCCCGTACAGCACGACGAACGTAACGCCGGCCATGACGAAGAAGGCAGCCACCAGTGCCGGAGAGTCGCCGCCATACAACGACATACCCATCAGCAGGCTGCCGAGTGCGGCGCTGACCAGCAGCAAGCCCTTGATGTCCGGACTAGGCAAACTCGTCGGTCGCGCTTCGTTGATCCAGAACCAGGACAGCAACGCCGCGATCAGCGAGAACGGAATGTTGCTGTAGAACACCCAGCGCCAGGAGCTGCTGTCGACGATGACGCCGCCGATCGTCGGTGAAATGGCTGGCGCTATCAGGGCAACGGCCATGACCAACGTGGATATTTTCGCGCGCTGCTCACCCTTGAACAGGTTGAACGTCAACGCCTGGCCGACAGGAATCAACAGGCCGCCGCCAATCCCCTGGACGAAGCGCCAGATCACCAGCTCGTTGAAACTGTTGGCCAGCCCACACATCCACACGGAGGCTGTGAACACGATCATCGAGGCGGTGAGGATTTCCCGATTGCCAAAACGACCGGCCAGCCAGGTGCTGACCGGGATGATCAGTGTCAGCCCCAGAATATAAGCGTTAGCCACCCAGGCAACGTCTGAAGTACTTACGTGCAGCGCCGCCGATATACTCGGTAATGCGACCGCCGACATAAAGATGTTAATGCAGTCTATAAAAAAGCCGATCAGGAATATTAGTGCAACTTTGTAGCGATAGGTCATGTTGTTTCCCCTTTGCCGCAAAGCATAGGGGCGGTCGACTTGAACTGTCGATACGACTATCCTTGAAACAATGTTTGACGGGATTTAACAGTGAGCCCTATTGCTATGCACACTCATCTTAATCGGGTCCAGACATTCCTGGCCGTGGTCGATTTTGGTTCTTACACCAAGGCTGCCAATTACCTGAGCATCAGCAAAGCCATGGCCAGCCTGCATGTCAAGGCGCTGGAGGACGTGCTGTCAGCGACGTTGTTGATTAGAAATACCCGAAATCTATCCCTCACCGAAATCGGTCAGGACTTTTATGAAGCATTCAAAGGTATTGTCGCGGACATCGATAACGCCTTCGATAATGTATTAAAAGGGCATAATCGGGTGTCCGGCAAGTTGCGCTTCAGTTCCACCAGTGAATACGGCGAGGCTTATATTCTTCCGTTGATACCGCAATTTATAGAGCGCTATCCGGAAATAAAACTCTGTTATAACTTTAACGCGTCACTCAATGATCTGGTGGCGGAAAAGTTAGACCTCGTTATCCGTTTAGGCAGTTTGGCGGACTCGGCTTTCAAGAGCCGTAAACTGGCGGATTATGAAATTGTCCTAGTGGCGACCGAGACGTTTCTTGCGCGTCACCCGGTGCAAACTCCTCAGGACCTGAATTCGGTGCCGTGGATCGCCAACAGCAACCTGCAGGCACCGACCCAGTGGACGTTGCGCCATCCGCACTTGGGGACTGTCGAGATCAACGGGATCAATCAGTTTGAATCCAATTCTTCCACGGCTATCCGCTCCATGACGTTGTCGTCGCTGGGCGTCTCGGTGCTACCCGCGTGGGTGGTCAAGGACGACATTGTCAGCGAGCGGTTGATTCGCCTGTTGCCCGATTATTCGTTGCCCTCGCAATCCGTCAACGTGGTGTTTCCCAACAGCCCGCATTTGCCCCACAAATCGAGGGCGTTCATTGATTTCCTGTTGCTGCATCTGGCGCAGTAAGTACCAAATAAAAGCCCCTGAATGAGAGATTCAGGGGCTTTCGTTTAACCGGATTTCCGATCATTGTGCGAATAAGCAAGAAAATCGCTCCGTTTTAGGACGCTGCGATTGCTCGAAAGTGTTTTCACACAACCTCGGCATGAAGCAGCCGCTTGAAAGCGTCTACGAAACTAAGGGCGATTCAAAAGCCAGGATCAGTAATGGCCACGTTGACAAATTTCGAGAAAGCACACATTTCGTTCATGACACTATTCGACTCCACTGCGTTCAAAACACACTCAGCGCAAGCTGGGCAAAAATCGCCCGTCACACCAGCACAACGCTTAGCGTTGGCTTTTTTATAACGAAAATTTAACCGGGGATGAACATTCCAACGGCTGCCGCTCCCATGACTGCCGTTGCTATCCAGCCGAGGATGAGCAGAGGTCTGCTTGCTGTAAAAGCACCCATTACAGATTTCTTCGAAACCAGGAGGAGAATGACAACCATCAGGGGCACGGCGACCAGACCGTTGATGACAGCGCTCCAGAACAACGCCTTCATTGGACTTATTGGCGAATACTGGATGCCGAGTCCGGCAAGTACGCTGATGGAGATGATGGCGTAGAACCCACGCGCATCATTCACTTTTCGTTCGAGGCCCTTCCTCCAGCCCATGGCTTCGGAAAGAGCATAGGCTCCAGAGCCCGCCAACACAGGCACGCCGATCATGCCGACACCGAGAATGCCAAGCGCGAAGAGCATGTAGGCAAAGTCACCGGCGAGCGGTCGCAGAGCACTTGCTGCCTGCGCTGCCGTGTTGATGTCGGTAACGCCAGACACGTGGAGCGTAACGGCGGTCGCAAGAATGATGAAGTAGGCGGTGAGATTGGAGTAGAGCATGCCGCTCCAGGTATCCCATTGGATGCGTCGGAGTTCCGGTGCGGCGGAGGGCGCATCGCGCAGGAGTGGCATGCTGCTTGAGTGTGCTTCCATGTCCTCAACTTCTTCTGAGGCCTGCCAGAAAAAAAGGTATGGACTGATGGTCGTGCCGAAAACCCCGACGACCATGGCAGCAGTGCTCGAGTCCAGGGTGATTTGGGGCCAGAACGTGTGTGTTGCGACCTGCCCCCAGGGAACATGAACCGTAAACAATACGGCGGCGTAGGCCAATAGCGAGACCGTCAGCCACTTCAAGATGAAGACGTAACGGTGATAAGGAACGAACAGCTGCAGCAGGATCGTCACGGACACAAAAAAAGCAGTCATGAGGTGCCGGTTGACGCCAGAAACCAGTTCCGCAACCTCGCCCATGGCAGCGACATCTGCGGCAATATTCAGGGTGTTGGCCACGAGCAGTAGACACAAAACGCACGGAAGTACGATGGGCGGGAACGCATCCTTGATATTGGCAGCGAGTCCTTTCCCTGTAACTCGGCCGATGTTCGCACACATCGATTGAATGGCGGCCATCAAAGGATAGGCCACGGGCATCGTCCACAGCATATCAAGGCCAAATTGCGCGCCAGCCTGGGAGTACGTAGCAATACCACTTGGGTCGTCGTCCGCCACACCGGTAATGAGGCCCGGCCCGATTCGCGACAACGGGTGCTCCTTCAGCCGCTTCCAAAGAACCCCACAGGTACGCATCAGTCGCACGACTTACTCCTGGGCTGCCCTGTGCAATAAGCTTTTAATGTCGAGAATGAAGCACTGAGATGTGTTCATTTCCTGTACCGGGGCACCGTAAGAATAATCACTCAGTGGGTTATAACGATCAAAAAATGAATGGGTTGAAAGCCCCGGATAAAAAGTCAGACAAGCCCACGGCAGATCACCTAACGCACTCATATTCCTCCCCTGCAACCCAAGGTAAAACACGGTTACTTCATGACATTATTGGCGGAACTCAAAGAAACCATACACTAAGCAATGGCATTGTCAAATCACTGACTAAGGCAGTGGAAAAACAAAATAAAGTCAAGTATTTGACTGCTTGTAAGAGAATAATAGATGTTTTTTGATCAATCATTACCTCATTCTCAACAGGCATGGCCTGAGTGAAATACGATGTAATCGGTCATAAAAAAAGCCGGCCTCATGGGCCGGCTTCGTCACAATCCTGAAAACTTATGCACTTTTTTTGCTCATTAATCAGCTTAAGAAATAAGTATATAAATTAATAAGTTGGCGCGATTTTTTTAAAGGATTGCAAAAATGGTGCACAGGTTATCCACAGATCCTAAACAACCGCATTCTCTTCGCTCGGTGCTGGTGCAACCACTGACCCCATAGCGCGTTGCGTTGCTTCATTCCAGGCCGCGACCCGGTCATTAAGCGCTGCGATGGCGCGTGGGCCCGTGCCCTCGGCATACATAGGTTCGCCAATAACTAACTCAATGGTGCCCGGCTTTTTCGCCCAACCTTCTTTTGGCCAGTACTTGCCTGCGTTGTGTGCAATGGGCAGCACCGGCAGGTTTGCATTCACGGCCAGCGCTGTGCCACCTCGGGAGAACTTACCAATCTGTCCAAAAGGAACGCGAGTACCTTCCGGAAAGATCAACACCCATACGCCATCCTTGAGCAGTTCATGGCCTCTTTTGGCGACATGCTTGAGTGCCGCTTTTGGATTGTCACGATTGATCGCAATCGGCCGTAGCATCGCCATCGCCCAACCGAAGAACGGGACGTACAACAGCTCACGCTTGAGCACCTGGCTCAGAGGTTCGAAGTGCGCCGAGAGGAAGAAGGTTTCCCAGGTGCTCTGGTGATTGGACAGAATCACACAGGGCTGTAGCGGGATATTTTCCTGACCTTTTACTTCGACATGAATGTTCAAAAACACCCGCGTCAGCCACAACGCACAGCGGCACCAGTACACGTTGATAAAACGGTAGCGGGCGCGGAAAGGCAAAAACGGGGCGACAAAGAAACTCAGTGTGCACCACAGAAGAGAAGTGGTGCACAACAGCAGGTAAAAGAAGAAGGTTCTGATTGCCTGCATGATCGACATAGGAGCTTTTACCGTTGCGGGCGATGCCCGTCTATTTACAAGTGTGGATAAGTTCTGCGGCAACCGCCGCCAGATCGTCAAAAACCAGAGTGCCTGGGGGCAAAGGGTTACCCATTGTTTTGAGACCTTTACCGGTCTTTACCAAAACTGGTTGAGAGTCGACGGCCAGCGCCGCCTCCAAGTCACCCTTACTATCGCCAACAAACCAGATGCCCGCCAGATCTACCGCGTAATGATGGGCAATCGCTTTGAGCATGCCCGGTTTTGGTTTGCGGCAATCGCAGCCTTCATCCGGACCGTGTGGACAAAAAACGATCAGGCCGACTTCACCACCCTGCTCTGCCACCAGATGGCGCAAGCGCGCGTGCATGGCTTCGAGTGTGGCGACATCGTAAAACCCGCGGGCAACGCCGGACTGGTTAGTGGCGACGGCCACCGTCCAGCCGGCCTTGCTCAGGCGTGCAATAGCCTCGATCGAGCCCGGAAGGGGAATCCACTCCTCCACCGACTTGATGTAAGCGTCGGAGTCATGATTGATTACCCCGTCCCGGTCCAGAATCAGCAGCTTCAAGCCTTGCCCCTTCAACATCATCCCAGCAGCGAAATGTCGGCAACGCCCAGGAACAGGCCGCGTAAGCGAGCCAGCAAGGCATAACGATTGGCGCGTACGCTGGCATCTTCAGCATTGACCATCACGGCTTCGAAGAACGCATCGACTGGCTCGCGCAACGCAGCCAAACGAGCCAGTGCTTCACTGTACTGACGCGCTGCGGCCATCGGTTGCACCGCTTGGTCCGCTTGCTGAATCGCCGAGTACAACGAAAACTCGTGCGCGTTATCGAAGTATTTAGGTTCGACGGTGCTGGCGATATTGCCTTGCGCCTTGCTCAACAGGTTCGACACACGCTTGTTCACCGCCGCCAACGCGGAAGCTTCAGGCAGCTTGCGGAAGGCTTGCACCGCTTGAACCCGCTGATCGAAATCAAGGGCTGAAGCCGGTTGCAGAGCCCGTACCGACAGATACGTAGCGACTTCGACACCTTCATCTTCGTAACGCGCACGCAGGCGGTCGAAGATGAACTCCAGCACTTGTTCGGCCAGGCCGGCGGGTTTGATCTTCGCACCGAACTGAGTCACGGCGAAGGTCACGGTCTGCACCAGATCGAGGTCCAGCTTCTTGTCGATCAGGATCCGCAGCACGCCCAACGCAGCGCGGCGCAGTGCATACGGGTCTTTGCTGCCGGTGGGCAACATGCCGATACCGAAGATGCCGACCAGCGTGTCGAGCTTGTCGGCCATGGCGACGGCTGCACCGGTCAGAGTGGTTGGCAGTTCGGCGCCAGCACCACGAGGCATGTATTGCTCGTTCAGTGCCAGTGCGACGTCTTCAGGCTCGCCGTCGGCCAAGGCGTAGTAATAACCGGCAACACCCTGCATTTCAGGGAATTCGCCGACCATCTCGGTCGCCAGATCGCACTTGGACAGCAAACCTGCACGTGTTGCGCGCTTGGCATCTCCACCAATGCGGGGGGCGATGAAGGCAGCCAGTTTCGATACGCGCTCGGCTTTATCGAAAACACTGCCTAACTGGGCCTGGAACACTACGTTTTGTAGGCGCAGATTGAAGGTTTCCAGCTTCTGCTTCTTGTCTTGCTTGAAGAAGAATTCGGCGTCGGTCAACCGTGGGCGAACCACTTTTTCGTTGCCGGAAATGATTTGCGCCGGGTCTTTGCTCTCAATGTTGGCCACGGTGATGAAGCGTGGCAGCAACTTACCGTCGGCATCCAGCAGGCAGAAATACTTCTGGTTGTCCTGCATGGTAATGATCAGTGCTTCTTGCGGCACGTCGAGGAAGCGTTCTTCGAACGAGCACACCAGCGGTACAGGCCATTCGACCAGCGCGGTGACTTCATCGAGCAGGCTTGGCGGCACAATCGCGGTGCCTTCCTGCAGTGTTGCCAGTTCGGCGACGCGCTTGCTGATCAGCTCACGACGCTCGGCGAAGTCAGCCAATACGTGGGCGCCACGCAAGTCTTGCAGGTAGTTGGCAGGCGAAGTGATGCGCACGCTTTCCGGGTGATGGAAACGGTGACCACGGGAGTCACGGCCTGCGGTCTGAGCAAGGATGGTGCAATCGACCACTTGATCGCCAAACAGCATGACCAGCCATTGGGTTGGACGCACGAACTCTTCTTTGCGCGCACCCCAGCGCATGCGCTTGGGGATCGGTAGGTCGTTCAGAGAGTCTTCAACGATGGTTGGTAGCAGACTCGTCGTCGGCTTGCCGACGATGTTCTGACTGAACCGCAACTTCGGCCCGCTCTGATCGATCTCGCTCAGTTCTACGCCGCACTTCTTGGCGAAGCCCAGTGCGGCTTGAGTCGGATTGCCTTCAGCATCGAAGGCGGCCTGGCGTGGTGGACCGTCGAGGTTGACGCTGCGATCCGCTTGTTGCGTAGCGAGTTGGGTAATCAGTACGGCCAGACGACGCGGCGCAGCGTAGACCTGTTTGGCGCTGTAGCTGAGGCCAGCGGCCTGCAAGCCTTTTTCGATGCCCGCGAGGAACGCGTCACCCAGAGCGCCAAGGGCTTTGGGTGGCAGTTCTTCGGTGCCCAATTCAACCAGGAAATCTCGAGCACTCATTGTGCAGCCTCCAGCTTAGCCAACACTTCATCACGTAAATCGGGGGGTGCCATCGGGAAGCCCAGCTTGGCTCGGGCTTGCAGATAGCTCTGCGCTACCGAACGGGCCAACGTCCGTACCCGCAGGATGTACTGCTGACGCGCGGTGACCGAAATCGCCCGACGTGCATCCAGCAGGTTGAAGGTGTGCGAGGCCTTGAGGACCATTTCGTAGCTTGGTAATGGCAGCTGGAGCTCAATCAGGCGACTGGCTTCGCTCTCATAGAAATCAAACAGTTCAAACAGTTTCTCAACGTTGGCGTGTTCGAAGTTGTAAGTCGATTGCTCGACCTCGTTCTGGTGGAACACATCGCCGTAGGTCACTTTGCCGAACGGGCCGTCGGTCCAGACCAGGTCATAGACCGAATCCACACCTTGCAGGTACATGGCCAGGCGTTCCAGACCGTAGGTGATTTCACCGGTCACCGGGTAGCACTCAATGCCGCCTGCTTGCTGGAAGTAGGTGAACTGGGTGACTTCCATGCCATTGAGCCAGACTTCCCATCCCAGACCCCAGGCGCCAAGCGTTGGCGATTCCCAGTTGTCTTCGACGAAACGAATGTCATGCACGAGTGGATCAAGGCCAACGTGCTTCAGGGAGCCGAGGTACAGCTCCTGGAAGTTGTCCGGGTTAGGCTTCAATACCACCTGGAATTGGTAGTAATGCTGCAAGCGGTTCGGGTTTTCGCCGTAGCGGCCATCAGTCGGGCGTCGGCTGGGCTGCACATAAGCGGCGTTCCAGGTTTCCGGGCCGATGGCGCGCAGAAACGTAGCGGTATGGAATGTGCCGGCGCCGACTTCCATATCGTAGGGCTGAAGCACCACACAACCTTGCTCGGCCCAGTATTGTTGAAGGGCGAGGATCAAGTCTTGGAAGGTACGCACGGCTGGCGTAGGCTGGCTCACGAAATTCACCTGTGCTGGGGCTGCGATTTAAAGAGCGGGAGTATACCCGATTCGGCCGCACCTCCACCCTTGGAGCCTTATGCCACGCTGCTTTTGGTGCAACGAAGATCCGCTATACATCGCTTATCACGATCAAGAGTGGGGCGTGCCGTTGCGCGATGCGCAGAAACTCTTCGAGTTGCTATTGCTCGAAGGGTTCCAGGCCGGTCTTTCCTGGATCACGATTTTAAAGAAACGCGCACGCTATCGTGAAGTCTTGTTCGGCTTCGATGTGCAGCGCGTGGCGCAGATGAGCGACGCTGAAATCGAAGCGCTGATGCTCGACCCCGGCATCATCCGCAACCGCCTCAAACTCAATGCCGCCCGGCGCAACGCGCAGGCCTGGCAAGCCCTGGAAGACCCGGTGGAATGGCTTTGGTCGTTTGTGGACGGGCAGCCAAAAATCAATCACTTCGAGGGTCGCAGCCAGGTTCCGGCCGTCACTCCTGAAGCTGAAGCGATGAGCAAAGCCCTGAAAAAGGCTGGCTTCACGTTTGTCGGACCCACGATTTGCTACGCCTTCATGCAGGCCGCAGGCATGGTCATGGATCACACCCTTGAGTGTGATCGATACGCCGTCTTGAGCCGCTGATGGTTACAATAGCGGCCTTGCGAATTCGGGAGTGATCTGTGGATAAGTTCAAAGGCGCCCTTTTGGTCGGGCTTTTGCGGCTATTTGCCCTGTTGCCATGGCGAGTGGTGCAGTGGGTCGGTACGTCCATCGGCTGGTTGATGTGGAAACTGCCCAACCGTTCGCGCGAAATAGCGCGTATCAATCTGTCCAAGTGTTTCCCTGAGCTGGACGCTGGCGAACGTGAGCGTCTGGTTGGCCGCAGTCTCATGGACATCGGCAAGACGTTCACCGAAAGCGCCTGCGCCTGGATCTGGCCCGCTCAGAAATCAATCGATCTGGTGCGTGAAGTCGAAGGGCTTGAAGTGCTGGAAGCCGCGCTGGCCTCAGGCAAGGGCGTGGTTGGCATCACCAGCCACTTGGGCAACTGGGAAGTGCTTAACCACTTCTATTGCAGCCAGTGCAAACCGATCATTTTTTACCGGCCGCCGAAACTCAAGGCGGTGGACGATCTGCTGCGCAAACAGCGTGTGCAACTGGGCAATCGCGTGGCGGCCTCGACCAAAGAAGGCATCCTCAGCGTTATCAAGGAAGTGCGCAAAGGCGGTTCAGTGGGTATTCCGGCCGATCCCGAGCCCGCTGAGTCTGCAGGTGTGTTCGTGCCCTTCTGCGCGACCCAGGCGTTGACCAGCAAGTTCGTGCCCAACATGTTGGCCGGAGGTAAAGCCGTGGGCGTTTTTCTGCATGCGATCCGTCTGGCCGATGGTTCCGGTTACAAGGTGATCCTCGAAGCGGCCCCCGAGGCGATGTACAGCACTGACACGCAAACGTCGGCGGCGGCCATGAGTCAGGTTGTCGAGAAGTACGTGCGGGCTTACCCCAGCCAGTACATGTGGACGATGAAGCGTTTCAAAAAGCGTCCACCGGGCGAAAAGCGCTGGTATTGAAGGCTGCCAGCTGTGGATAACTGCTGCAATTGAAGTTATCCACAGTCTTGGCAACCACTTTCCAGTGATTCGATCATGGGATTGTCCCGTACCGGCCTTTCCAATTGATCGGTGCCGCTGATTAAAAAAAGCTCAAGCCGACCTGAAACAGCCGCTCTACGTCGCGGATATATTTTTTATCCACAAGGAACAGAATCACGTGGTCGCCGGACTTGATCACCGTGATGTCGTGGGCGATCAGCACTTCTTCGGCGCGAATGATTGCGCCGATGGTAGTGCCTGGCGGCAGTGTGATGTCACGGATGGCGCGACCGATGACCTTGCTCGACCTGGCATCACCATGGGCGACGGCTTCAATGGCTTCGGCTGCACCACGACGCAATGAATGCACGCTGACAATGTCGCCACGGCGAACGTGAGTCAGCAAGGTGCCGATAGTCGCCAGTTGCGGGCTGATCGCGATATCGATCTCGCCGCCCTGTACCAGATCCACATACGCCGGGTTGTTGATGATGGTCATCACTTTGCGTGCGCCGAGGCGTTTGGCCAACAGCGAGGACATGATATTGGCCTCGTCATCGTTGGTCAGCGCCAGGAACAGATCGACTTCGGCGATGTTTTCTTCCAGCAGTAAATCCCGGTCCGACGCGCTGCCCAGCAGGACCACGGTGTTATCCAGTGTTTCCGAAAGGTGACGACAGCGGGCCGGGTTCATCTCGATGATCTTGACCTGATAGCGACTTTCGATGGCTTCGGCCAGCCGTTCACCGATATGCCCGCCGCCCGCGATGACGATGCGTTTGTAGCTTTCATCCAGGCGGCGCATCTCGCTCATGACGGCGCGGATGTTTGCTTTGGCCGCGATGAAAAACACCTCGTCATCCACTTCAATGACGGTATCGCCTTGGGGGGCTATCGGCCGGTCACGGCGGAAAATCGCGGCGACCCGGGTGTCGACGTTAGGCATGTGTTCGCGCAACTGACGCAGCTGTTGGCCGACCAGCGGCCCGCCGTAGTACGCCTTGACCGCCACCAACTGGGCCTTGCCGCCAGCAAAATCGATCACTTGCAGCGCGCCGGGGTATTCGATCAGGCGCTTGATGTAGTTGGTCACCACCTGTTCCGGACTGATCAGCACGTCCACGGGGATCGCGTCGTTATTGAACAGACCGGCACGGGTCAGGTAGGCCGCTTCGCGCACGCGGGCGATTTTGGTCGGGGTCTTGAACAGGGTGTAAGCAACCTGACAGGCGAGCATGTTGGTCTCGTCGCTGTTGGTCACCGCCACCAACATATCGGCATCATCCGCGCCGGCCTGACGCAGCACCGTGGGGAACGAACCGCGGCCCTGAACGGTACGGATATCAAGGCGATCGCCCAGATCACGCAAGCGATCGGCGTCGGTGTCGACCACGGTGATGTCATTCGCTTCACCGGCCAAATGTTCAGCCAGCGTACCGCCGACCTGTCCTGCGCCGAGGATGATGATTTTCATCGTTCACTCCTTGAAACGAGTTAGCACGGCAAACCCGATGCAGGAGCGCGCTTGCAGCTACGCGCCCCCGCCGTGATCGGCTGCGTATGCGTAGCAGTCGGGAAAATATTGGATTCACCACCGGAGGAAGGTCGTGCCGACCTTATCGCAGGCAAGCCAGCTCCTACAGGATCCGGCATTACACAGCCGCGATCTTGATCAGCTTGGCATAGTAGAAGCCATCGTGGCCGCCTTCCTGGGCAAGCAGCTGGCGACCGTGCGGTTGTTTCAGGCCGGGCGGCTGTTGCCCGAGCTGACCGGCGATGTCCAGTTCGCGCGCGCCGGGTGTGCGAGCCAGGAACGCCTCGATTACTTCGGTGTTTTCCATCGGCAGCGTCGAGCAGGTGGCGTACAGCAGGATGCCGCCGACTTCCAGCGTCGGCCAAAGCGCGTCGAGCAATTCGCCCTGGAGCGTGGCGAGCGCGGGAATGTCGTCAGCCTGACGCGTGAGCTTGATATCCGGGTGGCGACGGATCACGCCCGTCGCCGAACACGGCGCATCGAGCAGGATGCGTTGGAACGGTTTACGGTCCCACCATTGGCCTGTGTCACGGGCATCGGCAGCGATCAGCTCGGCGTTCAGGCCCAGGCGATCAAGGTTTTCCCGGACGCGGACCAGGCGTTTGGCCTCCAGATCCACCGCGACCACACCTGCAAGCAATGGCTGTACTTCCAGCAGATGGCAGGTTTTGCCGCCAGGGGCGCAGCACGCGTCGAGTACGCGTTGGCCGGGGACCAATTGCAGCAGGTCGGCAGCCAATTGCGCGGCTTCGTCCTGCACGCTGATCCAGCCTTCGGCGAAGCCAGGCAGGGTGCGCACATCGCACGGTTCGTTCAGCACAATACCGTCCTGGCTGAAGACGCAGGCGTGGGCTTCGATCCCGACGTTTTGCAGCATCTGCAGGTACGTATCGCGGCTGTGGTGACGGCGATTGACCCGCAGGATCATCGGCGGATGGGCATTGTTGGCCGCGCAGATCGCTTCCCACTGCTCTGGCCAATACGCCTTCAACGCTTTTTGTAGCCAGCGTGGGTGCGCAGTGCGGACCACGGGGTCATGTTCCAGCTCGGCCAGAAGTGCTTCGCTTTCCCGTTGGGCGCGACGCAGTACGGCATTCAGCAACGCCTTGGCCCAAGGCTTTTTCAGCTTGTCGGCGCACCCGACTGTTTCACCGATGGCGGCGTGGGCCGGGATGCGCGTGTAGAGCAACTGATAGAGGCCGACCAACAACAATGCCTCGACATCGGCATCGACGCTTTTGAAGGGCTTTTGCAGGAGTTTTGCCGCCAGTGCGGACAGTCGTGGCTGCCAGCGAGCAGTACCGAAGGCCAGGTCTTGAGTCAAACCGCGATCACGGACCTCGACTTTATCCAGCTGGGTGGGCAGCGAACTGTTCAGCGAGGCTTTGCCATTGAGGACGGCGGCCAATGCTTTGGCGGCAGCGAGACGCGGGTTCATTGGCCGTGCACCGTCTGCTCGGGCGCAATGACACCCAGCACCGTGCCAACAGCGAATTTCTCACGACGGCTGTTGAACAGGTCCGCGAAGTTCAGCGCTTTGCCCCCCGGCAATTGCAGGCGCGTCAGGCGCAAGGCCTGTTGGCCGCAGGCGACAATCAAGCCGTCCTTGCTGGCGCCGAGGATTTCACCCGGTGCGCCCTGCCCGTCGTCGAGACTGGCTGCCAGCACTTTCAGGGCTTCGCCATTGAGTGTGCTGTGGCAGATCGGCCAAGGATTGAACGCCCGCACCAGACGCTCCAGCTCAATAGCCGGACGGCTCCAGTCGACGCGCGCTTCGTCTTTGTTCAGCTTGTGAGCGTAGGTCGCCAGGGTGTCGTCTTGGACTTCACCCTGCAACGTGCCATCGGCCAGCCCGGCGATGGCTTGAATCACTGCGGGCGGGCCGAGCTCGGCGAGCCGGTCATGCAGGCTGCCACCGGTGTCCTCGGCAGTGATCGGGGTCGTGACTTTGAGCAGCATTGGCCCGGTGTCCAGGCCTGCTTCCATACGCATTACCGTCACGCCGCTCTCGGCATCGCCGGCTTCTACCGCACGCTGAATCGGTGCGGCACCACGCCAGCGTGGCAGCAGCGAAGCGTGGCTGTTGATGCAGCCCAGGCGGGGAATATCGAGCACCACTTGCGGCAGGATCAGGCCATAGGCGACCACCACCAGCAAGTCGGGCTTGAGCGCGGCCAGCTCAGCTTGAGCGCCAGCATCACGCAGGGTTGGCGGTTGCAATACGGCGACACCGTGCTGCTCAGCCAGCTGTTTGACCGGGCTCGGCATCAGCTTTTGCCCACGGCCAGCCGGGCGATCAGGTTGGGTGTAGACCGCAATCACTTGATGGGGGCTGGCGAGCAAAGCCTTGAGGTGTTCGGCGGCAAATTCCGGGGTGCCGGCGAAGACGATGCGCAGTGGCTCAGTCATGGGCTTCTCGATAAAGGAAATACACAGACGTGTAGGAGCGGGCTTGCCCGCGAAGGCCGCAACCCGGTGTGCCTGATGTGGACCATGTTGCCTGGTTCGCAGACAAGTCAGCGCCTACAGGTTGAAGGATTTGAATCGGATCAAGCGTTCTGCTTGTGCAGTTTTTCCAGCTTCTTCTTGATCCTGTCGCGCTTGAGGGTGGACAGGTAATCGACAAATAACTTGCCGTTCAGGTGATCGCATTCATGCTGGACACACACCGCCAGCAAACCCTCTGCGATCAGCTCATAGGGCTGACCGTCCCGGCCTAGAGCCCTGATTTTGACTTTCTGTGGGCGGTCGACGTTTTCATAGAAGCCTGGCACTGAGAGGCAGCCTTCTTGATACTGCTCCACCTCGTCGGTCAGGATGTCGAACTCGGGGTTGATGAACACCCGTGGATCGCTACGATCTTCGCTAAGGTCCATGACCACGACACGCTTGTGCACGTTGACCTGAGTTGCAGCCAAACCAATGCCTGGCGCTTCGTACATGGTTTCAAACATGTCGTCGACCAACTGGCGAATGCCGTCGTCTACCACTGCCACAGGTTTGGCGATGGTGCGCAGGCGCGAATCGGGAAATTCGAGGATGTTTAAAATAGCCATATACGTTAGAGCTGCACTTGTAGGGTAAAGTCCAAAATCGGCTGCCGGGTTTCGCCGGTTAGAGCTGGCAACCTTGCAAAACCTGAGCCTCTGGGGCTCTTAGTGTTTCACGCGAAGCCATATGATAAAGGGATTCACCGCATGAGGAAATCACTACTCGCCCTGCTGCTGTTGGCCTCTACCGGCCTTTGTCAGGCGCAAGTGCAGCTCAGGGAAGGACATCCACAGAATTACACCGTCGTCCAAGGTGACACGCTTTGGGACATTTCCGGCAAATTTTTGCGCGAGCCATGGAAGTGGAAGGAGATATGGAAGGCCAATCCGCAGATCGCCAACCCTGACCTGATCTACCCGGGCGACTTATTGTCCCTGGTGTATGTCGATGGCCAGCCGCGGATGGTACTCAACCGTGGTGCTTCACGTGGCACCATCAAGCTGTCGCCCCGGATTCGTACCACGCCGATGGCCGAAGCGATCCCAAGCATTCCGCTGGCCGCGATCAATAGTTTTCTGCTCAACAACCGCATCATCGATGACCCCGCCGATTTCCAGAAAGCCCCGTACATCGTCGCCGGTAACGCCGAACGCGTGCTCAGCGGCATGGGTGACCGGATCTACGCGCGGGGCAAATTAGACCCTGAGCACACCGCCTATAACCTCTTCCGTCAGGGCAAAACCTACACGGACCCGTTGACCGGGCAGTTTCTCGGGATTAACGCCGATGACATCGGCAGCGGTGAAATCGTTGCCCACGAAGGCGATGTCGCGACCCTGGTGTTGCAGCGTTCGACCCAGGAAGTGCGTCTCGGCGACCGGCTATTCATCAGCGAAGAGCGGCCAATCAACTCGACTTTCATGCCCAGCTCACCTCAGACCGAAGTTAACGGCCTGATCATCGATGTGCCGCGCGGAGTGACCCAGATCGGTGAACTCGATGTGGTGACGCTGGATCGGGGTAAGAGCGATGGGCTGGCCGAAGGCAATGTGCTGGCTATTTACAAGACCGGCGAAGTCGTTCGTGATCGGGTGACGGGTGAGCAAGTGAAGGTCCCGGATGAGCGCGCGGGATTGGTGATGGTTTTTCGCACTTATGAAAAGCTCAGCTATGGTTTGGTACTCAATGCCACGCGTTCTTTAGCGGTCATGGACAAGGTGCGGAACCCGTAAAGCTATGTGTCGAAATAGGGTCATGTCTGTCCACCGGACATGAACTTATCAAATAGTTACTAACAGAGTTATCCACAGGTTGTCCGGCTGTTAACGGGGCGCTACAGATCAAGGAAGATCTATGCCGCTGTTCGATACTGCTGCGTCCTCACCTGCCGAACTTGAAGCGCGCTTACGTGTGCATCGTCTGCCTGAGGTGGGGCCAAAACGCTTTCATAAGCTAATCAATGCCTTTGGTTCGGCGTCGGCCGCACTCAGCGCTCCTGCCAGCGCCTGGCGTGCCTTGGGCTTGCCAAGCGCCAGCGCCGAAGCCCGGCGCAGCCCACAAGTCCGCGATGGCGCCAGTGCTGCTTTGGCTTGGCTTGAGCGTCCCGGTCAGCATTTACTGATGTGGGACGACCCCACCTACCCTGCACTGCTGGCTGAAATTGCCGATGCACCGCCGTTGCTGTTTGTGGCCGGTGACCCGAGCATTCTTGAGCGTCCGCAGTTGGGAATGGTCGGCAGTCGACGCGCTTCCAAGCCTGGACTGGATACGGCCACAGCCTTTGCCCGAAGCCTGGCGGGCGCCGGTTTTGTCATCACCAGCGGCCTCGCGCTGGGTATCGATGGTGCCGCGCATCAAGGTGCTTTGGACGTTGGTGGGCAGACAATTGGCGTCTTGGGCACGGGCATCGAAAATTTTTATCCACAGCGCCATCGTCAGTTGGCAGCGACCATGAGTGCCCAAGGCAGTGCCGTGGTTTCCGAGTTCCCTCTGGACGCCGGGCCGCAGGCGAGCAACTTCCCACGCCGCAATCGAATCATCAGTGGATTGTCGCTGGGTGTGTTGGTGGTCGAGGCCAGCGTCGCCAGCGGTTCGTTGATCACCGCACGGCTGGCAGCGGAACAGGGCCGCGAGGTGTACGCGATTCCAGGCTCGATTCATCACCCCGGTGCCCGCGGGTGTCATCAACTGATTCGTGACGGTGCGGTGCTGGTCGAAACCGTCGAACACATTCTTGAAACCCTGCGCGGTTGGCAGAACATTGCCAGCCCTGCGGCCGCCTCTATCGCGCCCTTGCCGTCAACAACCGCTGCCAGACATCCCCTGCTTGATTTGTTGCATGCTGCGCCACACACCAGCGAAGGGTTGGCACTGTCGAGCGGCTGGCCGTTGCCAAAAGTATTAGCAGCGTTGACCGAGCTGGAACTGGATGGGCGCATCAGCAGTGAGGCAGGACGATGGTTTGGCCGTGCGCGCTGAGGTTAAACTGCCCGTAGCGTTTACCCGGAGAGAGAACAATGGTCAGCAGTTGGCGTGTGCAGCAAGCCGCACGAGAGATTCGAGCCGGTGCGGTGATTGCCTACCCAACCGAGGCGGTATGGGGGCTGGGCTGTGATCCCTGGAATGAAGAGGCGGTGTATCGGTTGCTGGCAATCAAATCCCGTCCTGTGGACAAAGGCCTGATTCTGGTGGCCGACAACATCCGCCAGTTCGACTTTCTCATGGAGGACTTTCCTGAAGTCTGGATCGATCGTATGGCCAGCACTTGGCCAGGCCCCAATACCTGGCTGGTGCCGCATCAGAACCTGCTGCCCGAATGGATCACTGGTATTCACGACACGGTGGCATTGCGCGTCAGCGATCACCCGCAGGTGCGTGAACTGTGTTCGCTGGTCGGACCGCTGATCTCGACATCCGCCAACCCGCTCGGGCGTCCGGCTGCCCGGACGCGTATTCGGGTTGAGCAGTATTTCCGTGGGGACATCGACTGGGTGCTCGGCGGCCTGCTGGGTGGGCGCAAGCACCCCAGTCTGATCCGTGACCTGGTGACCGGCGAGGTTGTTCGTCCAGGCTAGGGTTTTGGGCTTATGGAATCAGAATCGTTGAGCCTGTGGTGCGCCGGGCGCTGAGCTCGGTTTGCGCCTTGGCTGCGTCTTTCAAGGCGTAGCGCTGGACGTCACCCACCTTGACCTTGCCGCTGGTAAGCATCGCGAACAGCTCGTCGGCCATGCGTTGCAGGTTTTCGGGGTTGGCGTAAGTAGCCAGTGTTGGGCGAGTGACGTACAGCGAGCCTTTCTGCGCGAGAATTCCCAGGTTAACCCCGGCCACGGGCCCTGATGCGTTGCCGAAGCTGACCAACAAACCGCGCGGCGCCACGCAATCGAGCGACGTCAGCCACGTGTCTTGCCCCACACCGTCGTATACCACCGGGCATTTCTTGCCGTCGGTTAATTCCAGAACCCGTTTGACCACGTCTTCTTTGCTGTAATCGATGGTCGCCCATGCACCGAGTGCCTTGGCATGAGCGGCTTTTTCCGGCGAACTGACAGTCCCGATCAGCTTCACACCCAGGGCCTTGGCCCATTGGCAAGCCAGCGAACCGACGCCGCCAGCAGCGGCATGGAACAGCACCGTTTCACCACTCTTCACCGCATACGTCTGACGCAGCAGATATTGCACGGTCAGGCCTTTAAGCATCACCGCTGCAGCGTCTTCGAAGCTGATTGACTCCGGCAACTTCACCAGATTCGCGGCGGGAATCACGTGGATGTCACTGTATGCACCCAGTGGACCAACGCCGTATGCCACGCGGTCGCCGACCTTGAACTGGCTGACTTCGCTGCCGACCGCTTCAACCACACCCGCCCCTTCGGTCCCCAGGCCTGACGGCATGGATGGCGCCGGATACAGCCCGCTGCGGAAATAGGTGTCGATGAAATTGAGGCCAATCGCCTTGTTGCGCACGCAGACCTGCTGTGGGCCCGGTTCGGCAGGTTCGAAGTCCACATACTCAAGGACTTCAGGGCCACCCACGGTGCTGAATTGGATACGCTTTGCCATCTGTTCATCTCCGGTGATGAGTGGAAACAAAAAATACGGAAAAAGACTACTACGAAAAGGGCCATCGAACGCTCTCCCTTGATCTTCGTCAACTGCGGCGGCCATAACGCCGGTGGTATGCTACGCGCCAATTTGCCACCCCCCGTAACCCCGGTGGCTCAGTGATGTTTCAAGGTGACCCGATGACTACCCGCACCGAGGCCGTTAAAGCCTACCTGCTTGACCTGCAAGACCGGATTTGCAACGCATTGGAAGCCGAAGATGGCAGCGCCCGCTTCGTCGAAGATGCCTGGACTCGCCCGGCTGGCGGCGGTGGGCGTACCCGAGTCATCGAGAATGGCGGAGTGATCGAAAAAGGCGGGGTTAACTTCTCCCACGTATTCGGCACCGGCCTGCCACCGTCAGCCAGCGCCCATCGGCCCGAGCTGGCCGGGCGAGGTTTTGAGGCGTTGGGCGTGTCGCTGGTGATCCACCCGCACAACCCGCATGTACCGACTTCACACGCCAACGTGCGTTTTTTCATCGCCGAAAAAGAAGGCGAAGAGCCGGTCTGGTGGTTCGGCGGCGGTTTCGACCTGACGCCGTATTACGGGGTAGAAGAAGACTGTGTGCATTGGCACCGTGTCGCCGAGCAGGCCTGTGCGCGGTTTGGGGCCGATGTCTATCCGCGTTACAAGGCATGGTGCGACACCTACTTCCACATCAAACATCGCAACGAACCACGCGGTATTGGCGGCTTGTTTTTCGATGACCTGAACGAGTGGGATTTCGACACCAGCTTCGCCTTCCTGCGCGCGATTGGCGATGCGTACATCGAGGCCTATCTGCCGATCGTCCAGCGCCGCAAGGCCACGGCGTATACCGCGCAACAGCGGGAGTTTCAGGAGTTTCGTCGCGGCCGTTACGTCGAGTTCAATCTGGTCTATGACCGTGGCACACTGTTCGGCCTGCAATCAGGTGGGCGTACCGAGTCGATCCTGATGTCACTGCCGCCGCACGTGCGCTGGGGCTATGACTGGAAAGCCGAGCCCGGCACCGAAGAAGCCCGTCTGACCGAGTATTTCTTGCAGGATCGCGATTGGTTGGCGCAGGCCTGATACCGGGTCAAAATTCAGGAATCCCCATGGACCGCTACGTCGTTTTCGGTAACCCCATTGGTCACAGCAAATCGCCGTTGATCCATCGTCTGTTCGCCGAGCAGACCGGTCAGCAGCTCGATTACAGCACCTTGCTGGCGCCGCTGGACGATTTCATCGGCTGCGCTCAGGCGTTCTTTGAGCACGGCCAGGGCGCCAACGTCACCGTGCCGTTCAAGGAGCAGGCCTTTCGCTTGGCCGACAGCCTGACCGAGCGCGCACAGCGTGCGGGTGCCGTGAACACGTTGCGTAAGGGGGCCGATGGTCGACTGCTCGGCGATAACACCGATGGCGCGGGGTTGGTGCGGGATTTGAAGGTAAATGCCGGCGTCAGCTTGCAGGGCAAACGCATCCTTCTGCTCGGCGCGGGTGGTGCGGTACGGGGTGCGCTGGAGCCGCTGCTGGCTGAAAAACCGCTGGCGGTGGTGATCGCCAATCGCACCGTGGAAAAAGCCGAGTTGCTGGCCCATCAATTCGCCGACCTGGGGCCGGTGTCCGCCGCTGGTTTCAGTTGGCTGGCAGAGCCGGTAGACCTGATCATCAATGCCACTTCCGCCAGCCTCGCGGGTGAGCTGCCGCCGATTTCGCCAAGCCTTATTCTGCCGGGTCACACCGTCTGCTACGACATGATGTACGGCAAAGAGCCGACGCCATTCTGCCGCTGGGCCACCGAGCACGGCGCGGCCCACGTGCTGGACGGTCTGGGCATGCTCGCCGAGCAGGCTGCGGAGGCGTTCTATCTATGGCGCGGCGTTCGCCCGGATACGGGGCCTGTGCTGGCTGAGTTACGACGGCAGTTGGCCAGCGCCTGATGCCTGGGCGCCCGCCCGGTCACCGTTAATCCTCGAACAGAATCGGGCATTTCTCTGGTCCTTCGAGCTTGCGCAGTTCCTCGATCACTTGGGGCCGGGCGCGCCTGAGGGTCAGGCTGCGGCCATGGGCACGCAGGCGGCGGGCTTCCTGATGGAGCATTTCAACGCCTGAATAATCGATGAAGTTGATGTGTTGCGCATCGATCACCACGCGCGGCCCCTTACTGCGTTGCAGAATGACTTGCAGGTAATGGCTGGCGCCGAAAAAGATCGAGCCGCCGACCCGCAGGATATCGTCGTCGCCATCGCGCCACTGCTGGACCCGTGGTTGTGAGGTGCGCTTGAGGTAGAAGAACAGCGACGCCAGCACGCCCGCGTAAATCGCCGTTTGCAGCTCCAGCAACAGGGTCGCCAGGCAGGTCAGTGCCATCACCAGGAACTCTGGATGACTGACGCGGAACAGCGAGCGAATGCCGCGATGGTCGACCAATCCCCAGCAGATCAACAGGATCGATGCTGCCATGCTCGGGATCGGGATGTGTGCGATCAACGACGCCCCGGCCACCGCGAACAACGCCACCCACAGCGCCGAAAATACCCCGGCCAATGGCGAGCGAGCGCCGCCTTCGTAACTCAGGCCTGATCGAGTAAAGGAGCCGGAGGACAGATAGCCCGAGAACAAGGCGCCCACCATGTTGGACAGGCCTTGGGCGCGAAGTTCTTGATTGGCGTTGAGCAATTGTTGCGAGCGTGCGGACAGCGAGCGGGCAATCGACAAGCTGGTGACCAGCCCGAGCATGCCTACTGCCACGGCACTGGGCAGGAGTTTCAGAGCCAGCTCCAGGTCCAGTGGTAATGCACTGAACGGCGGCAAATGCCCAACGAAGGCGCTGACCAACTTAACGTGGCCGAACATCGCGGGCCACAGCCAGACCAACACACTCCCGGCCACCAGGGTGATCAGTAGCGTCGGCCAACGGGGCACCAGGTATTTCAGAAACGCGCCCAGGCCCAGGGTTATGGCGCCTAGCATCAACGAGGGGTGGTCGATCTCGCCCCGATGCTCAAGCAGCGTCATCAGGCTTCGAAGCGCGGTAGTCTGGCCGCTGAGTTCCAGGCCGAACAAATTAGGCAGTTGCCCCAACGCAATCACCACGGCGGCGCCCAAGGTAAAGCCCAGCACCACCGAATGTGAAACGAAGTTCACCACAGCGCCAAAGCGCAGCAGCCCCAGCAGCCATTGAAAGATCCCGGCGAGAAAGGTTAGCAACAGGATCAAGGTGATGTAGTCCTGGCTGCCCGGAGCCGCCATGGGACTGATGCTGGCGTACAGCACGATAGAGATCGCCGCGGTGGGGCCGCAGATCAAGTGCCACGACGAGCCCCACAGGCAGGCGATCAGCACCGGAACGATGGCCGCGTACAGACCGTATTCAGGCGGCAAGCCGGCGATCAGGGCGTAAGCGATGGATTGCGGCAGCGCTAGAATCGCTCCGCTCAGCCCCACCACGGCATCACGACCGACGCTGGCGCGGGTCTGCCGGGGCAGCCATTCGAGGAACGGCAAAAATTTGTGGCGATTGAGCCAACCCATGAAACTCTCGGTAATTTTGCAGAGGCGTAAGGGTGAGGTTTTAGCGATGTGGGCGCAAGTGAAGGTGACCGCTGCGCGCTTCTACAGGGAAATGCGATCTACTGTAGAAGCGCGCTTGCCCGCGATAAGCCCAAAGGGCTTTAAAGCGTGGCTTTTACCGCCGTCAGTGCATCCTTCTCGTCGAGGGTTTTCACCCCGTCGAGCCATTTATCCAGGACTGCCGGGTTGGCTTTGATCCAGGCCTTGGCCGCTTCAGTGTTGGTGATTTTCTTGTTAACCACCTCGGCCATGATGCTGTTCTCCATTTCCTGGGTGAAGCTCAGGTTGGTCAGCAACTTGCCTACGTTCGGACAGGCCTGGCTGTAGCCCTTGCGGGTCAGGGTATAAACGCTGCCGGTGTCACCGAAATAAGCCTCGCCACCTTTGAGGTAGTGCATTTTCAGCTGCACGTTCATCGGGTGCGGGGTCCAGCCGAGGAACACCACGAAGCTTTGTTTCTTCACGTTGCGACTGACTTCAGCCAACATCGCCTGCTCACTGGACTCAACCAGTTTCCACTGGCCCAGGTCGAATTCGTTCTTTTTGATGATCGATTGCAGCGACAGGTTGGCCGGTGCGCCGGAGCCGATGCCATACAGCTTCTTGCCGAACTTGTCGGCAAACTTGTTCAGGTCGGCAAAGTTATGCACACCCGCGTCCCAGACATAGTCCGGCACGGCGAGGGTGAATTCGGTGCCGTCCAGGTTCTTGGCCAACTGTGTGACATCGCCATTGGCCACGAACTTGTCGTAAAAGCCTTGTTGCGCAGGCATCCAGTTGCCGAGGAAGACATCCACCTGGCCATCCTTGAGCCCACCGTATGCAATCGGTACCGCGAGCGTGTCGACCTTGGCCTTGTAACCCATGCCGTCCAGCAAGACGCTGGCGATGGCGTTGGTCGCGGCGATATCGCTCCAGCCCGGATCCGCCATTTTTACCGTGCTGCAACTCTGCTCGGCATAAGCGGAAACGCTGCCCAATGCCATGAAACCGACCGCAAGTGTTGTGGATAACTTCATCATGAGTGTGCCCCTTTGGTTTTTTTAGTCTTGGCAGGGTTAGGGTTGTGGATAACGTGCTTTGCGTTCCAAGTCATCAAGGTCGATGTGGTTACGCATGTATTGCTGACTGGCGTCTACCAGCGGCTGGTGATCCCAGCTCTTCAGCTTGCCGATGGCCAACGACTGCGCGACAAAGCGCCGCCGACGTTGACTGGCGAGCACTTGTTGGTGGATCGCCGGTATGTCCCACTTGGCCCGTGCTTCGGCCAGAAAATCAGCGAACAGTTGCTGATGCGCCGGTGACTGGCTCAGCTCTTCGCGTTCTTGCGGATCATTGTTCACATCAAACAGCAGGCAAGGGTCCTGTTCCGAATAGATGAATTTATAGGCGCCACGTCGAATCATCATCAACGGACCGATCGTGCCTTCGGCCATGTATTCGCCAAACACTTCGTCATGCCCCGGCTCACCCCGCAAATGGGGGACCAGTGAGCGACCGTCTAACGGCAGGCCGGCTTCCAGTTCGCCCTCGGCCAGCGCAACGAAGGTTGGCAGTAAGTCGGCGGTGGACACCGCAGCGCTGACCCGACCCGCCGTGAACTGCCCCGGCGCGTAGACCAGCAGTGGTACGCGGGCTGACATCTCGAACCAGTGCATTTTGTACCAGAGGCCGCGCTCGCCCAGCATGTCGCCGTGGTCGCCCGAGAACACGATAATGGTGTCGTCGGCCAGACCGGTGTCTTCGAGGGTTTGCAGGAGCTTGCCGACATTGCTATCGATGTAACTGCACGCCCCGAAATAGGCGCGGCGCGCATCGCGAATCTTATCCACAGGCATCGGCTTGTCCCACAGGTCGTAGACCTTGAGCAGACGTTGCGAGTGCGGGTCTTGCCCGGCTTGATCGGCATGCGGTCGCGGCAGCGGGATGTCTTCGTCGCGGTACATGTCCCAGAAGGTTTTCGGGATGGTGTACGGGTCGTGAGGGTGGGTCATGGACACGGTCAGGCAGAACGGCTGATCACCCTCTTCGCGGATGTGATCGAACAAATATTGCTGGGCCTTGAACACCACCTCTTCGTCGAAATCCAGCTGATTGGTGCGCACGCAGGGACCGGCTTGCAGCACCGACGACATGTTGTGATACCAGCTTGGCCGCACATCCGGCTCGTCCCAGTTCACTGACCAGCCATAGTCAGCCGGGTAAATGTCGCTGGTCAGGCGTTCTTCATAGCCGTGTAACTGGTCCGGCCCGCAAAAGTGCATCTTGCCGGACAGCGCGGTCTTATAGCCGAGGCGACGCAGGTAATGGGCATAGGTCGGTACATCGGCCGGGAAATCAGCGGCGTTGTCATAGGCGCCGATCTTGCTCGGCAGTTGGCCGCTGACCAGGGTGAAACGCGAGGGCGCGCACAGCGGACTGTTGCAATAGGCAGCATCGAATACCACGCCTTCGGCGGCGAGGTGGCTCAGATTGGGCATTTTGATAGGAGATGAGGCGTAAAACGGCAACATCGGCGCGGCCATTTGATCGGCCATGATGAAAAGAATGTTCTTGCGCTTCATGTATTCGCGGCATTCCATAGTGGATATTTATGCGAGAGTGCTGCGCTTGAGGATGCGACCCACAGGTTTAGTGGTAAAGCCCATGCAAAACAATACCTAGGATAAGCTCAGCTTATGTATGAAGCTCTTGGTGATCTTTCACTGGATCTGCTGCGTGCTTTTGAGGCCGCCGCGAGACAGCGCAGCTTTACCGCGGCGGCTGTTGAGCTGGGCACCACGCAGCCTGCCGTCAGCCAGCAAATAAAACGCCTGGAAGAACAGCTTGCTACACGGTTGTTCGACCGCATCTATCGGGGCATCGAGCTGACAGAGGCGGGCGAGGTGCTGTTCGGTTATGTGCAAGCCGGGTTGCAGTCCATCGAGGGCGGGCTAAATGCCGTCACCGCCCAGCGCCAACATGAGGTGCTGCAGGTCGCCACGGACTTTGCGTTTGCCGCCTATTGGTTGATGCCGCGTCTGCATCGGTTTCACCAGGCCAATCCGGATGTGGACGTCAGCTTGGTCACCAGTGAGCGTAGTTACAACATGTTGCGCGCCGATGTCGACGTCGCGGTGCTGTTCGGCGATGGGCGTTTCAAGCAGGGTGAAAGCCGTTGGTTGTTCAGCGAAGAAGTGTTCCCGGTGTGCAGCCCGCAATTGCTGGCCGGGCGTTCCCTGCCCTTGCCCACTGATGCGCTGCTGGAGCTTCCACTGCTGCACTTGCGGGGCGAAGGCAGCAGCAATTGGTTCGACTGGAGCGGCGTGTTTCGTGCGCTGAATATTCAGCAGGCACCTGCCCCCGGCCAATTGCGCTTCGACAATTACACCCTGCTGATCCAGGCTGCAATTGCCGGTCAGGGCGTGGCCATCGGTTGGCGGCATCTGGTCGATGCGCTGCTGGAGCAAGGGCTGCTCTGTCGCCCCATCGCCGCCACCGCCATCTCGGCCCACGGTTATTACGTCGTACTGCCCCAGCGAAAACGGCGAGTGCAACTGGTGCAGCAATTCGTCGACTGGCTGGCGACCGAGCAGGCGCAGAGTGGGGACTTGCTGGCGGGCAGGCCGTTGCCCTCGATTGCGGTGTGATCCGGCAGTCGTCTACACATTTCATTTAGCACACAAAATTCACGTGCTCTCGCACATGCAGGTTCAAGAGCAATTCATCCGCGATGCCTGCGGCCACTCGAGCCAGCCGCTCCAGGGGTTCGGCCAGGCCCGGTTCAAGGGTGTCGCTGATCTGGCTAAAGTGCTCGATGCTCAGCCCGAGTACGCCTTGGGGAGCGTTGACCAACGTCCAGTCCAGGTCACTGTCGCGCAATAACTCGACGATGGTTTCCGCCGCATTTCGCTGTTGCTCGTCAGTTTCAGGCGCCTCGTCAAGCACGGCGAAGTTGCCCGCCAGCACCAGTCGCTTGATACCCATGCGTTGCATGCCTTGGATCAAGTTCTGGGTGGCGCTGATTTGATCTACTGGCCCCGGCGTTATCGCGGGTCGCGTTTCACCGCTGCCCACGGGCAATACGTGGGCGTCCAGCAGGCAAATGACCGCCGAGCAGCCAGCTACGCTTTGACTGACGCGCTCGGCGTCGAACAGGTTGCCGACTTTGGTGCGCAATCCCGGACGCGGCGCCAAGGCGTTCAAATCATCGAGAATGGCGATGACTTCATGCTGGCGCCGCAGGAATTCTGCCATCAAGGCGCTGCCAAAACTGCTGATGGCACCGTACAAAACCAGTTTCAGAACCGGAGTTTCGGCATTCTTCATAGCGAGTAATCCTTGTCTGTGGATAACGTCTCTCTAAGGTTCTGACCCTTTTTATCCCGCAGCAGTTCGCGTCCGCGCAGCGGTTATTTGGAGATTGAGCAATGCACGGTGTTGAGGGCTACCACGCCCACGTTTATTTCGACGAGCAGACCATCGATCAGGCCCGTGCATTGTGCGAAGAGGTTGCGCGGCGTTTTGGGGTAAAGATGGGGCGGATGCATGAAAAGCCGGTAGGTCCGCACCCAAACTGGAGCTGCCAGCTGGCGTTTGATCACGCCCAGTTGGCGGATGTGGTGCTCTGGCTGGCGCTTAATCGCAAGGGGTTGGTGGTGTTGCTGCACCCGCTGACGGGCGATGACCTGGCGGACCACACGGAGCATGCGATCTGGATGGGGGCGGTTCGGGATCTGGACGTTTCGATGTTCAAGCGGTAAGAGGGTTAGTCAGCGTGACGAATCTGCAGGAGAAACCGGGACGCGCAGTCGGGTTGGCTCCTGCAGAGAATCAATCAGTTCAGCACGCCCTCAAGGATGGTGTAGATCACCCCGGTGGTCAGCGCGATCAACACTATGTCGGGGCCCACTCGACGCCATTCGTAACCGTCGTAACGCGGCAATTGCTCAATCGCGCGCGGGTCCAGGCGCTCGCCGTAGCCGTAGGGCAGTGGACGGCCGCGCTCAATACGGAAGCCTGGAGGCAGAGGTTGGCCACGACCGATGAATTCGCGGTGATCATGAAAGGACCGTCGCGCCTCGTCAAAATTTTCTGGCGGGCGACGTGGGCCATGATCGTCACGACGATCATTGCGCTCATCGTGGCCGCGATTTTCCTGGTTGCCATTGCCTTGGTGATTTTCGCCCTGACGGCCGCCATCCTGGCCGCCACGCTGATCGCGTTCATCGGCATGCAACAACGGGCTGGCACTGATCATCAAGATACCCAGGCCTGCAATCAAACGGGTTGGCAGTTTCATTTCTCGTTCCTCGAAATTCGGTCAGCAAAAAGGGGTTTAAGCCATCGGCTCTAAACCCCTTTCGCTTGTTACTTGGTGTGTCTGCCGAGGTTTAAATTCCTCGCTCACCCAATCTTTACTCTTACTTGACACGGGCCTTGCGCACGCCTTCGGCCAAGGCCGAGCACAGGCTCAACACGTCGTCGATTGCCTGCTTCGGTGACGCGGCGGTGGCGATCTTGTCCACCAGTGCCGAACCCACTACAACGCCGTCAGCCAGTCTGGCAATCGCGGCCGCCTGCTCTGGAGTACGGATACCGAAACCGACGCTGATTGGCAGATCGGTGTGGCGACGCAGACGTTCGATGGCGGTTTTAACTTGATCCGAGGTCGCGGAACCGGCCCCGGTGACACCCGCGACCGACACGTAGTAAACGAAGCCGGAGCTGCGTTCCAGCACGCGTGGCAGGCGCGCGTCATCGGTGGTCGGTGTGGTCAGGCGAATGAAATCGATGCCTGCGGCCTGGGCCGGGGTTGCCAGTTCGGTGTCATGCTCTGGTGGCAGGTCGACGATGATCAAACCGTCGACCCCGACTTCTTTGGCTTGAGCGACGAACGCTTCGACGCCAAAGCGGTGGATCGGGTTGTAGTAACCCATCAGCACGATCGGGGTGGTCTGGTCATTGACGCGGAATTCGCCAACCATTTTCAGGGTTTTCGCCAGTGTCTGCCCAGCGTCCAGTGCGCGCAGGGTCGCCAGCTGGATCGCCACGCCGTCGGCCATTGGATCGGTGAACGGCATGCCCAACTCAATCACATCGGCACCCGCTGCTGGCAGGCCTTTAAGAATGGCCAGCGATGCATCGTAGCCAGGGTCGCCGGCGGTGACGAAGGTCACCAGTGCCGCACGGCCTTCGGTTTTCAGCTCGGCAAAGCGTTGTTCCAGGCGGCTCATACCAGTTTCTCCTGAGTCTTGGCATCGGCGGCCATATGGTCCATCACGGTTTGCATGTCTTTATCGCCACGGCCCGAGAGGCAGACCACCATCAAGTGGTCATCGCGCAGGTTGCTTGCACGTTTCATGGCTTCGGCCAAGGCGTGCGCGGTCTCCAGAGCGGGGATGATGCCCTCCAGGAGGCAGCAGTGGTGGAAGGCTTCGAGGGCTTCGTCATCCGTGATGCTGACGTACTCAACGCGCTTCACTTCATGCAGGTAAGCGTGCTCAGGGCCAATGCCAGGGTAATCCAGGCCAGCTGAAATCGAGTGCGCGTCGGTGATCTGGCCGTCGGCATCCTGGAGCAGATAGGTGCGATTGCCGTGCAATACGCCGGGAACACCGCCGTTCAGGCTGGCGGCGTGCTTGCCGGTATGAACCCCGTGACCACCGGCTTCGACGCCGATGAGTTTGACGCTGGCATCATTGAGGAACGAGTGGAACAGGCCCATGGCGTTGGAACCGCCACCGACACATGCGATAAGGCTGTCTGGCAGGCGGCCCTCTTTTTCCTGCAGTTGTACTTTGGTTTCTTTGCCGATGATCGACTGAAAGTCGCGCACCATCGCCGGGTACGGGTGTGGACCAGCCACGGTACCGATCATGTAGAAGGTGTCGTCGACATTGGTCACCCAGTCGCGAAGGGCTTCGTTCATGGCGTCTTTCAGGGTGCCGGTGCCGGAGGTGACCGGGACGATTTCCGCGCCCAACAGCCTCATGCGGAACACGTTGGCCTGTTGACGCTCGATGTCGGTGGCGCCCATATAGATCACGCACGGCAGACCGAAGCGGGCAGCGACGGTGGCGGTAGCCACGCCATGCATGCCAGCACCGGTTTCAGCGATCAGGCGTTTCTTGCCCATGCGCTTGGCCAGCAACACCTGGCCAATACAGTTGTTGATCTTGTGCGCGCCGGTGTGGTTCAGCTCTTCGCGCTTGAAGTAGATTTTCGCGCCGCCGCAATACTCGGTCAGGCGTTCCGCGAAATACAGCGGGTTTGGACGGCCGATGTAGTCGCGCTGGAAATAGGCCAGTTGCTCGATGAATTCAGGATCAATCTTGGCGGCTTCGTACTCGCGGTTCAGGTCGAGTACCAGTGGCATCAAGGTTTCAGCCACGTAGCGGCCGCCGAATGAGCCAAACAGGCCATTGGCATCAGGGCCGCTGCTGAAGTTAGTCTGGGTCATGGGACCTCCAGGTGGTTTGAAGAAAAGGATTAGCCAATCAGGCAATGAGCTCACTTTAACCAGCACGAGCATCAATGAAAACCGATAAGATCAACGCAACCTGTCAGGAAAACTCACAGATACCATGAGCCGCGATCTCCCTCCCCTCAACGCCCTGCGCGCTTTCGAAGCGGCGGCGCGCTTGAACAGCGTCAGTCAGGCTGCCGAGCAGCTGCACGTCACCCACGGGGCGGTCAGTCGCCAGCTTAAAGTGCTTGAAGAGCATCTGGGGCTGGCCTTGTTCGTCAAGGATGGGCGCGGCCTTAAACTCACAGATGCCGGCATTCGTTTGCGTGATGCCAGTGCCGAGGCGTTTGAGCGGTTGCGTACCGTGTGTGCGGAGCTGACCCACGATAAGGCTGATGCGCCTTTCGTTCTCGGCTGTTCGGGCAGCCTGCTGGCACGCTGGTTTATCCCGCGCCTGGGCCGACTGAATGCCGAACTGCCGGATCTTCGTCTGCACTTGTCGGCGGGCGAAGGCGATCTAGACCCGCGTCGACCGGGTCTGGACGCGTTGCTGATCTTCGCCGAGCCACCATGGCCTGCGGACATGCAGGTCTATGAACTGGCCAGCGAGCGTATTGGCCCGGTCCTCAGCCCACGGTTTGCGCGTTTCGAGCACCTGCGCCAGGCACCAGCTCAAGCGCTGCTGAGTGAGGCATTGCTGCAAACGACGTCGCGTCCGCAAGCCTGGCCTCTTTGGGCACAACAAAACGGCATCGAGCCTGCTGCCTTGCATTACGGGCAGGGTTTCGAGCATTTGTATTATTTGCTGGAGGCAGCCGTCGCCGGGCTGGGCATCGCCATTGCCCCGGAACCCCTGGTCGCCGATGATTTGCGCGCCGGACGCCTGGCTGCGCCTTGGGGTTTCAGTGAAACCCCGGCGCAGCTGGCGTTATGGGTACCTAAACGCGCCGCAGACGGGCGTGCTCAGCAGTTGGCGCAGTGGCTCAAGACTGAGCTTGAGCGTGCTGCCAGCGGCTGATCAGTGAGTGCGTTTGCACAATAGGTAAGCTGCCAGCAGACCGACAGCGCCTACGGCCACACCTGCGGTGGTCCACGGGTGTTCTTGAGCGTAATCACGGGTAGCGACACCGGTTTCGCGGGTCTTTTCCTTGACGTCTTCATACACATCACTGAGCAGGTGGCGTGAATGGCTCAGTGCGCTTTCGGCGTTGGCTTTCAAGGCTTTCAGGGTTTTGTGCGACTCTTCCGAGGCGTCGGACTTAAGGCTCTCAAGGGACTTGAGAAGGCTTTCGATCTCGGCTTCCATGCTTTGCAACGAGGCTTTACGTAAAGAAGTGTTGGCCATGGTGGATCTCCTGCATTGATGAGAGGCGTGTGTTCTTTCCGACTGCGGGGTTTGAGGAAAGTGCGGTGCGTATTAACGTTTCAGATGATTTTCGCTCAGGGAGTAAGGTGCAATTTCACTGCTACGCTCTTATCGACACCTTCAGGAGAACCGTCATGACTGATCACCATACCTACAAGAAAGTCGAGTTAGTCGGCTCATCGTCCACAACGATTGAAGACGCCATCAATAATGCAATCGCTGAAGCCAATAAGAGCATCAAGCACATGGAGTGGTTCGAAGTGCTGGAAACCCGAGGGCACATCAGAGAGGGCAAGGTTGCACACTATCAGGTCACCCTGAACGTCGGCTTCCGGATTGAGAATAGCTGACTGCGCTGAACTTTCGCACTGGCCGATTGCCATAATTTCCGCTACACACAAGAGAACCCGCTGTCTAGAAACGGTTGGCGCGGTCAAGGACTTGGGTTGTTTTTCAACCTGGTTAATTTAACGAGGGAGTGTGACCAATGAAGAAAATTCTACTGGCAGTTGGTTTGTTAAGCATTGCGGGAACTGCGATGGCAGCTGGCAAGTCCTGTGATGATTTGAAGTCGGAAATCGACGCGAAGATCAAGGCAAAGGGCGCCTCGACCTACACGTTGGAAGTCGTCGCCAAAGGCAGTGCGGCCGACGGGAAAGTAGTCGGTACCTGTGAACGCGGTACCAAGGAAATCGTGTACAAACGCGGCTGACTTATCGCTGTTTCATAAAAAACCGACGCACATGGCGTCGGTTTTTTATGTCCAGTGACGGGGTTTTCGCCACTCTTTTTTTGGGTGAGCCTCAGCCCAGCACGGTTTGCGCCAGAATCTCATACGAGCGCAGTCGATCCGTGTGTTCATACAGGTCGCAGGTGAAGATCAACTCATCGGCTTGGGTCTGTTCCAGCAGCACATCCAGTTTGGCGCGGATTTTCTGCGGGCCGCCGACCATCGCCAGGCCGAGGAAACTCGCGACCGCTTCGCGCTCATGGGGTAACCATAGGGCGTCCATGGTGTCGACCGGTGGACGCTGCATCAGGCTTTGGCCGCGCATCAACGCCAGAATCCGCTGATAGACCGAGGTTGCCAGGTAATCCGCATGTTCGTCGGTATCGGCAGCCACCAATGGCACGCCGAGCATGACGTACGGCTTTTCCAAATAGGTCGAGGGCTTGAAATGATTACGGTAGACGCGAATGGCTTCGTGCATGTAACGCGGCGCAAAGTGTGAGGCAAAGGCATATGGCAGACCGCGCTCCCCTGCCAGTTGCGCGCTGAACAAGCTGGAACCCAGCAACCAGACCGGAACGTTAGTGCCCGAACCCGGCACAGCGATCACTTTTTGATCAGGTGTGCGCGGTCCGAGATAGCGCAGAAGCTCGGTGACGTCTTCAGGAAAATCGTCGGCGCTGCCGGATCGCTCACGACGCAGGGCGCGAGCGGTCATTTGATCGGAGCCTGGTGCGCGGCCCAGGCCCAGGTCGATCCGCCCCGGGTACAGGCTGGCGAGGGTGCCGAACTGTTCTGCGATTATCAGCGGTGCATGGTTGGGCAGCATGACCCCGCCCGCCCCGACCCGAATCGTCGAGGTGCCACCGGCCAGATAGCCGAGCAACACCGCTGTCGCGGAGCTGGCGATGCCGTCCATGTTGTGGTGCTCAGCGACCCAGAAACGGTTGTAACCGAGTTTTTCAACATGCTGCGCCAAATCCAGCGAATTACGCAGAGACTGCGCCGGGCCGGCATCCTGGCGCACGGGCACCAGATCGAGGGTTGAGATTTTGATATCCGCTAAACGTTTCATAAGCCGCTAAATAGCCTCTGGAGTGCGTTGTGCAGGCTTGGCCTATGACGCCTGAGGATGACCAAAACCTACCCTGATTTATAAAGAATGTGGGCAGATATCTGAGATTCAATGGCTGGGCCGGAAAAGTCCTACTGAATTACTAGGTTTTACCGGCAGTTGAACTTTATCGAGACGGCCATCCTCAGAACCTTAGTCCCTGTGCGAACCCCCTCGCACACTGTCATGAGGAGAGACCATGAGCATTATCAAGAAAGCATCGGCACATTGGGAAGGCGATCTGAAGAGCGGTATTGGTAGCCTCTCCACCGAAACCAATGTCCTTAACAAAGCACCCTACGGCTTCAAGGCGCGCTTCGAAGGCGGCAAGGGCACCAATCCGGAGGAGCTGATTGGCGCGGCTCATGCGGGCTGTTTCTCTATGGCGCTGTCGATGATTCTCGGCGAAGCCAATCTGAAAGCCGACAGCATCGATACTGAAGCCCAAGTGACCCTGGAGCAATTGGCTGAAGGTTTTTCCATCACTGCCGTGCACCTGATCCTTAAAGCGAAGATCCCGGGCGCCACGCAGCAGCAGTTCGACGAACTGACCAGGAAAGCCAAGGAAGGCTGCCCGGTGTCCAAAGTGCTGAACGCGAAAATCACCCTGGACGCAACGCTGGTCAGCTAATCGACCTCGTTGCCACGACTAGGCCCGCACAGCTCAGCCTGTGCGGGCTGTTCACTCGCTCTGCCCTCCGTATTCAGCCGCTATTGACGTCACACGTGGCCGACGTAATGAAAGTCGAATGGATCGTTGCAGCGTTAGCGCAGTACTCTGTGCGCCGTATCGAAGGAGTCGAGTATGAAACGTTTCGTTTTAGCTGTTATCTGTACCGTATCGGCCACCAGCGTGTTGGCGGCAGTCAAACCCTGCGAAGAACTCAAGGCCGAGATCGAGTCCCGAATCCAGGCCAATAATGTGAGTTCCTACACCCTGGAAATCGTCAGCAATGACGAAGTGCATGACCAGAACATGGTCGTCGGCACATGCGAGGGCGGCAGCAAAAAAATCATCTACCAAAAGAACGACAAGTGATCACAGACAGGTGACCTCGCGGTCTTCGGCGACCATCTGGCGCTGGGCGTCATACAAACGGCCGCTGATGGTGATGCCAGCCGAGCGTCCTTCGAGACGATAACGTTGCCCTGGGGCGAAGTGGTCATAACGCAGGACGATGTAACACGTCCGTTGCGAGCTCTCGAACATTCCGCCAAACCCGCCGCCGTAGATCTCGTAGTCATACCGCATCTGCAACTCGTGGCTGCCGGGCGGCACCTGAAAGTAACGCCCGTCGTCCAGTCGCTTACCGTCGAGCTTGTCGGCCATCACCAGGTTCCCGGTGTAGGTGAACATCTCGACCCACGCCTGTTGCGGGTCAGCAGGCGGCATAGGGCTGGCGCACCCGGCGAGGGCAATCAGGGCAGATATCAATAATGGCTGGCGCATGGCAGGCTCCGTGATCGAACACGTGTTAATGATAGTTGCGTCAGGGGCGGACTGTCCGGCATAACGCTTATTCAATAAGAGATTAAGGCCGGAGCATGATTCGACACGACAGGCTGTTTCTCAGCCGTGGTTTTGCGCTACTGACGTTGTTCTTGCTTGGCGGCTGCTCCAGCATCGATTACTACAGCCAACTGGCCAGCGGTCAATGGCGCTTGCTGCATGCCCGTGAACCGGTGGCCGAGGTCATCGCCGACCCCAATAGCGCCCCGGCATTGCGCGAGCATCTGATCAAATCGCAGCAGGCTCGGGCTTTCGCCAGCCATCAACTGCACCTGCCGGATAACCCCAGCTACCGCCTGTATGTCGATATCGGCCGACCTTATGTGGTGTGGAATGTGTTCGCGACAGGGGCGTTCTCGCTGGACCCGGTCACCCATTGCTTTCCAGTCGCCGGGTGCGTCGCGTATCGCGGTTATTACAGCCAGGGCGCAGCCAGAGGCGAGGCCGCGTTGCAGCGTCAGGCAGGCATGGATGTCTACGTCAGTGGGGTAGAAACATATTCCACGCTGGGCTGGTTCGACGATCCCATTCTTAGCTCGATGCTCAGTCGGGGTGATGAGCGCATGGCCGCGTTGATTTTTCACGAGCTGGCGCATCAGCGTTTTTATGTGAAGGACGACACTGAGTTCAACGAGTCTTATGCCAACTTCGTCGAGCAGGAAGGCGCCCGCCAATGGCGGGCGGCACGAGGGTTGGCCCCGCAAAGCCTGGCGGCCTCGAAACAGAATGATCAGTTTATTCAGTTGGTTCTGGATACTCGGGAACGCTTGAAGGCACTGTACGATCAGCCACTCGCGGCCGAGATGATGCGTGAGCGCAAAGCGGCGGAGTTCGAGCGGTTGCGCCGTGATTATAGGCAGATGCGCGATACGCAGTGGGCAGGCGATAAACGCTTCGATCCCTGGATCAATGCGCCGATGAACAACGCCAAACTGCTGCCCTTTGGACTCTACGACCAGTGGGTGCCGGCATTTGCCGCGCTGTTCAAGCAGGTCAACGGTGACTGGCCCGCGTTCTACGGCGCAGTGGAAAAGCTGGGAGCGCTGCCGATGGAACAGCGCAAGGCGGCGTTGCGGAGGCTGGCGGGATCAGACACATGACTGTAGGAGCTGCGAAGACCATTCAACGCGGCCCACCGGCTGCCCCTTGATCCCGATCATGGCGGCAGGGTCAAACCCAAACCCGTCGGAAGCCCGTGCCGGGCTTATTCGCAGACAAGTCAGCTCCTACAGGGGATCAGCTCACAGCGGCTGATCGTAACCTTCGGCCAGGTGTTGATCCTTGAGCTTCACGTAGTTGCTGGCGCTGTAGCTGAAGAATGCGCGCTCTTTGTCTGTCAGCGCCCGCACCTGTTTCACCGGGCTGCCAACGTACAGAAAGCCGCTCTCCAATCGCTTGCCCGGCGGTACCAGGCTGCCAGCGCCGATGATCACCTCGTCCTCGACCACCGCACCGTCCATGACGATGCTGCCCATGCCGATCAAGATGCGATTACCGACCGTGCAGCCATGCAGCATGACTTTATGGGCGATGGTCACTTCATCGCCAATCAGCAGGGGAAAGCCGTCCGGGTTGAACGGGCCCGCATGGGTAATGTGCAGCACGCAGCCGTCCTGGACACTGGTGCGCGCGCCGATGCGGATGTGGTGCATGTCGCCGCGAATCACGGTCAACGGCCAGATCGAACTGTCGGCGCCAATCTCTACATCGCCGATCACCTCCGCCGAATAGTCGACAAATGCGCGCTCGGCGAGCACTGGAATGTGGTGCTGATATTTGCGAATAGCCACGATAGGTTCCTTCTCTGAGACTTATAGATGGGTCTGAGTGCTGCGGTCAGCGTCGATTGTAATTAAGATGTGCCAGTGATTCTTCCAGCCAAGGTGCTAAACCGTGAGCGCGAACAACCCTCTTTTACAGTCGTATGACTTGCCACCCTTCTCGGCGATCCGCGCTGAGCACGTCAAACCGGCGATTGACCAGATCCTTGCCGACAACCGTAGCGCGATTGCCGAGATCCTTGTGACCCAGGGCAAACAGCCGACCTGGGCCGGTCTGATCCTGGCCATGGACGAGCTCAATGACCGCCTGGGCGCGGCCTGGAGCCCGGTCAGCCACCTGAATGCCGTGTGCAACAGCGCCGAATTGCGCGAGGCCTATGAGTCTTGCCTGCCAGCGTTGAGTGCCTACTCTACCGAGATGGGCCAGAACCGCGAACTGTTCCAGGCTTTCGAGGCATTGGCCAACAGCCCGGAAGCCGCCGGCTTCGACGTGGCGCAGAAAACCATTCTCGAACACTCGCTGCGTGATTTCCGCCTGTCGGGTATCGACTTGCCGCCTGCACAGCAACAGCGTTATGCCGAGGTGCAGAGCAAATTGTCTGAGCTGGGCAGCCGCTTCTCCAACCAACTGCTCGATGCGACGCAGGCGTGGACCAAGCACGTTACCGACGAAGCCGCCCTCGGCGGCCTGACGGACTCGGCCAAAGCGCAGATGGCCGCCGCAGCCAAGGCCAAGGACCTCGACGGCTGGTTGATCAGCCTGGAATTCCCGAGCTACTACGCGGTAATGACTTACGCCGAAGACCGCGCCCTGCGTGAAGAAATTTACGCGGCCTACTGCACCCGAGCTTCCGATCAGGGCCCGAATGCCGGTCAGAATGACAACGGTCCGGTCATGGAAGACATCCTCGACCTGCGCCGTGAATTGGCCCAGCTGCTCGGTTTTGCCAGCTTCTCCGAGTTGAGCCTGGCGACCAAAATGGCTGAGACCAGCGATCACGTGTTGAGTTTCCTGCGCGATCTGGCCAAACGCAGCAAGCCGTTCGCCGTTCAAGACCTGCAACAGCTCAAGGCCTATGCCGCCGAGCAAGGCTGCGCCGACCTGCAAAGCTGGGACAGCGGTTTCTACGGGGAAAAGCTCCGTGAGCAACGCTACAGCGTCTCCCAGGAAACCCTGCGCGCTTACTTCCCAATCGATAAAGTGCTGACCGGCCTGTTTGCTATCGTGCAGCGCCTGTATGGCATTGAAATCGCCGAGCAAACAGGTTTTGACACCTGGCACCCGGATGTTCGTCTGTTCGAAATCACAGAAAACGGCCAACACGTCGGACGCTTCTTCTTCGACCTCTATGCTCGCGCCAACAAACGTGGCGGCGCCTGGATGGACGGCGCACGGGATCGTCGTCGTACGGCTAAAGGTCTGCTGCAAAATCCGGTGGCGAACCTGGTGTGCAACTTCACCCCTGCGGTAAGCGGCAAGCCTGCGCTGCTGACCCACGATGAAGTGACCACCCTGTTCCACGAATTCGGTCATGGCCTGCATCACCTGCTGACCCGCGTCGAACACGCGGGCGTGTCGGGTATCAACGGCGTGGCGTGGGACGCGGTCGAGTTGCCGAGCCAGTTCATGGAGAACTGGTGCTGGGAGCCTGAAGGCCTGGCGCTGATTTCAGCGCATTACGAAACCGGCGATGCGCTGCCGCAGGACTTGCTGGAAAAAATGCTCGCCGCGAAGAACTTTCAGTCCGGACTGATGATGGTTCGCCAGCTGGAATTCTCGCTGTTCGACTTCGAACTGCACGCCACCCATGGCGACGGTCGCAGTGTGCTGCAAGTGCTTGAGGGCATTCGCGATGAAGTGTCGGTGATGCGTCCGCCGGCCTATAACCGCTTCCCCAACAGCTTCGCGCACATCTTTGCCGGCGGTTACGCGGCGGGTTACTACAGCTATAAGTGGGCTGAAGTGTTGTCGGCCGATGCGTTCTCGAAGTTCGAGGAAGAAGGGGTGTTCAACTCCGACACCGGTCGCGCGTTCCGCGAAGCGATTCTGGCGCGCGGCGGCTCACAGGAGCCGATGGTGCTGTTCGTCGACTTCCGCGGACGTGAGCCGACGATTGACGCACTCTTGCGCCATTCAGGCTTGAGTGAGGGAGCGGCACTATGACTGAGGCACCGGTAACGATCACCAAAAGACGCTTTATTGCCGGGGCTGTCTGCCCGGCGTGCAGCGAGCCTGACAAGTTGATGATGTGGAGCGAGAACGACGTCCCTCATCGCGAATGTGTGGGCTGCGGTTACTCCGACACCCTCAACGAGCAGGGGCTGTCCGTGCCCAAAGAACTCGGCACGCGGGTCAACAAACCAGTGGTAAAAGCGGCCGATCCAAAGGTGCAGGGCGTGCAGTTTTTCCCTAATCCCAAGCTGAAAAAGCCGGTTGATCCAAGCTAGATCGCTGGTTTCCCCCTGCAGGAGATGCCATCCCATCGTCGACGCCGCGCTATCGACGACGGGGCGGGGCCTCCTGCAGGTATTTCCCCGATATCCCCTCCAAAACATAACCGCTCGCCAGAGACGGGAATGGTCTTTTTTCGCCTAAACGAACGGTTATTTCGAATCTGATACCGATTTCATTTGTCGGAATGATCTGATTTTTGATGCTGAAACGATTTTTCTTATTGTTAGCCTGCTACCATTTGTAACTAAAGCTTGCCGGCGTGTTCTGTAATCAAAGTCGTGACACCTTGTCTGTGCGACCCAACAGCCCCGAAAAGACGGGCCGTCCAAGAGCGGCTCCTTAACCGTGATCGCAAGATGAGGTCTCCCATGTCTGAGCAAGACAATCCGCGGCGTGAGTTTCTGCGCAAAACCCTGACGTTGATCCCCGTGGTGACGGTTGCCAGTGCTGGTTTCGGTCTGGGCAGTAGCGTCGTGTTGGCCCAACCACCGGTCGTGACCACCGCCACACCGCCACCCGAAGCCCCTGCCAGTCATGGGGTGTACGAGCCGAATTATTTCACGGCTGAAGAATGGGCCTTCATCAACGCGGCGGTCGCGCGCCTGATTCCGGATGACGAACAAGGTCCTGGCGCCCTGGAAGCCGGTGCGCCGGAATACATTGATCGGCAGATGAACACGCCGTATGCCAGCGGTGCACTGTGGTTCATGCAAGGGCCTTTCGTGGCCGACGCGCCGAAGGAAATGGGTTGGCAGAGCAAGCTGGTGCCCAAGGACATCTACCGTCTGGGCATCGCTGACTGCGACATCTGGTGCAAACAGCAATACGGCAAGGTCTTCGCCGAGTTGAGCCCGTCTGCGCAGGACGAGGCACTCAAGCAGCTGGAAGCAGGCAAGGCGACGTTTGACAGCGTGCCGCCGAGTCTGTTTTTCAATCTGTTGCTGCAAAACACCAAGGAGGGTTTTTTCTGCGACCCGATCCACGGTGGCAATAAGGGCCTGGTTGGCTGGACCATGGTCGGTTTCCCAGGCGCTCGCGCCGATTTCATGGATTGGGTCGAACGCAACGAGCCCTACCCGTTCCCGGCAGTGTCTATTCGCGGCGAGAGGGCTTGAGCATGGCAACCATCATGAAGAAGGTCGATGCAGTGATCATCGGCTTTGGTTGGACCGGCGCAATCATGGCCAAGGAACTCACCGAGGCCGGGCTCAATGTGCTCGCCCTTGAACGCGGACCGATGCAAGACACCTACCCGGACGGTAACTATCCTCAGGTAATCGACGAACTGACCTACAGCGTGCGCAAAAAGCTGTTTCAGGACATCTCCAAGGAAACCGTGACCATCCGTCACAGCGTCAATGACGTGGCCCTGCCTAACCGCCAACTCGGTGCGTTTCTGCCCGGCAATGGTGTGGGCGGCGCGGGTTTGCATTGGTCCGGCGTGCATTTTCGGGTCGACCCAATCGAGCTTCGCATGCGCAGTCATTACGAAGAGCGCTATGGCAAAAGCTTTATCCCCAAGGACATGACCATTCAGGATTTCGGCGTCAGCTATGAAGAGCTGGAGCCGCACTTCGACTTCGCCGAGAAAGTCTTCGGCACCTCCGGTCAGGCGTGGACGGTCAAGGGCGAGAATGTCGGCCAGGGCAAAGGTGGCAATCCATATGCGCCCGATCGCTCCGATCATTTCCCCCTGGTGCCGCAGAAAAGAACCTACTCCGCGCAGCTGTTTCATACAGCTGCCGGCGTCGCGGGCTACAAGCCGTATGACCTGCCCTCGGCCAATACCTCAGGGCCTTACACCAACCCTTATGGCGCGCAGATGGGGCCGTGCAATTTCTGCGGATTTTGCAGCGGGTACGTGTGCTACATGTATTCCAAAGCCTCACCCAACGTGAATATTCTGCCGGCGCTCAAACAGACCCCGACGTTCGAGCTACGGCCCAATTCCCATGTACTGCGAATC
This sequence comes from Pseudomonas sp. MH9.2, assembly GCF_034353875.1. Lineage (NCBI taxonomy): Bacteria > Pseudomonadati > Pseudomonadota > Gammaproteobacteria > Pseudomonadales > Pseudomonadaceae > Pseudomonas > Pseudomonas sp. MH9.2. Next base: position 3,229,920 of record NZ_CP133784.1, read on the forward strand.
AACCTCGACAGCAGCAAAACCAAGGCCACCGGCGTGACTTACGTCGATGCGCAGGGCCGGGAAATCGAGCAGCCGGCGGATCTGGTGATCCTCGGTGCGTTTCAGTTCAATAACGTGCGCATGCTCCTGCTTTCCGGGATCGGCAAGCCTTACGACCCGAAAACCGGAGAGGGTGTGGTCGGCAAAAACTTCGCCTACCAGAACATGGCAACCATCAAGGCGTTCTTCGACAAAGACGTGTACACCAACAACTTCATCGGTGCGGGTGGCGCGGGCGTTGCGATTGATGACTTCAACGCGGACAACTTCGATCACGGGCCGCACGGTTTCGTCGGGGGCTCACCGATGTGGGTCAACCAGGCGGGCAGCCGGCCGATTGCCGGTACGTCGAACCCGCCGGGTACGCCAGCCTGGGGCAGTGCCTGGAAGCGCACCACCGCCGATTTTTATTCGCACCAAGTGTCGATGGACGCCCACGGCGCGCATCAGTCCTACCGGGGTAACTACCTGGATCTCGATCCGACCTACCACGATGCCTACGGCCAGCCTTTATTGCGCATGACCTTCGACTGGCAGGAAAACGACATCAAGATGAACCAGTTCATGGTCTCGAAACTGAGCAAAATTGCCGAAGCCATGAACCCCAAAGCCATCGCCGTGTTGGGCAAAAAAGTGGGCGAGCACTTCAACACAGCTGCCTACCAGACCACCCACCTGAACGGCGGCGCGATCATGGGCACCGACCCGAAAACCAGTGTGATCAATCGCTACCTGCAGAGCTGGGACGTGCATAACGTTTTCGTCCCGGGGGCGTCAGCTTTCCCACAAGGTCTTGGTTATAACCCGACAGGTCTGGTGGCTGCGCTGACCTACTGGTCGGCCAAGGCAATTCGCGAGCAGTACCTGAAAAACCCAGGCCCGCTGGTTCAGGCATAAGGAGCGATGATCATGAAAAATCTGCTTATCGCGACCTTGGCCCTGTGTTTTGGTGCCCCTGCTTTCGCTGTTGATAACCCGGACTCGGGGTTAATCAAACAGGGCGAATACCTGGCGCGTGCCGGTGACTGCGTGGCCTGCCACACCGCGAAGGATGGCAAGCCATTCGCCGGTGGGCTGCCTATGGAAACGCCCATTGGCACGATTTACTCGACCAACATCACCCCGGACAAGACCGGCATAGCCGCCTACAGCTTCGAGGACTTTGACAACGCTGTGCGTCAGGGTGTCGCCAAAAGCGGCAGCACCTTGTACCCCGCCATGCCCTATCCATCGTATGCGCGAGTGACCGAAGCCGACATGCAGGCGTTGTACGCGTACTTCATGAAAGGTGTAGAGCCCGTCGTTCAGGACAACAAGGCCGTCGACATCCCCTGGCCATTGAGCATGCGCTGGCCGTTGACGGGCTGGCGCTGGATGTTCGCGCCGAAGGTCGAGGCCTATCGGGCACCAGTCGCGCAAGATGCAGTGGTCAGTCGTGGCGCGTACCTGGTTGAAGGCCTTGGCCATTGCGGCGCGTGCCACACACCGCGGGCCATCAGCATGCAGGAAAAAGCCTTGAGCGCGAATGAAGGCAGCGTATTCCTGTCCGGCAGCGCACCGCTTGAAGGCTGGATCGCCAAAAGCCTGCGTGGCGATCATAAAGATGGCCTGGGGAGCTGGTCCGAGGCGCAGCTGGTTCAGTTCCTCAAAACCGGCCGCAGCGACCGCAGCGCAGTGTTCGGTGGTATGACCGACGTGATCGTGCACAGCATGCAATACATGAGCGATGAAGATTTGACCGCCATCGCCCGTTACCTGAAAACTCTGCCTGCCAACAACCTCGACGATCAGCCCCATCAATACGATGAGCAGGTCGCCAAAGCGCTGTGGAAAGGCGATGACAGCAAAGCCGGCGCTGCGGTCTACATCGATAACTGCGCCGCCTGCCACCGCACCGATGGCCACGGCTATACCCGCGTGTTCCCGGCACTGGCAGGCAACCCGGTGTTGCAGTCCGAAGACGCGACCTCGTTGATTCACATCGTCCTCAAAGGCGGCACGCTGGCGGCGACCCATACCGCGCCGTCGACCTTCACCATGCCCGCCTACGCCTGGCGTCTGTCGGATCAGGAAGTGGCTGATGTGGTCAACTTCATCCGCAGCAGTTGGGGGAATCAGGCGGGAACGGTGAAGGCTGGGGATGTCGCAAGCATCCGCAAGGCCGGTTGATTAATGTGTGAGGGACCGCTCGCCCGGTGACGCTAGGCAAAAGGGTTGATCGCGGATACTGTATGCATAGACAGTATCCGGAGAACCCTAATGCCCACTGCTCTGCCCCCGCGCGGACGCGGAACCGCGAGTAATCCACACAATCGCTTCGCGCCCAACCGTTCGGTCGCGGAGGATGACGGCTGGTATCAGGAAGTACCGCGGACCCAAGGCACCGAGGTGTGTAGCGAGACGGCGAAAACCATTATTACGCGCAACACCTCGCCGGACATTCCTTTCGACCGCTCCATCAATCCTTATCGCGGCTGTGAGCACGGTTGCATTTATTGTTATGCGCGGCCCAGCCACGCCTATTGGGACATGTCGCCTGGGCTGGATTTCGAGACCAAGCTGATCGCCAAGACCAACGCTGCTGCGGTGTTGGAGCAGCAACTGTCCAAGCCGGGCTACCGATGCGCGCCGATCACGTTGGGGTCCAATACCGATCCTTATCAGCCGATTGAGCGTGAATACAAAATCACCCGCGCGACCCTGGACGTGTTGTTGCGCTATCGTCATCCGGTGACGATCATCACCAAGGGGTCGTTGATTCTGCGTGACCTTGATCTGCTCGCCGAGTTGGCAAAGCAGCGGCTGGTGTCGGTGTTTATCAGCCTGACGACCCTTGATGATGAGCTCAAACGTATCCTTGAGCCTCGTGCGGCGGCGCCCAAGGCGCGGCTGAGGGCGATTCGGGTGATGCGTGAGGCGGGTATTCCCGTTGGCGTGTTGTGCGCGCCCATGATCCCGATGATCAACGACAGTGAGCTGGAAAGCTTGCTGGCTGAAGCCAAGGCGGCCGGTGCATTGAGCGCAAGCTACGTGATGCTGCGTTTACCGCTGGAGGTCGCCCCGTTGTTCGAGGAGTGGCTTCAGGCGCACTATCCACAGCGGGCAGCGCATGTCATGAGCCTGATTCGGCAGAGTCGCGGCGGCGAGGTGTATGACAGTCGTTTTGGCGTACGGATGCGCGGTGAAGGACCATTCGCCGATTTGCTGGCCCGGCGTTACAGTGTGGCGATCAAGCGGTTGGGCCTGAACCGGCGCGAAGGCTTTGATCTGGATTGCGACGCGTTTTGTCCGCCAGGGGGGCAGATGTCGTTGTTGTAGTGAGGCAGTCCCCATTGGCCCCGGGAACCTCGGCCTAGGGCGTTTTATTAAGTTTCAATTAAGCTTGGACGGCTACTGTCGACCCTGGAGTGACTGATCAGTCGCGCTCCAGGAGCAGCAGGAAAATCCACATCAATCCGTCAGAGAGAACCAGACATGAGTGACATGGATAAACAGCCTCCGGCTGCGTCGGCCAGCGCCTCGCCAGAGACGGAAAATGCCGAGGCAGCGCTTCAGCATATCGTTGACGGTTTTTTGCATTTTCGTCATGAGATCTTCCCGCAGCAGGAAGAACTCTTCAAGAAGCTCGCCACGGCTCAGCGTCCTCGGGCCATGTTCATCGCCTGCGCCGATTCACGCATCGTTCCCGAGCTGATCACCCAAAGCGCCCCCGGCGACCTGTTCGTTACCCGTAACGTCGGGAATGTCGTGCCGCCTTACGGTCAGATGAATGGCGGCGTTTCCACCGCCATTGAATACGCGGTCATCGCCTTGGGCGTGCAGCACATCATCATTTGCGGGCATTCCGATTGCGGCGCCATGCGCGCCGTCCTCAACCCTCAAACTCTGGAGAAAATGCCCACGGTCAAGGCATGGCTGCGGCATGCCGAAGTCGCCAAGACGGTGGTCGAAGACAACTGTCATTGCGCCAATGAACAGGAAAGCATGCACGTGTTGACCCAGGAAAACGTCATCGCCCAGTTGCAGCATTTGCGCACGCACCCTTCGGTAGCGTCGAAGATGGCCAGTGGTCACTTGTTCATCCACGGTTGGGTCTACAGCATCGAGACCAGCGAAATCCTGGCTTACGATGCCTCGCAAGACCGGTTTCTGCCGCTCGACGGCACCCATCCGATACCGGTGGCAACACCCAGAGCGCGGTTTTAGACGCTCGCGTCTGATTCACAGCTGACTTTCATAAAATCCTTCTTGGGCCTTTAACGGCAGTGCTTTCTATGCGCTGGCGGGCCTTGTTACGTCTGAAGAATCCCGGAGAGTCGTCATGGGTACTGCAGAACTGAAATCCGTTTTGCCTCGGGAGCTATTGGCTTCCGTGGTGGTGTTCCTCGTCGCCCTGCCCTTGTGCATGGGTATTGCCATTGCCTCGGGCATGCCGCCTGCCAAAGGGCTGATCACGGGCATTATCGGTGGTCTGGTGGTGGGTTGGCTGGCCGGCTCGCCGTTGCAGGTCAGCGGTCCGGCCGCCGGTTTGGCTGTCCTGGTCTTTGAAGTGGTGCGCGAACACGGGATGGCGATGTTGGGGCCGATCCTGCTTCTGGCGGGTCTGCTGCAGGTTTTGGCGGGGCGCTTCAAGCTTGGCTGCTGGTTTCGGGTCACCGCGCCTGCGGTGGTCTACGGCATGCTCGCCGGGATTGGCGTGCTGATCGTCCTGTCTCAAGTGCATGTGATGTTTGATGGCGGACCCAAACCGTCCGGGCTGGATAACCTGATCGGGTTCCCCGCGAGACTGATCCAGGCTATCGGGCCGGGCACCGGCTTACAGGCCGGGATGCTTGGGCTGGGTACGATTGTGGTGATGTGGCTGTGGGACAAATGGCGACCAACGGCGTTGCGCTTTGTACCGGGCGCGTTGCTGGGTGTCGGTCTTGTCACCGTTGTCAGCCTGGCGTTCGCCCTGCAAATCAAGCGCGTCGAGGTGCCGGCCAATCTTGCTGAAGCCATCGACTGGTTGCGCCCCGCCGACCTGCTGAGTCTGGCGGATCCGGGTATTTTGATCGCGGCCTTCGCGGTGGCATTTATCGCCAGTGCCGAGACGTTGTTGTCCGCCGCTGCGGTGGATCGCATGCACAATGGCCCGCGTTCGGATTTCGACCGGGAACTGACCGCCCAAGGAGTGGGCAACATGCTCTGCGGTTTGCTCGGTGCCCTGCCGATGACCGGGGTCATTGTGCGCAGCTCGGCCAACGTCCAGGCCGGTGCTCGTACACGGCTGTCAGCGGTTTTTCACGGCGTCTGGTTATTGGCCTTCGTGTTGCTGCTGTCCAGTGTGCTGCAAAGCATTCCGGTCGCCAGCCTGGCGGGCGTTCTGGTCTATACCGGGTTGAAACTGGTCGACCTCAAGGCCTTTCGCGGGCTGGGTCGCTATGGCCGGATGCCGATGTTCACCTACGCCGCAACTGCAGTGGCGATCATCTTTACGGATCTGTTGACCGGAGTATTGATCGGTTTCGGTATGACCTTGGCCAAACTGGCCTGGAAAGCATCGCGTTTGAAGGTCAGTCTGGTTGATCTCGAAGCCGAGGGGGAAATGGAGTTGCGATTGATGGGCGCTGCGACCTTCCTCAAAGTCCCGATGTTGACCCGGATTCTGGGGACCGTTCCGCACGGCAGCACGGTGCATGTGCCGCTCAATAACCTGAGTTATATCGACCACTCGTGTCTTGAGCTGCTTGAAGAGTGGGGACGCGCCAATGCGGCCACAGGCTCGCGGTTGATCATCGAGCCTCGTGGCCTTAAGCGTCGACTGGAGGGGAGATTGCGCACAACGGCAGGCCTTGGTTCGGCCTGAGTCGTGCGCGGTGTGGCGGTGCGCTGCAAGCCGTGGTGTCAGACGGCGCGGGTTTGCTCTAGATCAAGCCCGACGCCCAGCTGGCGCGACAGACACGGCCAGCGCTTCCATGCGGCTTCGGTGTCCGGGCTGATCAGGCGGTCGCGATAGGCTTCGACGGAATCGAGCGCGAAGCTTTCATCGTCGAGCATTTCGTCTACGGCATGATGGACGGCTTCGTCCAGTTGATTGGCGAACGCTTCGCCAATCAACTGGTGGGCAATCACGCTGGCCACGGTGGTATTCGATGGAATCAGCGGTTGGCCGAAGTGCTTGATGTAGAGGTCATTCACTTCTTCGACCAGACGATGGGCCAGATAGGCTTCATCCAGCAGGCTGTCCAGACCCTCGTGGCCGTCCATGATTGTCGGCGGCTGAAGAAAAAAGTGTTCGGCGATCTTCAATACGGGTTTGATTTGATCCTCGATACCGGCTTCGAGCGCGACCTCGTGGGCGGCGTCGAGCAAGTCCGGAACCAACTCGATATAAGCTGCAACAAAACGTGTCAGAACACCCTTTGCGTCCAGTTCAGGCAGGTGAATGGCAGGGTGAAGGTGTGGCAATTGAGTTTCCAGCTGACGTGACAATTGGCCGGTTTCGGCCTCGTGTTGATGTGCACGTTGAATCTGCTCGCGCAAAGCGGCGGTGTTCATGAAGGCTCCTGAAAGCAGTGAAGCAGGATTGAAAAGAAAACGAAGTCATACGGTAGCGTGCTTATAAAATTTTATAAGACGCATTTGTCATAACAAATTCACATTTATGTGAATGAGATCTAAGGCGTGTCCAATTGCGTTACACATTTCGCGCCCGATATAGCCCCGAATCGACAATTTAGCCAGCTAACTAGTTTCGCCACATCGCATTGCGAGGTCTGAGTCGCTGTCTATACTCGGGGCTGAAGGAAGATTAGCTGGTGACGCCCGACTGCATTTGCAGCCCTGGCCCCGACCGCCAAGTCCCCATTCTTGGCCGTCGCTCCCTTGGCCGCAGGTGAAAGCCGGCGGGATAACAAGAACGATAAGGGGAACCCGCAATGATGCGACATCCACATGTCTGGATGGGCCTCCTGTTGTGGTCGGTATTCAGCCAGGCACAAGCCGCCTGGACCACGAATATGGCGCCGGGAGCGACTGTAGTCAGTCACGAAGTATTCGACCTGCACATGACCATCTTCTGGATCTGTGTGGTGATCGGCGTTGTGGTATTTGGCGCCATGTTCTGGTCGATGATCGTCCACCGTCGCTCCACCGGTCAGGTGGCAGCCAAGTTTCATGAGAGCACGACCGTCGAAATTCTCTGGACGATTGTGCCCCTCCTGATCCTTATCGTAATGGCCATTCCGGCGACCAGAACCCTGATCAAGATGTACGACACCAGTGAGTCGGCGCTTGATATTCAGATCACCGGTTATCAGTGGAAATGGCATTACAAATACCTGGGGCAAGACGTCGAGTTCTTCAGCAACCTGGCGACCCCGGCGGCTCAGATTCATAACAAAGAAGCCAAGGGCGAAAATTACCTGCTGGAAGTCGACGAACCGTTGGTGGTCCCGGTGGGTGTGAAAATACGCTTTTTGGTGACCGCAGCCGATGTTATCCACTCCTGGTGGGTGCCGGCCTTTGCGGTTAAACGCGATGCCATTCCGGGGTTCGTCAACGAAGCCTGGACCCGCGTCGATACGCCTGGCATCTATCGCGGTCAGTGCTCTGAACTGTGCGGCAAGGACCACGGTTTCATGCCCATTGTGGTCGAGGCCAAGTCCCAGGCCGATTTTGATACCTGGCTGGCGGGACGCAAAGCCGAGACGGTCAAACTAAAAGAACTGACCAGCAAAGACTGGACACTGGATGAGCTGGTCGCCCGCGGCGACAAGGTCTACCACACCACCTGCGTGGCGTGTCACCAGGCCGAGGGTCAGGGTTTGCCACCGATGTTCCCGGCGCTGAAAGGCTCGAAGGTGGCCACCGGGCCTAAGGCAGACCACTTGAGCACGGTCTTCCATGGTCGGCCAGGCACGGCCATGGCGGCGTTCGGCAAACAGCTTTCCGAGGTCGATATCGCGGCGGTGGTGACCTACGAGCGTAATGCATGGGGTAACAGCAAAGGCGACATGGTCACCCCCAAAGACGTGCTGGCTCTGAAACAGGCGGACAGCAAATGATCCCTTCAATTGCCTATTCCTCTCGTTTCGCCCTGGCGTGCTTCGCTCCCCGTTTTGCAGGAGACAGGACATGAGTGCAGTGATCGATGACCATGGCCACGCCGGCCATGATGACCACGCTCACGGCCCCGCAAAAGGCCTGATGCGTTGGGTGCTGACGACTAACCACAAAGACATTGGCACGCTGTACCTGTGGTTCAGCTTCTGCATGTTTTTACTGGGCGGCTCTTTCGCCATGGTGATTCGTGCCGAGCTGTTCCAGCCGGGTCTGCAAATCGTCGAGCCGGCCTTCTTCAACCAGATGACCACCATGCACGGGCTGGTGATGGTGTTCGGTGCAGTGATGCCCGCGTTCGTCGGCCTCGCCAACTGGATGGTCCCGTTGATGATCGGCGCACCGGACATGGCCCTGCCGAGGATGAACAACTTCAGTTTCTGGTTGCTCCCGGCTGCGTTCCTGTTGCTGGTGTCGACGCTGTTCATGCCGGGTGGTGGGCCGAACTTCGGCTGGACCTTCTACGCCCCGCTGTCGACCACCTACGCGCCGGAAAGCGTGACCTTCTTCATCTTCGCCATCCACTTGATGGGCATCAGCTCGATCATGGGCGCGATCAACGTGATCGCGACCATTCTCAACCTGCGTGCGCCCGGCATGACCTTGATGAAAATGCCGCTGTTCGTCTGGACCTGGCTGATCACGGCCTTCCTGTTGATTGCGGTGATGCCGGTGCTGGCAGGTTGCGTGACCATGATGTTGATGGACATCCACTTCGGCACCAGCTTCTTCAGTGCGGCGGGCGGCGGTGACCCGGTGTTGTTCCAGCACGTGTTCTGGTTCTTCGGGCACCCTGAGGTGTACATCATGATCCTGCCGGCATTCGGCGCGGTCAGCTCGATCATCCCGACCTTCTCGCGCAAACCGCTGTTTGGCTACACGTCGATGGTGTATGCCACGGCGAGTATCGCCTTCCTGTCGTTCATCGTCTGGGCCCACCACATGTTCGTGGTCGGTATCCCGCTGGTGGGCGAGTTGTTCTTCATGTATGCCACCCTGCTGATCGCCGTGCCCACCGGGGTCAAGGTGTTCAACTGGGTCAGTACCATGTGGCAGGGGTCGCTGACCTTCGAGACACCGATGCTGTTCGCGGTGGCGTTCGTGATCCTATTTACCATTGGCGGTTTTTCCGGGCTCATGCTGGCGATAGCCCCGGCGGACTTCCAGTATCAGGACACCTACTTCGTGGTCGCGCATTTCCACTATGTACTGGTGCCGGGTGCGATCTTCGGGATCTTCGCGTCGGCCTATTACTGGTTGCCGAAATGGACCGGACACATGTATGACGAAACCCTCGGCAAGCTGCATTTCTGGTTGTCGTTCGTGGGCATGAACATGGCCTTCTTCCCGATGCACTTCCTTGGTTTGGCGGGCATGCCGCGCCGGATTCCGGATTACAACCTGCAGTTCGCCAACTTCAACATGGTGTCGTCCATCGGTGCCTTCACCTTTGGCGCGACGCAGCTTTTCTTCCTGTTCATCGTGATCAAAACCATTCGTGGTGGTCCGCCAGCACCGGCCAAACCGTGGGACGGCGCTGAGGGCCTGGAGTGGAGTATTCCTTCGCCTGCGCCCTATCACACCTTCACGACACCTCCGGAAGTGAAATGACATGAGCGAAGCGCGCTCGATCAAACGCCTGGTGATCCGCCTGTTATTGCTGGTGGTCGTGATGTTCGCCTTCGGTTTTGCTTTGGTGCCGCTGTACGACGTGATGTGCAAAACGCTCGGTATCAACGGCAAGACCGGCGATAAATATGAAGGGTCGCAGGTCGTTGATCTGAATCGTCAGGTGCGGGTGCAGTTTGTCTCGAGCAACAACGTCGACATGGTTTGGGACTTCTACCCCAAGGCGGAGGAACTGATTGTGCATCCCGGTGCGGTCAACGAGATGCTGTTCGTGGCCCATAACCCGACCAACAAGCCGATGACGGCGCAGGCTGTCCCCAGCATTTCGCCGGGCGACGTCGCGGTTTACTTCCACAAGACCGAATGCTTTTGCTTCACCCAGCAAGTGCTGCAGCCGGGGGAACGCATTGAAATGCCGGTGCGATTCATCGTTGATCGCGACCTGCCCAAGAGCCAGAAAGAACTGACGCTCGCTTACACGCTGTTCGATATCACCGCTCGCCAACCACCGGCTGCAAAAGTGGCAAGCAATGGCGGTTAGGACCTGGATTCATCCAGGGCGCCCGATAAGGAGAACAATAAGATGGCAATTTACGAGCATTACTACGTTCCCGCGCAAAGCAAATGGCCGATCATCGCCACGGTTGGCATGTTCGTCACGATGTTCGGCCTGGGCACTTGGTTCAACGACATGAAGGCAGGACGGCCTGATTCCCACGGGCCACTGATCTTTTTCGTCGGCGGCCTGCTACTGGCCTACATGCTGTTTGGCTGGTTCGGTGCCGTGATCAAGGAAGGCCGCAGCGGTCTGTACAGTGCGCAGATGGATCGCTCGTTCCGCTGGGGTATGAGCTGGTTCATTTTTTCTGAAGTGATGTTCTTTATCGCCTTCTTTGGTGCCCTGTTTTACGTGCGCAACCTGTCGGGTCCCTGGCTGGGCGGTGAGGGCTCCAAGGGCATCTCACACATGCTCTGGCCTAATTTCCAGTACGCCTGGCCGCTGATGAATACCCCTGATCCAAAACTTTTCCCGGGTCCTAAAGAGATCATCAATCCGTGGCATTTGCCGCTGATCAACACCCTTTTGCTGGTCAGCTCCAGTGTCACGGTCACCATCGCTCACCATGCGTTGAAAAAAGGCCATCGCGGCGCCCTGAAAATCTGGCTGGCACTGACGGTCTTGTTGGGGCTGGGTTTTCTGGCGTTGCAGGCTACCGAATACATCGAGGCCTATCACGAGCTGGGGCTGACCCTCGGCTCAGGCATTTATGGCGCAACCTTCTTCATGCTCACCGGGTTTCACGGGGCCCACGTCACCATCGGCACGATCATTCTGTTTGTGATGTTGATGCGGGTGATGCGGGGGCACTTTGATGCCGAGCATCAATTCGGCTTCGAGGCGGCGAGTTGGTATTGGCACTTTGTCGACGTGGTGTGGATCGGCCTGTTTGTCTTTGTCTACGTCTTGTAGAGGCAAGGCTTACCAGCTGACGTGAGAGACCAATTGACCACTGTAGAAGCCCCACGCAATCAGGATGACGGTGATGGCGGTCAGGCTGACACGCACGGTCAGGGCCCTTACCACTCGGGTGGAACCGCTGTCGTCTTTGACTAGAAAGAACAGGCCGCTGAATAGACTGATCATCGTGGCAATAAGCAGTAGAACAATCGCCGCTTTGAGCATGATGAAACTCCATGACGTTGGGGGAGGTATAGGCGATGTATTGCAGTATAGCTACCCACAATGGGGGCATGTCATGAAGCGCTTCCAACCTGGCCGGGCACCGACAGTGGTGGTGTTTCTGTTACTGCCGCTGCTGATTTTTCTCGGCTTCTGGCAGCTTGATCGAGGCGAGGAAAAACGCGTATTGCTGACCCATTACGCCGAGCGCCGCGCGGCTGAACCGATGCCGGGCACCCACCTCGAACAAACAGTCGACCCCGCCTATCGTCGCGTGCAGTTGCGCGGCCAGTTCGACGCCGAACACACCCTGCTCCTGGACAACAGCACCCGTGGCGGCAGGCCCGGTGTCGAGTTGATCCAACCGTTTCACGATCAGGCCAGCGGGTTGTGGCTGCTGGTCAATCGTGGCTGGCTGCCTTGGCCGGAACGTCGCACGCCGCCGGTATTCAACACCCCCAGCCAAGTCTTGAACCTCAACGCCTGGGTGTATGTGCCGTCTGGCGCCACCTTCCAATTAGCGCCCGACCCTGTGGGTGCCCCATGGCCGCGTTTGGTCACGGCGGTGGATCCGACAACGCTCTGGCCCGAACTGGGACGCCAGGGGTATGCCGATGAATTGCGGCTTGAGCCGGGCGTTGCCGCGTATCAACTCGATTGGCCGGTGGTGGCGATGGGCCCGGAAAAACACCTCGGTTACGCCGTTCAGTGGTTCGCCATGGCGGCGGCGCTGTTCGGCCTTTATCTGTACCTCGGATTACACAACGCCAAGGAGAAAAACCATGGGAGCGGCCATGAATCCACTCAACATGTCTGAAACACGCGCGCCGCAGGGTCGCCGCAAGGGACGTTTGCAACTGATTCTGGTGTTGCTGGTGGCCCTCGGCCCGATCCTTCTGGCGACCGGCATGTACAAGTTGCAGTTCTGGGTGCCGGACGGCCGCAGCTACCACGGCGAGCTGATCGGTAACGGGCAAGGTCGCGCCGACCTCGGGGTGCCGGCCGACGAGCCCCGTTGGCAACTGCTGGTCAGTGCGCCGCAGGGCTGTGCGGCAGATTGCCAACAGCTGGTCTATCTGGCGCGGCAGGTCCAGATCGGTCTTGGCCGTGATGCGACTCGCGCCAGCCATGCGCTGGCTACCGCACAACCGCTGGAGGCCAATTACTCGGCGAAGCTGACGCGCGAATACCCGCAGTTGCAGCGCTATCCGCTGGATCTATCGCGGTACAACACCCTTGCACCCGGCGTTGAAGCGCCACACCTCTGGATCGTCGATCCCCACGGCAACCTGGTGCTGCGTTACGACGCCAAGGTCGACGGCAAGGACCTGCTCAACGATCTACGCCAACTGTTGAAACTGTCGAACATCGGATAGGGCATCGTCATGGCCAGACCTGGATTTCGCCTCGCTTTGTTTGCCACGCTGCTTGCGCTGGTTGTGGTGTTGCTCGGTGCCTACACCCGGCTGACCCACGCAGGGTTGGGATGTCCGGACTGGCCTGGCTGTTACGGTTTTATCAGTGTGCCCAACAGCGAGACGCAACTGGCGCATGCCGAATTGCACTTTCCCGAGGCACCGGTAGAAGCCCGCAAGGGCTGGAACGAGATGGTCCACCGTTACTTCGCGGGCACGCTGGCGCTGATGATCATGGCGCTGGCGGCCCAGGCCGTGCGTCGTCGCCATAACGGTGGGCAGCCGCTGAAATTGCCGCTGCTGATGCTCTGCGTGGTCATCGCTCAGGCCGCGTTTGGCATGTGGACGGTGACCCTCAAGCTATGGCCGCAGGTGGTTACGGCGCATTTACTCGGCGGCGTCGCGACCTTGAGCCTGCTGTTTTTGCTGACGCTGCGTTTGTCCGGGGCCTTTGCACCCTTGCCGCAGCTACCTTCTCGATTACGCCTTCTGGCGGCGTTGGGGTTGGTGCTGGTGATTGGGCAAATCGCCCTCGGCGGCTGGGTCAGCTCCAACTATGCCGCAGTGGCCTGTATCGACTTGCCCACCTGTCATGGCGAATGGTGGCCCAAAGCAGACTTCGCCAATGGCTTTCACCTCACGCAGCACATAGGCCCGAACTATCTGGGGGGGCAACTGGACAGTGATGCCCGCACCGCGATCCACCTGACGCATCGCGTCGGCGCAGTCGTGGTGACCTTGGTACTGCTGGCGCTGGCCTGGCAACTGCAGCGAGCCGGGCTCAAAGGCATGGCTTCTCTGGTTTTGCTGGCCCTGGCGGCTCAGGTGGGATTGGGTATCAGCAACGTGATTTTTCATCTGCCGCTGCCGATTGCCGTGGCCCATAACGCTGGTGGTGCGGCCTTGATGTTGACCCTGACCCTGGTGAATTACCGCACACGCTCAGCCCTTGGTTGGGCGACCAAGACGAAACGCCGACACCGCTTTGAAGTGCAAGGATCGGCTCACGGGCAGCTTCAACCCGGCAAATAACCTGGCACAGAATAATAACGAGAAGGAGAGACGCCATGGCTACTCTAATCAGCGAGCGACACAGCCAGGCCATTTGGCGTGACTACCTCGAACTGACCAAGCCCAAAGTGTTGGTGCTGATGCTGATCACCTCACTGGTCGGCATGTTCCTCGCCACACGCGCTGGAGTGCCTTGGACGGTACTGGTGTTTGGCAACATGGGGATCGCTTTTTGCGCGGGCGGCGCGGCGGTGGTCAATCACGTGGTGGATCGACGCATTGATGCCGTGATGGCACGCACCCACAAGCGACCAATCGCTGAAGGACGCGTGTCACCTGCGTCGGCCATGACCTTTGCCTTGCTGCTGGCGGTGGCCGGGCAAGCCTTGCTGTTGGCGTTCACCAACCCGCTCACGGCGTGGCTGACGCTGGCCTCGTTGCTCGGCTATGCAGTGATTTACACCGGCTTTTTGAAGCGCGCCACACCGCAGAATATTGTGATCGGCGGCCTGGCCGGGGCCGCGCCGCCGCTGCTGGGTTGGGTTGCCATCACCGGGCATGTCAGCGCCGAACCGCTGCTGCTGGTGCTGATCATCTTCGCCTGGACCCCGCCGCACTTCTGGGCGCTGGCGATCCATCGCAAAGAGGAATACGCCAAGGCAGACATCCCGATGCTGCCCGTCACCCACGGCGAGCATTACACCAAGGTGCATATTCTGCTGTACACCTTCGTCCTGCTCGCGGTCAGCCTCATGCCCTACGTGATTCACATGAGCGGCATGCTGTACCTGCTGTGTGCCCTGGGGCTGGGTGCGCGCTTTCTGCAATGGGCCTGGGTGCTGTACCGTGGCAGTAAGCCGCACGCGGCGATCAACACCTTCAAGTACTCTATTTACTACTTGTTCCTGCTGTTTATCGCGCTGCTTGTCGACCACTACTTATTGTTGAATCTATGACTCGAGTTCAGAAAACCGTTTTTATTCTGGTCGCCCTGGTGGCGTTGGTCCTGGGCCTTACCGTCAACAAGGTGCTGTCTGGCAGAGGACAGGGCGATCCGACGGCGCTGATTGATGCAGGCATCATCCTGCTACCTACCAGCCGCAGTCTGCCTGACGTGAAGATGACCAATCAGGATGGCAAGCCGGTCGTCATGAATGAGTTGAAGGGTAAATGGACGATGCTGTTTTTCGGCTATACTTTTTGCCCGGATATCTGCCCAACCACGCTCGCCCAGCTGCGCCAGATCAAAAGCGAATTACCCAAGGACGTTGTGGGCAAGCTGCAAATCGTATTGGTCAGCGTCGACCCCAATCGCGATACACCGCAGCAGCTCAAGCAATACCTGGGCTACTTCGACCCCGAGTTCCAGGGAGTGACCGCGCCCGTCGACGACATCCAGAAACTCGCCAACGCCGTGAGCATTCCATTCATCCCTGCCGACACCAGTAAGCCCAACTACACCGTCGACCACAGCGGCAACCTCGCCCTGCTTGGTCCGGACGGCACCCAGCGCGGGTTTATCCGGTCGCCGCTGAATAACCAGAAAATGATCGCGCAATTGCCGGGGTTGTTGGTCCGGGAGTAACCGGACGCTGATGGCCGTTTCGCGAATGAAGGCGACATCACTTGGCAAACAACTGGCCAATGTCTTTGAAGGCTTTGAACTCCAGCGCATTGCCACACGGGTCGAGCAGGAACATGGTCGCCTGCTCGCCCACCTGGCCCTTGAAGCGAATGTATGGCTCGATAACGAACGCGGTTTCCCGGGATTGGAGTCGATCGGCCAGCGCTTCCCATTGATCCCATTCCAGCACCACGCCGAAATGCGGCACGGGCACATCATGGCCGTCCACCGGATTGCTCAGGGCTTGCTCCTGCGACGTGCTTTTTGCTTGGTGGTGAATCACCAACTGGTGGCCGAAGAAATTGAAGTCGACCCAATGCTCGCTGCTGCGGCCTTCGCTGCAACCGAATACATCGCCGTAGAAATGCCGGGCAGCCGCCAGGTCATAGACCGGTACCGCCAAGTGGAAGGGGGGCAGCGCCATGACAAGCATCCTCGTTCAGGGAGTGAAAGTGTCCTGAGTCTAGGCTAATGGCGCGTGGGGGTGTTTGATCAGAATGCCGGAACGATTGCACCCTGGTATTTTTCCAGCATGAATTGCTTCAGTTCCGGGCTGTGCAAGGCGACGACCAGTTTTTGCATGGCAATCGAGTCTCTGTTTTCCGGACGTGCTACGAGGATGTTCACGTAAGGCGAGTCGCTGCCTTCGATGAGCAACGCGTCTTTGGCAGGGTCCAGTTTGACGCTCATCGCGTAGTTGGTGTTGAGCAGCGTCAGGTCAACCTGGGTAACCACGCGCGGCAATGTGGCCGCTTCCAGCTCGCGGAATTTCAGGTTTTTCTGGTTCTCGGCGATGTCTTGAGGCTTTGACAAGATGTTGCCCGGATCTTTAAGCGTGATCAGCCCGGCTTTGGTCAGCAACAGCAAGGCTCGACCTTCGTTGGCGGGTTCGTTGGGTAAGGCGATGTTGGCGCCATCGGGCAGGTCGTCGATCTTTTTTAGTAGGCCGTTCGAGTAAGCGCCCATGGGCTCGACGTGAACCTTGGTCACGGCAATCAGGTCGGTGCCGTTGCTTTTGTTGAACTCATTCAGGGCCGGCTGATGCTGGAAGAAGTTCGCGTCGAGGCTTTTATCCGCGAGCAGCGCATTGGGCTGGATGTAGTCGCTGAATACCTTGATTTGCAGGTCGATCCCTTCCTTGGCCAGCATCGGCTTGATGAACTCAAGAACCTCCGCATGGGGCACAGCCGAGGCGCCGACGGTCAAAGTTTCATCGGCGTGCGCGCCCAGAGCAACAACTGCAGCCAATGCGGCGAGTAGCTTTTTCATGCACTAACTCCGTTGAAACGGCCGCCTGCTGACGGGGCGGCTCTGGCCGGTCGGGCCTTGGCGGATCGGCGACCCGCCATTGTGTTTAGCGATTGCTGTTATCGGTGGGTGAAGTGCGTCACCAGCTTGTCGCCGATGGTTTGCAGAATCTGTACCAGCACCAATAACAATACGACCGTGACAAACATCACATCGTTCTGGAAGCGTTGATAACCATAGCGAATAGCCAGGTCGCCCAGACCTCCGGCACCGACTGCACCGGCCATCGCGGTGAACGACACCAGTGCGATAGCCGTGACGGTTATGGCCGCCAGAATGCCGGGCCGCGCTTCTGGCAACAGTGCCTTGATGATGATTTGCCGAGTGGTGGCACCCATGGCCTGGGTCGCTTCGATGATGCCGCGATCCACTTCCCTCAATGCGGTCTCGACCAGGCGAGCGAAGAAGGGCGTGGCGCCCGCCACCAGTGGCGGCAAGGTGCCGAGGACCCCGAGCGATGTGCCGGTGATGATTTCGGTCAGTGGCATCATCACGATCAGCAAAATGATGAACGGCAACGCCCGCAGCAGGTTGACGATCAATGCCACGCCGGAATACAGACGGTCGTTCTCCAGTAACTGGCGCGGCGAGGTCAGGAACATCAACACGCCCAGCGGCAGCCCCAAGAGCACGGTAAAGGCCAGGGAAACGCCGAGCATCACCAGGGTGTCGCCCGTGGCGATCCAGATTTCGTACCAGTCGACGTTGGAAAACAGGTGGGTCAGGGCATCCATCAACGCAGCACCTCCATGTGAACATCCGCGGCGGTGAAGCGGGCGAAGGCTGCTTCCATGTCGCCACCGGTAATGGCCAGGGTCAGTTGCCCATAGGGGGTGTCTTTGATCCGGTCGATGCGCCCGGCGAGGATGCTGTAATCGACCCCGGTCTCCCGGGCGACAGTGCCCAGTAGCGGTGCGTAGGTGGCATCACCCTGGAACGTCAGGCGCACGATGCGGCCCTGCACATGGGCGAAATCATCGCGCAGTTCACCTTCGTCGATTTGCTCGTCTTCTTGCACGAAACGCTTGGTGGTCGGGTGCTTGGGATGCAGGAACACATCCGTCACGCTGCCCTGCTCGACGATCCTCCCGGCATCCATGACGGCAACGTGGTCGCAGACGCGGCGGATCACGTCCATCTCGTGGGTGATCAGGACAATGGTCAGATTAAGCTCGCGATTGATCTCGGCCAGCAATTGCAGGACCGATGCCGTGGTTTGCGGGTCAAGGGCGCTGGTGGCTTCGTCGCACAGCAGGATTTTCGGCTTGGTCGCCAGCGCACGGGCAATACCTACCCGCTGCTTTTGCCCGCCAGACAACTGGGTCGGGTATTTCTTTGCCTGATCGGACAGGCCCACGCGCTCAAGCAGTTCGGCCACGCGCTGATCGATCTGGCTGCGTGACATATCACCGGCCAGGGTCAACGGCATGGCAACGTTATCGGCGACGGTCTTGGAGGACAGCAGATTGAAGTGCTGGAATATCATCCCGACCTGTTGCCGGAAGCCTCGCAGAGCGTTGGCGTCGAACGCGGTGACATCTTCACCGTCGACGATGATCTGCCCGCCACTCGGGGTTTCCAGGCGATTGATCAGGCGCAGCAACGTGCTTTTTCCCGCGCCGGAATGACCAATCAGGCCGAAGACCTGACCGTCTTCGACACGCAGGCTGGTGGGATGCAGGGCGGGAATTTCCCGATCTGCGACCCGATAGGTTTTATGGACGTTATGAAACTCGATCACGTAGCGAACCTTGTGGGGGCGCGGTAAGAAAGGGTGGTGGAAGTGGCCGGATGCTCAGGCGTTCTTACTACCAGCGGACACCGGCTGGATAAGCCGGGCGCGCATTTTAGCCTGTCCAGCTGGAGGTTCTTAGCATTTATTTGATGGCAAACCTGCGAAACGGCAATAACGAGGTCGGTGGCGGCGGATTGCAGTGGTTTGCCTGTTGGTTAGACCAAAGGTCATGAAAAACACGGAACGGCTGTTTTGAGCCTGAGTCAGTAATAAAGCGTCTCGATTTTCCTGAATGACGTGCCAGGAAAGGTTTTGCCGATCAGGCCCCGCGATTCAACCCGCGCCAGGGCCGCCCGCAACCGAGGAGTTTTAGTCTGATGGCTACCAAGAAGACCACAACCACTACCACGACCGGCGCCAGTTCCAATGTCAGCCACAGCCAGCTGGCTGGCACTGACACCCTGGACCGTGGCAATACCAACGCCAAGCTGGACAGCCTGGAGCCGTTCCGTTCCGATGCCACCGAGCAGGCGCTACGCACCAATCAGGGCGTAAAAATTTCCAATAACCAGAACACGCTCAAGGTCGGTGATCGGGGTCCGTCCTTGCTTGAAGATTTCATCATGCGTGAAAAAATCACCCACTTTGACCATGAGCGCATTCCCGAGCGCATCGTGCATGCGCGGGGCACGGCGGCGCACGGTTACTTCCAGACCTATGAAAACCATGCCGCCCTGACCAAGGCCGGTTTCCTCCAGGACCCGGGGAAAAAGACCCCAGTGTTCGCGCGATTTTCCACCGTCCAGGGGCCGCGTGGCTCGGGCGATACCGTGCGTGACGTGCGCGGATTTGCGGTGAAGTTTTACACCGATGAAGGCAACTTCGATCTGGTCGGCAACAACATGCCGGTGTTCTTCATTCAGGACGCGATCAAGTTCCCGGACTTCGTTCACGCGGTAAAACCCGAGCCTCATAATGAAATGCCCACCGGCGGCTCCGCTCACGATACGTTCTGGGATTTCGTTTCGCTGGTGCCGGAGTCGGCGCATATGGTGCTGTGGACGATGTCCGACCGGGCCATCCCGAAAAGCCTGCGGACCATGCAGGGGTTTGGCATCCACACCTTTCGCTTGATCAACGCGGACGGTAAGTCGAGCTTCGTTAAATTCCACTGGAAGCCCAAATTTGGCGTGTGCTCGCTGCTCTGGGACGAGGCGCAGAAGCTGGCTGGCAAGGACACGGACTTCCACCGTCGAGACTTATGGGAGTCGATTGAAACCGGCGATTACCCCGAATGGGAATTCGGTGTGCAGATTATCGCGGAGGAGGATGAGCATACATTCGATTTCGACCTGCTCGACCCGACCAAGCTCATCCCCGAGGAGTTAGTGCCGGTGACGCCGTTGGGCAAAATGGTGCTTAACCGCAACCCGGACAACTTTTTCGCCGAGACCGAGCAGGTTGCGTTCTGCCCTGGGCATATCGTGCCGGGCATCGACTTCTCCAATGATCCGCTGCTGCAAGGTCGACTGTTTTCCTACACCGACACGCAGATCAGCCGTCTGGGCGGACCGAACTTCCACGAGATTCCGATCAACCGCCCTGTCGCACCCAACCACAACGGGCAACGTGACGCGCAACATCGCACCACCCTCGACAAGGGGCGCGCGTCTTACGAGCCTAACTCCATTGACGGTGGCTGGCCGAAAGAGACGCCGCCCGGGGCTCAGGATGGGGGTTTCGAGACCTATCCAGAGCGCCTCGAAGCGCACAAGGTTCGTCGTCGTAGTGAATCGTTCGCCGACCATTTTTCACAAGCGACCCTGTTCTTCCAAAGCATGAGCGACCATGAGAAAGAACACATCATCGCGGCCTACAGCTTTGAGTTGGGCAAGGTGGAGCGCACCTGGATTCGTGAGCGTCAGGTGAATGAGATTCTGGCCAATATCGACCTGAAGCTGGCCGCGCGCGTGGCACAAAACCTCGGTTTGCCTGCGCCGACTGCCGGTACCGTGCCCGGAAAGGCGGCGGTGACTCAATCCCCTGCGCTGAGCCAGGTCAACTTGCTGTCGGGCACCATTGTTTCGCGCAAAGTGGCCATCCTTGCAGCCAACGGCGTCGATGGTGCTGCCATCGCTGCGCTGAAGAAGGCCCTGGAAGTCGAAGGTGCGCACGCCAGGCTGCTAGGGCCTACCTCGGCGCCCGTCACCACGGCGGATGGCAAGCACCTCGCGGTGGACGCCTCTATGGAAGGCATGCCGTCGATCGCTTTCGACGCGGTGTTTGTGGCGGGCGGGGCCGAGTCGGTGAAAGCACTGAGCGCCAATGGCGTGGCATTGCACTTCGTGCTCGAGGCCTACAAGCACCTCAAGGCTATTGCGTTGAATGGGGAAGCAAAACAATTGCTGGACGTGCTGCATCTGTCAGCTGATGAAGGCTTGCTGGTTGGCGGTAATGACAGCAAGGCGTTCAAGGCGTTTTTCGCGGCGATGGCCCAGCATCGGGTGTGGGCGCGTGAGCCTAAAACCAAGGCTGTTCCGGCGTGATGACACACGGTCGACTGTAACTCCAGGAGCGCGCTTGCAAAATCGCATAAACCGTCAGCGTTTTTGGGACCGCTTCGCGGTCCATCGCGGGCAAGCACGCTCCTACAGTTGATTTTCGTCGCACATAAGTCTGTGGAGGACGCTACAGCTTCGCGGGTTTGAGAACGATATGCGCAGGTTGGCTGCGATCGATCTGCCGCTCCAGCTGTAATTCAAAGTCAGGATTGATTTTGATGACCCGTTTGGTCAACAAGGTTGCCAACCACGGGTAATCATCAGTGCGTGGCACTTGCAGGATCACTTGGCAGTTGAAAGCGGTCACGTCTGCGGCAATCGCGTCAAACTGGCGACGTAACTGCGTCATATCGCCGATTTTAAGTGCGATGGTGGTGCTTTCGACGGTGGGGTCGATTACCTTCGCGATACGTTTGGCTTCCGCAGCTTTCAGCTCGGCTTCGGCTTTTTCCAGTTCGGCTTTGCGTGCCTGGGTAATTGCACCATTCACGCCGCTAGTGAGCGCCGGGGCCTTGGGCATGAGTGCTCGGGCGCGGCTCAATGCGGTGGCCGCAGCGTTCACATCGCCCTTTTGCAGGACGATTTGACTGCGCTTCAAGTACGCCTCTGCCAACTGGTGTTGGTACTGCTCGATGCGCGGGTCGTCTGGCATCTGCGTTTGCAGAGCCTGCAACTGGTCTTCAGCGGTGGCCAGTTCGCTGCTGGCGATACTTTGCTCAAGCTGCTCAAAGCCCGTGGGCGCGGCGGCAGGCGCGGGCGTTTCGACTGTCGGCGCACTTTGGCAGGCGCCCAACAGGATGGAAAATGCGGCAAGGAGCAGATAACGGGAGGCGAACAGCTTCATTCCTGCGATTCTCTAATTGCGCAAAAAACGAGCAAGTCTACACCGCTCGCCGGGGGAGGACAAAACTCAACAAGAACAACGCGGCGGCGCATACCACTATAGACGGTCCAGCCGGGGTGTCTTTGAACCACGATAAGGCCAGCCCGCCACAGACTGCAACCACGCCAAGCGCACTGGCGCCCAAAGCCATTTGCTCGGGGGAACGTGAGTGGCGTTGCGCGGCGGCTGCAGGAATGATCAGCAGCGAGGTGATCAGCAGGACACCAACGATTTTCATGGCCACCGCAATCACAATCGCGATCAGCAACATCAATGTCATGCGCAAGGCCGCGACGGGTAAGCCTTCGACGGTCGCCAGTTCTTCATGCACCGTAATGGCCAGCAATGGTCGCCACAGGGCGACGATCAGCGTCAGTACCGCCGCGCTGCCGCCCATAATCCAGGCCAGATCGGTGGGGCTGATCGCCAGCAGGTCACCAAACAGATAACCCATCAGGTCAATACGAACGTTGTGCATGAAGCTGAGGACTACCAGCCCCAGTGACAACGTACTGGGCGCGAGAATCCCCAGCAGCGTGTCCGATGCCAGCGCCTGGCGCTGTTGCAGCGTCACCAACAGGATCGCCAGCAGGAGGCAACCGACGGTAACCGCCAGCGCCGGGCTGATATCCAGCACAAAGCCCAATGCCACGCCGAGCAAGGCCGCATGGGACAGGGTGTCGCCGAAATAAGCCATACGCCGCCAGACCACGAACGAACCCAAAGGGCCTGCAACTATTGCCAGCGCCAGACCCGCGAGCAAGGCATAGAGTAAAAAGTCAGCCATGCTTGCAGTTGTCTCCGTGGACATGAGTAGGGGGCGTGCCGGGCGCTGATGCAGCCTCTTCGACCACTGCGCCGTGTAAGTCATGGGCGTGATCGTGGTGGTGGTGATAGATCGCCAGGCTTTGCGCGTTTTTGCCGAACAATTCGACAAACGCCGGATCGTTGCTGACTTGCTCCGGGTGGCCTGAGCAGCACACATGCCGGTTCAGGCAAACTACCTGGTCGGTGGTGCTCATGACCAGGTGCAGGTCATGGGACACCATCAGCACGCCGCAGCCGTAGCGGTCGCGCAGGCGGGTGATCAAGCTGTACAGCTCAGTCTGGCCAGCCACGTCGACACCTTGCACGGGCTCATCAAGGACCAGCAACTCGGGTTCACGCAATAATGCCCGGGCCAGCAGCACGCGCTGCATCTCGCCGCCGGATATCCCTTGCAGCGGGCTGTCGATGACTTTCTCGGCACCTACTTCGATCAACGCCGCCAGCGCTCGTGGCCGGTCAACGCCGGGGACCAGTCGCAGAAAGCGCAGCACCGACAGGGGTAATGTGGGGTCCACATACAGCTTTTGCGGCATGTAGCCGACACGCAACTTCGGTTTGCGCCAGACGCTGCCCGAGTTCGGTTTGAGCAGGCCCAGAACCGCCCGCACCAACGTGGTTTTGCCTGCGCCGTTAGGCCCGATCAGGGTCACGATTTCGCCCGGTTTTACGCTGAGCTGAATGTTTTCCAGCACGTTTTGCCCGGCAAACGTAACGGTGACCTGATCGAGACGGATCAATGCAGTGCTCATCAGGCCGCCTTGCAGCCCGAACACAGGCCAACAATTTCGACCGTTTGCCCTTCTACGGTGAAACCCACCTCCGCCGCAGCGGCGATGATTGCCTTGCTGATGGCTGGGTGTTGCAGCTCGATAGCGGCATGGCACTCCCGGCAGATCAGAAACTGGCCCTGGTGCGCGTGCGTCGGGTGATTGCAGCCGGTAAAGGCGTTGAGCGATGCGATGCGGTGGACGAGGCCGTTTTCCAGAAGGAAATCCAGCGCGCGGTACACGGTGGGCGGCGCGGCGCGGCGGCCGTCTTCTTCACTGAGGACCGCGAGAATGTCATAGGCGCCCAACGGTTTATGACTCTGCCAGACCAGTTCCAGCACGCGGCGACGCAGAGCGGTCAGGCGCAGACCTTGGCTCGCGCACAGCGCATCAGCCTCGGAGAGCGCGGTGTGCACGCAATGTGAGTGATCATGGGGGCGACTGGCCAGCGGTGTGTTGAGCATGGGCGGCGACGACTTTTGTGAGAGACGTTATTATGTTACCTGTTCCTGCCTCCTTGAGTGGTCATCGTGTTCCGTCTTTTTGCCATTTTTATTGCTTTAAGTGCCAGTTTGCTGGTGATCAGCCCCGCTCACGCCGAGGTTCGGGTGCTGACCAGCATTAAGCCGTTGCAGCTGATTGCCGCTGCGGTGCAGGACGGCGTGGGCTCGCCAGAGGTGCTCTTGCCGCCCGGTGCGTCGCCGCATAACTACGCCTTGCGCCCGTCCGACGTACGGCGCGTGCGTGAAGTCGATTTGTTTTATTGGATCGGTCCAGACCTGGAAAGCTTCCTGCCTCGTGTGTTGCAAAGCCGAACGCTGCCGGTGGTGACGGTGCAATCGTTGCCGGAGTTGCGCCTGCGTCACTTCGCGGCGGACAGCCAGTCCCATGAGGCTGCCGATCCCGCCGAGCATGACCACGACCATCGCCCCGGCAGTCTGGATGCCCACTTATGGCTGTCATCGGTCAATGCGCGGGTGATCGCTGCGCGTATGGCCACTGATTTAAGTGCGGCCGACCCCACCAACGCGGCGCGCTATAAAAGCAATGTGAAGGTGTTCGATGAACGCCTCGACGCCATGGATGCGCGGGTAAAGGCGCGGGTTGCGGACGTCGCAGGAAAACCGTTCTTCGTGTTTCATGAAGCATTCGATTACTTCGAGGATGCCTACGGTCTCAAGCATACGGGGGTGTTCAGCGTCGCCGCTGAAGTGCAGCCCGGCGCGCAGCATGTTGCCGCCATGCGCGCGCGGTTGAGCGAAGTGGGCAAGACCTGCGTGTTCAGCGAGCCGCCGATGCGTCCGCGTCTGGCCGAAACCCTGACTGCGGGGCTGCCGGTCAAACTGGCGGAACTCGATGGATTGGGCGGCTACACCCCTGCCACCGCTCAGGGTTATGAGCAGATGGTGGAAAAGCTGGGTAATGATTTGGCAGGGTGTCTGGAGTCGCTTTGATGGGGCGGTGTCTGAGTCATTGCTTTTCAGGCGAGTGAGTTCGCTCCCACAGATTGAGAGCGAACTCATTCGTGAAGCGTACGCCGCTGACTACAGGGCGAACGGCAGCGGCGTATGCACGTGCTGGCGCTGGGCCAAACGTTGCTGAAACTCCATAGGGTCATGGATCAGTACGTCCTGCCCGGCAAAGGATTCCGCCGCGATCAGGCGTGACAGCCAGAAACGCACGCAGGCTACGCGCAGCATGGTCGGCCACAGTTCGGCTTCGCCGGCGGTGAACGGACGCAAACCGGCGTAGGCACCGAGCAAGGCACGGGCGCGCGCACCGTCGATCTGACCGTCTTCTTCAGAGCACCAGTCATTGAGGGCAATGGCCAGGTCGTAAAGCATTGGCCCGGAGCAGGCGTTGTAGAAATCGATCAGCCCGGTCAAGTGCGTGCCTTCGAACAAGGCGTTGTCGCGAAACAGGTCGGCGTGCAGGTTGGCGCGTGGCAAGGCCATGATTCTCGGCGCGAGCCGTTCGAACTCTTCAAGTGCCGCCTGCAGCAGTGCGCTTTGCGTCGTGTCCAGGTGCGGCATCAACGTCGCGCCTTCGGCCTGCATCCAGTCCAGCCCCCGATCAGTCTTGCGCTCCAGCACATGCCCATGCGTGGCCAGATGCAAATGCCCCAGCAATTCGCCGATCTGTACGCAATGCTGGGTGTTCGGTTCGCTAACGTGTTTGCCCGGGAGCCTTGGCTGCAGCAGTGCCGGCTTGCCCGCCAGCTCGCGTAATGCGTGGCCGTCGGTGGTGCGTAGGGCGTAAGGCACCGGCAGATTGGCGTCGTGCAGTACGTCGAGCAGCTTGATGAAAAACGGTAGATCCTTGACTGGCCCGCGCTCAACCAGGGTCAGGACGAACTCGCCCTGCTCCAGGCTGACGAAGAAATTGCTGTTCTCGCTGCCGGCAGCAATGCCCTGAAAATCATGTAGACGGCCAAGCCCATAAGGGGCGAGAAACGTTTCCAGCTCAGGTCGAGCCAGGGGGGTAAATACGGACATGGTCAAGACTGCCAGTAAACAAAGTGAATGTTAGGCACTACCACTCGAAGATTTTCCATTCGGGAATCAGCATGTCCGGTTGGTCCGAACGAATGAAGTTGGCCTGAGTGCCATCGGAGCGTACTAGAAAGTACGGTTTACCGCCTTTGGGTGTGATCTTGATTGCGTAAAGAAACCCGTTCTGGCGGTATTCCTGAATGGTTTTGTCGCCTTCGGTGCGGATGGTAACGTCTGGATCCGCAGAAGGAGCCCCAGTGTCAGCAGCAACTGCAACCAGCGGGCAAAGTGCCAACAGGCTGGCCAGCAACAGGCGATTTGTTGTGCGCATGATAACCTTGTCCTTTTGTCGTCATTGGTCCTCGCATTCTAGCGCCGACCCCGCTGAAAAGGTTGATCTTGCTCATGAACCAAGCACCCCTCGTCCTGGTGGACGGTTCTTCCTATCTTTACCGTGCCTTTCACGCGCTACCGCCACTCGCTACGTCTAGGGGATTGCCTACGGGGGCGGTCAAGGGTGTGCTGAACATGCTCAAAAGCCTGCGTCGGCAGTATCCTGAAAGCCCGTTTGCCGTGGTTTTCGACGCAAAAGGCGGCACGTTCCGCGATGCGTTGTTTGCCGAATACAAGGCTAATCGCCCAAGCATGCCCGACGATCTGCGGGTGCAGGTCGATTTGCTTCACGCCTGCGTCAAAGGTCTGGGCTACCCGCTGCTCTGCGTCGAAGGCGTCGAGGCCGATGACGTGATCGGTACGCTGGCCCGCAGCAGCGCGGCCGCCAACCGCCCGGTGATTATCTCTACCGGCGACAAGGACATGGCGCAACTGGTCGATGGGCACATTACCTTGGTCAATACGATGACCGGTAGCGTGCTGGATGTGGCTGGCGTGAAAGAGAAGTTTGGTGTCGGTCCTGAACACATCATCGATTATCTGGCGCTGATGGGGGACAAAGTCGACAACATTCCGGGCGTGCCCGGTGTTGGCGAAAAAACCGCGGTCGGCCTGTTGGTCGGTATCGGCGGTGGTCTTGTCGAGCTGTACGCAAACCTGGACAAGGTTGCCGCACTGCCGATTCGTGGCGCGAAAACCCTGTCGGCCAAGCTTGAAGAGCACAAGGACATGGCGTTCCTGTCCTACGAGCTGGCGACGATCAAAATCGACGTGCCATTGGACGTCGAGCTGGACGCCCTGCACTGCGGCGAACCGGATCGCGAGAAGCTGGTCGAGCTGTACACCGAACTGGAGTTCAAAAGCTGGATTGACGAATTGCAGCGCGAAGCCAAGCGCGCCGGTGAGGAAATCGTCGTTGCACAGGAGCCGGTGGTCACCGAAGCGCGCTACGAAACCATTCTTGAACAGGATCAGTTCGAGGCCTGGTTGAAGAAGTTGAGCGACGCCAAGCTGTTTGCCTTCGTCACCAAGAGCAACGGTCCGGACGCACAAAAGGCGCAGTTGGTCGGCATGTCGTTTGCGGTCAAGACTAACGAAGCGGCTTATATCCCGCTGACCCACTCATACATGGGCGTGCCCCAGCAACTGGATCGAGACACCGTGCTCAGGGCGCTTCAGCCGCTGCTTGAGGACCCCGGGAAGGTCAAGGTCGGTCAGCACGCCAAGTTCGATATCAACATCCTCGCCAACTGCGCCATTGGCGGTGATCAGCGCCAAGGTATCACCGTGCGGGGCCTGGCGTTCGACACCATGCTCGAATCCTATGTGCTCGACTCCACTGCGACCCGGCACGACATGGACAGCCTGGCCCTCAAATACCTGGGCCACACGACCACCAGCCTGCAAGACATTGCCGGCAAGGGCGTGAAACAACTGACTTTCGATCAGATCGCGCTGGAGCAAGCCGCGCACTTTGCCGCCGAAGACGCGGATGTAACCCTGCGGTTGCATGAAGCCCTGATGGAAAAGCTCGCCCTTACACCAAGCCTGATGCCGGTACTCACCGACATCGAAATGCCATTGGTACCGGTGTTGGCGCGAATAGAGCGTCAGGGTGCGTTGGTCGATGCCAAATTGTTGGGTATTCAGAGCGTCGAACTGGGCGAGAAAATGATCGCCCTGGAGCGAGAGGCGTTTGCTATCGCCGGCGAGGAGTTCAACCTCGGCTCACCCAAGCAGCTCGGGGTCATTTTGTACGAAAAGCTCGGTCTTCCGGTCCTCAGCAAAACGGCCAAAGGCCAGGCGTCTACCGCAGAAGCGGTGTTGGCCGAGTTGGCTGAGCTGGATTACCCGCTGCCTAAAGTGCTGATGCAGTACCGCTCCATGAGCAAACTGAAGAGTACCTACACCGACCGTTTGCCGGAGCAGATCAACCCACGCACCGGGCGCGTTCATACGTCCTACCATCAAGCGGTTGCGGCGACCGGGCGCTTGTCGTCCAGTGATCCTAACCTGCAGAACATCCCGATCCGTTCGGCCGAAGGGCGCCGGATTCGTCAGGCTTTCGTTGCGCCCAAGGGCTACAAGCTGCTGGCCGCCGACTATTCGCAGATCGAGCTGCGAATCATGGCGCACCTGGCCAAGGACGAAGGGTTGCTGCATGCCTTCCGCAACAACCTGGATGTGCACCGTGCGACGGCTGCCGAAGTGTTTGGCGTCGAGTTGGAGGACGTCACCACCGACATGCGTCGCAAGGCCAAGGCGATCAATTTCGGTTTGATCTACGGCATGAGTGCGTTTGGTCTGGCGAAACAGATCGGTGTCGACCGCAAACAGTCGCAGGCGTATATCGACCGCTATTTTGCGCGCTATCCCGGTGTGCTGGATTACATGGAGCGCACGCGCGCGCAAGCGGCCGAGCAGGGCTTTGTAGAAACTCTTTTCGGCCGTCGGCTCTATCTGCCGGATATCAATGCCAAGAACCAGGCCTTGCGCAAAGGTGCGGAGCGTACTGCGATCAATGCGCCTATGCAGGGCACTGCAGCCGACATTATCAAGAAAGCCATGATTGCGGTCGATGGATGGCTGACTGACTCCGGTCTGGATGCCAGGGTTATTCTTCAGGTCCACGATGAATTGGTGCTGGAAGTGCGCGAAGACCTCGTTGAGCAGGTGCGTGAGGAGATTCGGCACTACATGAGTGGGGCAGCTAAACTCGATGTGCCGCTACTCGTCGAAGTAGGTGTTGGCAACAACTGGGACGAAGCACACTGATTGTGCTGAATAAACGTGCCTGGACTGCGACTTAAAGTCGCAGTCCAGCAGGTGTTTCGCCCCGGTTTCTCAGCTTATTCCTGAAATGAAGCACCGCTATAGCGAACCGCATCTAGATGCTCAGGAACTAAATCGGAGAATTCCCAGTCAGAGATTGGGAATGGGTGTGAAGCCCTTCAAGCTCCTAATGTTGTGTTAAGTGTTGGCAGATATCTGGACCACGCCCTAATGGTCTGGATCTTAAACCCCGAACTTCCCCCTCCCCATAAGAAGTCCGGGGTTTTTTTTGCCTGCGATTTTACGTTGCAGACGGCTCGGCACCCTTGTCCGCCAGCTCCATCCATCCCGCCAATACAGTGTAGGCGTCTTCCAGGCCCATGCGCTTGGGGGCTGAAAATAACTGGATGCTCACTGCATTGCCCCAGCCTTTATGAATTTCGGCCTGCACTTTGAGCAGGGCATTTTTCGCTGCGCCGTACGTCAGCTTGTCGGCTTTGGTCAGCAGAATATGCATAGGCATGTGGCTGGCGACGGACCAATCGAGCATCAGCAGGTCGAAATCGGTCATTGGATGACGGATATCCATCATCAGAATCAAACCTTTGAGGCTTTCGCGGCTGCCTAAATAGGCTTCCAGGTGACGCTGCCAGTGCAATTTAAGCGGGATTGGCACCTTGGCGTAGCCGTAACCGGGCAAGTCCACCAGGCGACGATGATCGTCGAGACTAAAGAAGTTCAGCAGCTGTGTACGCCCTGGAGTCTTCGATGTACGGGCCAGGCTGGCGTGAGTCAGGGTGTTCAGTGCGCTCGACTTACCGGCGTTGGAACGTCCTGCGAAGGCCACTTCAAAGCCTTCGTCGTCGGGACATTGATCGACTTTGGCCGCGCTGAGCATGAAAGTTGCCTGTTGGCACAGGCCGAGGATGGGGTTCTTGAGTTGCATGGGATTTCCGATGAGGGCGGTGCCGGCAAGAGCGCGGCAAGCAGTGTCGTTTCCGTTTCAGTAGCGCCAGTATATAATGCCGCAGATTTTGTGTGCGCTTTGTCCCACCGTAGGATGAAGTTCACGGGAACGAGTGGTTTGAATTGCGCATTAGAACGCAGCACGTTCCCAACCCTGAAAAGGTCGTTTTATGAAGAAATGGCTGCTAGCTGCCGGTGTCTTGATGCCGTTTTTCAGCGCTCAGGCTACACAGGATCCGGAAGCTATGTACAACCGTGCTTGCGTGGCTTGTCATGCCGGTCAACTGCCAATGGCGCCGAAACCTGGCGACCGGGCAGTTTGGGCGCCTAGACTGTTGCAGGGTATGGATACGCTGGTGCAACACGTTACCCAGGGTTTCAAGGCAATGCCGCCGCGTGGATTGTGCATGGACTGCAGTAGCGAGGATTACCGCGCAATCATCCAGTGGATGAGCGAGTAACCCCGATACATAACTCTTTCACCCTTAGCCGTAGTTGGATTAGCTGATGAACAAATTAATCGTGAGTCTGCTGTTGACCTTGGGCATCTCTGGTATGGCCCAGGCCGCCGGTGCTGTTACCGGTGTTGTTGGCGACGCTGCTGCCGGTCAGGCAAAAGCGGCTGTGTGTGGCGCTTGTCATGGCCCGGACGGCAATAGTATGGCGCCTAACTTTCCGAAATTGGCAGGTCAGGGGCAGCGCTATCTGCTCAAGCAAATGCATGACATCAAGGATGGTAAGCGTACGGTCCTGGAAATGACCGGTCTGCTGACCAACCTGCAAGACCAGGACCTGGCTGATATTTCAGCTTACTTCTCCAGCCAGAAAGGCAGCGTAGGTGCTGCTGATCCGAAGTTGGTTGCTGCAGGCGAAGCGTTGTTCCGTGGCGGTAAACTGGAACAGGGCATGCCTGCCTGCCTCGGTTGCCACTCACCCAATGGTGCAGGTAACGTGGCTGCCGGCTTCCCGCACCTGGGTGGTCAGCACGCTACTTACGTGGCAAAACAGCTGACCTCGTTCCGTGAAGGTGATCGCACCAACGACGGCGATACCATGGTAATGCGTACCATTGCTTCGAAGCTGAGCAACAAGGACATCGCAGCGCTGTCGGCCTACATTCAAGGTCTGCATTGATCGCGGCCTGATCAGTCTGCGAACGGCTTACACTTTTCGCAATGATTTGAGGCTCTCCTGCATGGACGCAGGGTCAAAAAGGGTGGCTACGGCTGCCCTTTTTCGTGGCTGCCAGCGTTACACTAGCGAACTCAAGCCTGTCCGCCCGGTCCAACACTGGTCGCGCCAAGGCGACTTTATTTGCCCAGGAGTAAAGCATGCGTAATTTGATTCTCAGCGCCGCTCTCGTTACCGCCAGCCTGTTCGGGATGACCGCTCAGGCTGCCGAGCCTATCGAAGCCGGTAAACAGTATGTCGAGCTGAGCAGCGCTGTTCCTGTTTCCGAGCCTGGCAAGATCGAAGTAGTTGAAATGTTCTGGTACGGCTGTCCACACTGCTATGCCTTCGAGCCGACCATCAACCCATGGGCAGAAAAACTGCCTGCCGATGTGCACTTCGTGCGTCTCCCCGCCATGTTCGGCGGCCCGTGGGACGCTCACGGCCAATTGTTTTTGACCCTGCAGTCCATGGGCGTTGAAAACAAGGTTCACTCTGCCGTGTTCAATGCCATCCAGAAAGAACACAAAAAACTGACCACTCCAGACGAAATGGCTGAATTCGTCGCGACTCAAGGCGTTGACAAGGACAAGTTCCTGGCCACATTCAACTCCTTCGCGATCAAGGGCCAAATCGCAGCAGCAAAAGAACTGGCCAAGAAGTATGAAATTACTGGCGTTCCAACCCTGATCGTCAACGGCAAATACCGCTTTGACCTGGGTTCTGCTGGCGGTCCTGAGCAAACATTGCAAGTCGCCGACCAGTTGATCGCCAAAGAGCGCGCTGCTGTTGCTGGCAAATAAGAGGCGTTAGCCATGCGACGCTGGGGAACAGAACGCGTTGTTGGCAGGCACGATGCGCATGTCAACGAAGACCACCTGGAAACAAGCGGCTTGCCGGCCGATGGTCGGTTGCGCTTGCTCAGCTTCAACATTCAGGTCGGTATCAGCACCGAGCGGTACCGGCACTACCTGACGCGCGGGTGGCAGCATCTGCTGCCGCATACCGGGCGAGCAGGCAACCTGCAAAAGATCGGTGATCTGCTCGGCGACTTCGATCTGGTCGCGCTGCAGGAGGCCGATGGTGGCAGCCTGCGATCAGGTTATATCAATCAAGTCGAACACCTTGCCCAGCTCGGGGCCTTCCCGTACTGGTATCAGCAACTCAATCGTAACCTCGGGCGTTTTGGCCAGCACAGCAACGGTGTGCTCAGCCGTTTGCGGCCGTGGGCGATAGAAGATCACCCGTTGCCAGGTCCTGCCGGGCGCGGGGCCATCCTGGTCCGTTTTGGCGAAGGTCCGGAAGCATTGATCGTGGTGATGATGCACCTGGCACTGGGCGCACGCGTTCGCACCCGGCAACTGGCTTACATTCGCGAGTTGATTGGTGATTATCGCCACCAGGTGTTGATGGGCGACATGAACACTCATGCCACCGACTTGCTGGAAAACTCACCGCTTCGGGACTTGGGCCTGTTGGCGCCGCAGATCGAAGCGACGTTCCCCAGTTGGCGCCCTCAGCGCTGTCTTGATCATATTTTGCTCAGCCCCAGCCTGACGCTGGAGCGAGTGCAGGTCCTGGCTCAACCCATCTCCGACCATTTGCCCGTTGCCGTGGAGATCCGCCTGCCTGCATCGTTAACGGGTGATTCGCTGCCTGTGGCCAGCACGCCTCTTCGTGGAACCCTTGGATGAGCGAAGAAGCAGAACGCTGGAAAGAAAAGTACCTGAAAAGTCTCGAACAACAGGAAAAGCTTGAAAATCGCTGGAATGCGCGACTCGATCTGCTGCGGCGTGGCCTGGTGCGCAGCAGCCTGGCCGCTGAAGGCAGTGATCGCGCCGTTGATCACTGCATGAAAGAAATGCGTGAGGTCGTTCGCAAGGATGACATGGATGCCGCCCTCGCCGCGCTTCTCCCCCGGCTGGAAAAAGCCGTGCTCGATTCGGAGCAGCGCCGCGAAACCAGAGTCGGGCAGATGGGCACGGCCTTGAACTCATTAGTTGCCCAGTTGCAGAGTCTGCCCTTGCCTCGAGAGGTGAGTCGCCCGCTCAAGAGTTTTGCCAAGCAGTTGGATGAGCGCGTTTCTCAGGCGCGTGAACTGCCACTGTTGCTCGCCGAATTGAGCGCGTTGCAGGGCAAAGCGTTGACCCTGCTGGAAAACTCTGAAGAGACAAACTCACGGCCGGGACTCCTGCAGCGGTTGTTTGGTGGTCGCGAGGCTGCCAATACCGGCACGGAGCCGATGCCCGAGGCTGCGATGGGCTCGGTATTGGCGTCTGTCGAGTCGGTGATGCTGCCTGCCGAAACGCGGATTGAAAGCACAAAGGTCCCTGAGCACGCTCAAGTGGTGCAGGTCGCCTCACCCGTGCCTGCCGCTCCTGCAACCGGTCAGCGTGTTGATGACCCGGTAGAAGAGGCGCCTGAGCCTGCCGCGATAACGGTGCCAGTGCCTGCGGCTGTCAGCTCGACGCCAACGGTCGCGGCGCCTGCAGTCCTTGATGCCCGTGCGCCAACCGAGGCGCCAGTTGCCGCAGAGGTTGCGCTCGTTGTCGAAGAGGTGTTTGTCGCACCGGAGCTGATTGAGCAATTGCCAGTCGCGCTGCCTGAGCGCCTTCCAGACGCCGTCGATAGCGGCGCGCTGGCCGCTGAGCCGGTGGCTGAGAGCGTGCCGCAGCTCGATCAAGAGAATGTCGAGCAAGACGTCACCT
The DNA here is from genome assembly GCF_034353875.1 of Pseudomonas sp. MH9.2. NCBI lineage: Bacteria > Pseudomonadati > Pseudomonadota > Gammaproteobacteria > Pseudomonadales > Pseudomonadaceae > Pseudomonas > Pseudomonas sp. MH9.2. The sequence goes on from NZ_CP133784.1 coordinate 3,264,005, forward strand.
ACGACCTCCCGGCTACTCCAGAGCCAACTTACAGCTCTGTGGCGACACATATTGAAGAAACACTGCTGGGCCTGCTTGACGACCTGACCTTGCCGGAGCGTCACCAGCCTCAAGCACAGTCGATGCGAGAACGTTTGGCCAAGGGCCTGAACTGGTACGAATTGTTGCCGCTTCTAGATGACCTGGTCGTGCTGATGTTGGCGATCACGGACAGCGGACAGCATGAGTTCGAGGTGTACCTCAAGCAACTCAACGAGCGGCTTGAGTCATTTCAGAGCAGCTTGCAGGCCGCCAGTGAGGGCCAGGCCGACAGCTGCTCTGTTGCCCGCGACATGCAAAGTGAGCTGCGTGAACAGGTCGATGGCCTGCAAAGCAGCGTGCAGGACGCAGCCGACCTGAACAGCCTCAAGCAGGTCCTAGAGAATCGTCTGGAGGGCCTGCTGGGCACGATGGATCAGCATCAGCAGCAGCATGACGAGCGGGAGCAGGAAGTCGCTGCACGGCTGCAAGGCCTGGCGAACCGGGTCGCGACCATGGAACAAGAGGCTCAGGGCTTTCGCGTGCACCTTGAGGAGCAGCGGCAGAAAGCCTTGGTCGATCCGCTGACGGGCCTGCCCAATCGTGCCGCCTGGAGTGAACGGCTGGAGCAGGAGGTCGGTCTTCGGCAAAAAAATGGCAATGAGCTGCTGCTGGGGATGATTGATCTCGATTACTTCAAAAGGATCAATGACAACTACGGCCACCTGGCGGGCGACAAGGTGCTGAAGATCATCGCCACAGAACTGCGCAAACGTCTGCGGCCCGGCGACTTTATCGCCCGTTTTGGCGGTGAAGAGTTTGTTCTATTGATCCCGCATACCCCCATGCCTGATGGTGTGGCGTTGATGGACAAGCTGCGCAGGGCCATCGAGGCCTGCCCGTTTCACTTCAAGGGCGAGCCGGTAACGGTCACCATTTCTGTGGGGATCACTGCTTTTGGGGTGGGTGAGCGTAGCGAGTTTGTGTTGAAGAGAGCGGACGAAGCGTTATACCGCGCCAAGGATGAAGGCAGAAACCGCATCGAATGCGGCTGACAGGCCCCGTGTCGAGTAATGACTAAATATTGCGTAACGCTGCTTTACTAAAGCGTTTTGTCAGCATTACGTTATGCTATTGCATTACTTGCCTATGCGTGTTCCGACCTTCCATGAAATTGCTCACCGCTTTGGTTTTGTTCATCTTCCTGACCGCGTGCACCAGCAGTGGTCCGAAGCTCGACACCAGTCACCCCTCCGCCAACCATGACAGTCGGGTCCAGTTCGTCATCGTGCACTACACCAATGCGTCGTTGGAGCGTTCCTTGGCGCTATTGACCCATGGCGAGGTCAGCAGCCATTACCTGATCGGCGATCAGTCGCGCCCCACGGTCTACAAACTGGTCGATGAAAACCTTCGCGCCTGGCATGCCGGCGAAAGCGAGTGGCAGGGCCGAACCTGGCTCAACTCCAGCTCCATCGGAATCGAAATAGTCAACCCGGGTTTCCGCGATACGCCCACTGGCAGGCTTTGGTACCCCTATACAGAGGGCCAGGTCCAGGCGTTGATCGTATTGCTCAAAGACATCGTCAAACGCAATAACATCGATCCTCGACACATCATTGGACACAGCGACATCGCTCCTCTGCGCAAGCTCGATCCGGGCCCATTGTTTCCATGGAAGCGTCTTGCGGATGAAGGGCTGGGTATCTGGCCGGATGCACAGAGGGTGGCTCAGCGCCAGGCGTCGATGATGGACAACCTGCCGAGCGTTACCTGGTTTCAGCAGCAGTTGGCGCAGCTGGGTTATGTGACTCCCCAAACGGGCGAGCTGGATGTGGCTACACGTCACGTGTTAGCGGCGTTCCAGATGCACTATCGGCCGGAGCGATTCGATGGTCAGCCGGATGTGCAGAGTGCAGCTATCCTGCAAGTGCTCAATCATTAACGCTAAAAACAGCCGGCCCGTCTGATAGGGCAGGTTATTTTCTGAGTTGTTGCTATACCTCAGTGATATTCATTTGGATAGACATTGATGTCGATGGCTGCTGCACGCACTCTGATCTTTCGTCCCTGGCTGCTGGCCTTACTGGCGGCATTGATCAGTGCTGTCTTGTTGTTAGTCGGCAGCTTTGGCTTGGTCATGCATCAAGCCAGGCAGGATGAAAGAGAACAGATGAATGCTCAGGGCGAGCGCTTTTTGGTGCGTCTGGAGCAAATGTTCGGCCAATTGCGCGAAGGTCTCGATCAGCTGGAGGCCCAGCCTTTGCGCAGCTGTAGCCCGCAAATGCTGGAACTGCTGCGTCAGGTCAGCGTCAGCTATCGGTTCGTGTATGACGCCTCGTTTGTCGGTGGGTCGCAGCCGTGTTCGAGTCGGGGGGGGCAAAACCTGGTCGATTCCCCGCGCGCTCCGGATATTCGCGGGCCTACCTATGACTATTGGCTCAATACGTCTGCCCAGCCCGATGACAATCTGGCTGCGTTGATGCTGGGACGAGGCGATTTCCGGGTGTTGACCTCTCGGGGGCACCTCACCGATGTGGTTGATCTGCCCGTCGATGGCAGTCTGTTGGTGGTGCTTGATAAAGGCGCCAGGGCCATACCGGTGTTGGGGCCTGCGCAGGCATGGCCACCGACACCGGACTGGTCGGCCGACACCCTGCAAACCTTGGTCACCACCCCCACTCAGCTTATTTACCGGATGCCCACGCAGAGCCCGGAATACCAGCTTGTACTCATCACTTCGCGCACAGGGCTACAGCCGCAAACGAGGGGTGCCTGGTGGTTGCTGATCCCGGCCAGTCTCCTGATTGCGCTGTGCATCGGTGGATTGGTGTTGCAATTGGTGCGTCAGCGCCAGTCGTTGGGCGGCGAGCTTCATGGCGCGTTGCGTCGGGGCGAATTGCAGGTGCTTTATCAGCCAATATTCGATCTCAACAGTCGCCGCTGCGTCGGTGCCGAGGCTTTGGTGCGCTGGCGTCGGCCGGATGGCAGTTTGACCAGCCCGGATCTGTTCATTCCACTGGCGGAGAACACCGGGCAGATTCGGCAAATCACCGACTTTGTTCTTCAACAATTACTGGAACAGTTAGGCCAGTTATTGCGCGCGAATCCGCATTTGTACATCTCGGTGAACCTGGCCGCATGTGATGTCATGGCCCCACGCATTGGTCGGGTAGCGGCCAGATTGCTGACGCTGCATCGGGTGGCCGCGCGTCAGATTGCGTTCGAGGTGACCGAGCGCGGGTTGATTGATGTCGTGGTGGCACGCGATCACCTGCAAGCACTGCGCGACGTCGGCCATCAGGTATTGATCGACGATTTTGGCACCGGTTATTGCAGCCTTGCGTACCTGCAAACCCTGCCTGTGGATTGCCTGAAAATCGACAAGGCATTCATCGACGCGCTAGGGCACGATGCGGCGAGCAGCGGTGTCGCGCCGCACATCATTCGCATGGCTCACGCCCTGCAGTTGCGCGTGATCGCCGAAGGGATAGAGTCAGAAGCGCAGGCCGTGCTGCTCAGCAGTGAAGGCGTGAGCTATGGCCAGGGCTGGCTGTTTGCGCGGCCATTGAGCGCAGCCAAATTTTCCGAACTGGTTACCGGCGGGCGGCGAACACTCTCCCGCCGCAACGATGATGAGGCCTGAGACCTCACGCCTAGATCGGCAATGCCATGTAGAACTGAGTGCCCTGCCCCGGTCGCGAATAGACGCCCATCCGGCCACCGTGCAATTGCACGATTTCCTTGCACAGTGCGAGACCTAGCCCTGCCCCGCCTTTCTTGCGCCCGACCTGAACGAAGGGTTCGAAAATCCGCCCTTGCTGCCCATAAGCGATGCCTTCACCGTTGTCCTCGATGCTGACGATGACACGCTCGCCGTGGCGCCGTGCCTGCAGGCGAATCAGCCCGTTCTGCGGGGTATGGCGTAGCGCGTTATCCAACAGGTTATCCAGTACGCGCTCAAGCTGCGTCTTGTCGGCGTTCACGCGTGGGAGCGGCTCCTGAATCTCGACCAGCAACGCGATATTCTGCTCATCGGCTTGTTCGGCGAAACGCTGGCGCGCCAGCTCGAGCAGATCATCAAGGGCGCAGGGGGCGAGGCTGAGTTTTTGCAGACCATTCTGGTAACGCGAGAAATTCAGTAGATCGTTGATTAACTGCATCAAACGCTGCATTTCTTCATTGACCGTATTAAGCAGGTCGGCTTCACGCGAGTCCGCGGCAAAGTGCACGCGCTCTTGAAGCAGGCCGAACGCCATGTGCATGCCGGTCACGGGGGTGCGCAATTCATGGGAAGCGCGCAGTACGAACTCGCTGCGTACCCGCTCGAATGCACGTTGTTCGGTCACGTCGCGCAGCACCATCACCGCGCCAAGGATATGGCCCTTGGTATGGCTGACGGGCGTCAAACTGTAGGTCAGCAGCCGTGACTCGCCATCGACCTCAATGGCCAGGTCGTCGGGGACACGATCCAGACTTCCGCCGCGCAGCGTCAGGTACAGCTGTTCGTCCAGCTCAGGGCGCTGCAAGGCCTCGCCCAACCCTTGACCGAGTCGGTTTTCGTCCCAGCCCAGTTGGCGTTGGGCTACTGGATTAAGGTGCTCCAGACGGCCTTGCCGGTCAATCATGAGCAACCCGTCATCGATGCTGTCAAGCACTGCTTGCAGGCGCTGCTGACCCGCGAGCAGCTCATCGATATTCGTCGCCTGATGCTGGCGCAAGGCTTCGGCCATGATCCCGAAACGTCGAGTCAGCAGGTTCATTTCCGCCGCCGAAGAAATCGGCAGCGTGACCTCGAAATTGCCTTGGCCGATATTGTCGGCGGCCTTGGCCAGTGCCTCGATAGGTGCGCCGAAACGCTGAGCAATACCGTGGGCGGTAATAAAACCGATACACAAGACGGCAATGCCCACCAATCCCAGCAGGGCGGCAATCCAGAGAGCCCTTTCTCGGGCCGTACTCTGGGTTTGATTGATGTTTTCCAGTGCTTGCCTATGGGCGTCGATCAACCCGTTGCGCAGGACATCGAAACTGTTAGTCAGCGCCACATTATCGCGGACCTCGGCGGGTTGACGTTGCGATTGCTCGAAATCCTGAATAAACCGCTGATAATCGATGCGGGCCTGAGTAAAACCGTTTTGCAGATTGCTTTGCGCTTCGTTTTCGATGCCTTGGGCCAACAGCGCTTGAAACTGCTGGCGAGCCTGCAAGACGGCGGCTCTATCGGACTGTCCTTTGAGCATCATGACCAATTGATCGCCGAGGTTCTTGCGCAACTTCAGGCCCAAGTCGAGGGTGATGAAGTTTTGCTGGACCAGCGACTCCTGGGCTTTTGCCATCTGCATCACGCTGACGAGCCCGAGCAGCAGTCCCAGCAGCGCGACCGTGATCAACGCCGAAATGCTCAGGAACAACCGGGTACGCAACTTCATCGTGAACTTCATGAATTGAGATTCATAGCGTGTACTGCTTGCGTTTGCGGTACAGCGTCGAGGCATCGATACCCAGGGTTTTAGCGGCTTGGTCAAGCGTGTCGCTGGTCGCCAGAACGGCGCCGATGTGGGCTTTCTCCAATTCGTCCAGGCTCAGCGCAGCGCCGATCCGTGGTGCGTTATTGGTCGGCTGCTCGGCCATCCCCAAATGACTCACCTCCACGCGTTCTTGAGGGCAAATGATGCTGGCCCGTTCGACCACGTTACGCAGTTCCCGAATGTTGCCGGGCCAACGATAATTGAGCAGGGCTGCCCGCGCCTCTTCGCTGAAACCGCGTCCGGGACGGGCGTACTCCTTGACGAAGCGGGCAAGAAACCGGTCGGCGAGGGCCAGAATATCTTCGCTACGTTCACGCAGCGGCGGCAGATTCAGGGTAATGACGTTTAAGCGATACAACAGGTCTTCGCGAAAACGGCCATCGCGCACCATGTCTTCAAGGTTGAGGTTGGTTGCCGCCAGAATTCGCACATCGGCTCGACGCGTGACCGGGTCGCCAACGCGCTCGTACTCTTTGTCCTGGATGAAACGCAGTAGTTTAGGTTGCAGCGTCAGCGGGAAATCGCCGATCTCGTCGAGGAACAGGGTGCCGCCATCGGCCTGGTTGACCCGGCCCAATGTGCTTTCGCTGGCGCCGGTAAATGCACCACGGCTATGGCCGAACAGCTCGCTTTCCATCAGTTCGGCGGTCAGCGAGGGGCAGTTGATCGTGATGCAGGACTTCTTCGCCCGTTTGCTCCATGCGTGAATCGCACGCGCCAGCTCGCCTTTTCCAGTGCCGGACTCGCCGAGAATCAGGATGTTCGCATCCGTATTCGCGACCTGACGCGCGGTTTCCAATACGGCCATCATCGACGGGCTGTGAGAGTCCAGGCCGTCCTTGGGCTTGCGCACTTCACCTTCCAGCGCTTCGAGCCGCGCGGACAGTTGACGGATTTCAAGTTGCTTGGCGGTGGCCAGTCGCAGTTGATCCGGGCTGCAAGGTTTTACTAGGTAGTCGGCCGCGCCCGCCTGAATCGCATCGACGGCGGTATCGACGGCTGAGTGGGCGGTGACGATCACCACGCGCATCCACGGCGCCTGGATGCGCATTTGCGCCAGCACGTCCAAGCCATTGTCTTCACCCAGGCGCAGGTCCAGAAAGCACAGGTCGAATACCTGGCGCTGAAGCAACGCCTCTGCCTGGGCCGCGCTGTTGGCGGTGGCGACGGTATAGCCTTCATCTTCAAGGCAATAGCGAAAGGTGCGAAGGATCGCGGACTCGTCATCCACTAAAAGAATACGGCCTTGATGCTCAGTGGCTGTGTCCATATTCCTACGCTCCTTTAAGACTGTTCTTAGTTAGTCCCGGAAAAATCGGGCAAGTTGCATGGTTAATTCTGCTTGATTCGGCGGTCTGCATGGTAGCTATCTGTTAGTGATGTCGTCATCGGCCTGATTTATATGCGTTTTAGCGTCTCAAACGTGCTGGCACGAGGCTTGCGACACTCCCGCGACTATCGTCACAAACAACCTGCGCAGACATTGATGGAGAATCGTTATGCACCCGCTGAAGAAGATTGCCCTGGCCACCGCTACGACCGCAGTACTGGGGTTGACCCCTATGTTTGCGCAGGCCGCTCAGGAAGATCTGGCTACTCAGCTGACCCAGGCGCGGCAGGAAGGTTCGATCTGGACCGCGTTCGCTCTTAACCGCCATTTGAGCCCTTTCAAGATCGACGTCACGGTCGAGAAAGGGACTGCGGTGCTCAAGGGCAAGGTTGAAAATGACGTTGATCGTGAGTTGGCTGAACAGATAGCGCTCGACACCAAAGGCATAGACAAGGTCGATAACCAGCTGGAGGTAGACCCAAATGTCGCTGCTGAGCCAGGCACTAAAGCCAAAATCGCTCAGCGTTTTGAAGATGCAACACTCACCGCGACGGTGAAATCAAAACTGCTGTGGAACAGCGTGACCCAGGCGCTGAGTATTCAAGTGGATAGCAAAGACGGGGTGGTCACGCTTAAAGGCCAGGCCCAAAGCGCCGAAGCCAAGGAGCTGGCTGGCAGGCTGGCGAGCAACACCGATGGGGTGACAGAGGTTAATAACCTGATCAGCCTGAGTGCCAGTGACCCCTCGGTGCCCAAGGTCCAGCCTGGCGCAACTAACGCCGGCGAAGTGATCAGCGATCTCTGGATTACCAGCAAGGTTAAATCCAGTTTGATCTACAGCCGTAACCTTGATGGATTGAACATCAAAGTCGATACCAAGGATGGCATGGTCAGCCTGAGCGGTGTGGTCGCCAATTACGCCGAAAAACAACTGGCGGTCGAAATCGCGCGGAATATTCGTGGCGTACGCGGTGTTGATGCCGACGCGTTGAAAGTCATCACCCGGACGGCGGGTTAGTCCCATCGTGCAGAACGCACGATGCCCATGGGGCCGTCGTGCAGGATGCTTGCAAGTATGCGGCTGTTATTTATTTAAATACTTGATAAGTAAGGTTTTTTATAGATAAAGAAGCTGGCATGCAGGCTGCAGAAGGTTACGTAACAAAGGCTGAGCAGTACGCTCGCCCAACAAGATCGAACAGCCACTCAGGTGGAGGAGTTTCAGGATGAACAGCCCGCGTATCGCTCAACTGCGTATTTCGCCTCTGCCTATTCAGCAGGGTTTGTTTGTCAGCCTGGCGCTGCTCGTCACTTTGATTGTCGGACAACAATTTGAGCGTTGGGACAGTCACCGGAATGTGCATCAGATCAAACAGCCTTTCATGACCGGCAGCACCTACACCAACGTGAGCGCCGCAGCCCCGAAAGACGTTGCCCTGAGCTTGCAACCGGTCGAGGGGGAAGCCTCTGTCAGTGAACGACCTCATCCACAAAGCTGGGTGTTCTAGGCATGTTGTCCTGGAAGCCTGAAATATACGCAAGAAAAAACGCAACGTAAGGAGAATCACCATGTTGAGTTGGGCAATCACGTTCTTGATCATTGCTATCGTCGCTGCCGTATTGGGCTTCGGTGGTATCGCTGGCACCGCTACGGGTATCGCGAAGATTCTCTTTATCGTGTTCCTGGTGCTTTTTGTCGCTTCGTTCTTCTTCGGTCGTCGCGGTCGAGGTTGACGCGCTTTTTCACGCCTGTATGCCGCGACACAATCAGGGTCTAATCAGGAGAGCGCTGTGATGCAAGTCCGTGATTTTCATTCAGAAATGAATTTCGCGGACTTGCCGAGCGCTTTATTTTTCGACCATCGATCTAAAAATTTCCAGCAGAAAACTCCCCCGCTTTAATACCGAATTACCTTTTTATTCGCTCATGCCCCGGGTTGGATTTTTAAATCTCTTTTCGCTACAGGCGACGCTTTAGCCAGTCTGGCGCCGAAAAACGGTATTTATTCCCGCCGCGTAAATGACCTTGTTCAATCTGAAACCTGGGTTTCATTTGACGTACCTCATGCCGATTCGGCATGAGGTAGGCGTTTACGGCATTAGACGTCGCGTCTTGTCCTCGGAATAGTTGCGCCCTTTTTCGCCTGCTAAAGAGCTGGGACGCCCAACTGCGGAAACCTTCTACTGGACAGCCCTCAAGCCATCTTTGTCCTCGATGCGGCCTTCAAAAAAAGCCAAGTCAAATGCCTTGATGGGGGATGTCCACGCCACTTGATATAAGGGTAATGACATGAAGAAGGCAAAGCTGAGCCTCGCCTGGCAGATCCTCATCGGTCTGGTTCTGGGGATTGCAATCGGGGCACTGCTCAACCATTTCAGTGCTGAAAAAGCCTGGTGGATCAGCAACGTTCTGCAACCAGCGGGTGACATATTCATCCGCCTGATCAAGATGATCGTGATCCCGATTGTGGTGTCTTCACTGATCGTTGGTATCGCGGGTGTGGGTGATGCTAAAAAACTGGGACGCATCGGCCTCAAAACCATTCTCTATTTCGAAGTCGTCACTACCATCGCCATTCTGGTAGGCCTGGTGTTGGCCAATGTGTTCCATCCGGGCACAGGCATCGACATGAGTACCTTGGGCACCGTCGATATCTCCAAGTACCAGCAGACGGCCTCCGAGGTGCGGCACGAGCATGCGTTCATAGAGACCATCCTCAACCTGATCCCGTCGAACATCTTCGCCGCCATCGCTCGCGGTGACATGCTGCCGATCATCTTCTTCTCGGTATTGTTCGGCCTCGGCTTGTCCAGCCTGCAATCAGACCTGCGTGAGCCGCTGGTAAAGATGTTTCAGGGCGTCTCGGAAAGCATGTTCAAAGTTACCCATATGATCATGAGCTACGCCCCGATAGGTGTGTTTGCCTTGATCGCGGTCACGGTCGCTAACTTCGGTTTTGCGTCCCTGCTGCCGCTGGCCAAGCTGGTGATCCTGGTTTACTTCGCCATCGCTTTTTTTGCCTTCATGGTGCTGGGTCTGATTGCCCGCCTGTTCGGGTTCTCGGTGATCAAGCTGATGCGCATCTTTAAAGATGAGCTGGTCCTCGCCTACTCCACCGCCAGCTCCGAGACCGTGCTGCCGCGTGTGATCGAGAAGATGGAAGCCTACGGCGCACCCAAGGCTATTTGCAGCTTCGTGGTGCCAACCGGCTACTCGTTCAACCTTGATGGCTCGACCCTGTATCAGAGCATTGCGGCGATCTTCATTGCTCAGCTTTATGGCATTGACCTGTCGATAGGGCAGCAATTGATGCTGGTCTTGACCCTGATGGTCACGTCCAAAGGGATCGCGGGCGTGCCGGGCGTGTCCTTCGTGGTGTTGCTGGCAACGTTGGGTAGCGCGGGTATTCCGTTGGAAGGTCTGGCCTTTATCGCCGGTGTCGACCGGATCATGGACATGGCCCGTACGGCGCTGAACGTGATCGGCAATGCCTTGGCGGTGTTGGTGATCTCGCGCTGGGAAGGCATGTATGACGATGCCAAGGGCGAGCGCTACTGGAACTCCCTTCCGCACTGGCGCAGCAAAGAGCCGCTGCCAGCGGGTGAAACCGTCATTGACTGATCACTGACGCGCCGCACTGACAAACCCCGGATTTCCGGGGTTTTGTCTTTTTGACGTTCCTGCCGCAATACGGCCAGCCCCATTTGTTGTTAACCCCTGTCGCCGCTATCATCGCCGCATCTTCTGAGGGACTTACTGATGCTCAATGGCCTATGGCTTGGCTTTTTTGTGGTGGCGGCGGTCTCGGCGCTGGCGCAGTGGCTGATTGGCGGGAATGCCGGGATCTTTGCAGCGATGGTGGAAAGCATTTTCGCCATGGCCAAGTTGTCGGTCGATGTGATGATCCTGCTGTTCGGTACCCTCACCCTCTGGTTAGGGTTTCTGCGCATTGCGGAGAAGGCCGGGATCGTCGATTGGCTGGCCAAGGTACTGGGTCCGTTGTTCCGCCATCTGATGCCTGACGTCCCGCCTGGTCATCCGGCGCTGGGGCTGATCACCCTCAACTTCGCTGCCAATGGCTTGGGTCTGGACAACGCCGCCACACCTATTGGTCTCAAGGCCATGCGTGCGCTGCAAGAGCTGAACCCCAGCAAGACCACGGCCAGTAACGCGCAGATTCTGTTTCTTGTGCTCAACGCTTCGTCCCTGACCCTGATGCCGGTGACGATCTTTATGTACCGGGCTCAGCAAGGCGCGGTGGATCCGACGCTGGTGTTCTTGCCGATTTTGCTGGCGACCAGCGCCTCCAGCCTGGTCGGATTGCTGTCGGTAGCGTTCATGCAACGCTTGCGGTTGTGGGACCCGGTGGTCCTGGCGTATTTGATTCCCGGTGCACTGCTGCTGGGCGGTTTCATGACGCTGCTCGCCGGGCTGTCGGCTACCGCGTTGGCAAGCCTGTCGTCGATCCTCGGTAATTTGACGTTGTTTGGCCTGATCATGGTGTTTCTGCTCATTGCCGCGTTCAAGAAAGTGAAGGTGTACGAGGCCTTTGTCGAGGGCGCGAAAGAAGGCTTCGATGTCGCCAAGAACCTACTGCCCTATTTGGTAGCGATGCTCTGCGCGGTCGGTGTATTGCGTGCGTCAGGTGCGCTGGATTTCGGCCTTGATGGCATTCGGCATCTGGTGCAATGGGCGGGGATAGACTCCCGCTTCGTCGATGCCCTGCCCACTGCAATGGTCAAACCGTTCTCTGGCAGCGCCGCACGGGCGATGCTGATCGAGACCATGCAGACTCAGGGCGTCGACAGCTTTCCGGCGCTGGTGGCCGCGACGATTCAGGGCAGCACTGAAACCACCTTCTACGTGCTGGCGGTCTACTTCGGGTCTGTCGGTATCCAGCGTGCGCGGCATGCGGTGGGTTGCGCACTGCTGGCGGAACTGGCCGGGGTCGTTGCGGCCATCCTCGTTTGCTACTGGTTCTTCGGCGCCATGGCGTAATGCTTTTGACCCTGCTCAAGGGTCCATTGCACCAGTTGCGCCGCTAGCGTATCGCTGGCCTGACTGAAACCCGCCACCACCGAAGGTACCTGTTTGTCAGTGACGGGTTGGTGTACGTCGAAACGGCGGCTGGCGACGATACGTTTGTCCTCACTGACCAGTCGCGCATCGAGACGGACGACCACGTCGATGACCTGTCCATGGTATTCGCTCTGGAACGCCTGTAGCTCGCCGCTCAGCTCAAAATCCGCCTGCAGGTTACTGTCATCGGTGCTGAGCGACTGCACGCGGCCATCGCGCGTAAAGGCGTCAAGCAGTCGGTTACGCAGTGCCACCGGGGCCGGATCGCTCCAGCGCGCGCCCTTGTAATTACTGATCAGATCCCCCTGAGGCACGACGGCGATTCGCGGGCTGTCCAGCGCCTCGCTAGCTCTGGGCCGGGCCACCCGTAGCGACCAGGCAAGCGGTGCTCCGTGGGCGGCTTGCGGTGCTGATTGCGACGTGGTCAATCGGTAGACATCGGACGGTTCAGCTTGTGGCAGGATCGAGCACGCGCTCGACAGCAACAATGCTCCGGCAACGGCGAAACGACCGAGTGAGTGATGGGCAAGCCTCATGGCTCGAACTCCTTGTTCTTGTCGCGGCCCAGAAGGTAACCGCTCGGATTGGCTTCCAGGCGGCGGGAAATTAACCGGAACGAGGTCAGCGTGTCGCGCAATTCGCGCACGGCCGGGCCTAGTTCGCTGAGTCCTTGCATGCCGCTGTCGAGCGAATCATGGTTATTTTTGAGCAGGTTGCTGATGGTCAGGCTGCTTTGCTCGATGGATTTCATCGCCTGTTCGGCGCTGTTGAACATCTGTTTGCCGTCATTGTTGAGCAAGCCGTTAGCGTTGCGCATCAACAAGGCGGTTTGCTCCAGCGTTGCACTCGCTTGCTTACCGACCTGCGCCAGTTGGTTGAGGGCCTGGCGTATATCGTCGCGCTGCTCGGCGATGACGCCGGTGGTTTGTTCCAGATGCTGGAGGGTCAGGCTGAGGCTTTTCGCGTTGTCGGGCGAGAACATCTGGTTGGCGTTGTGCAGCAATTCATTAACGCCGCTCATCAGGTCGCCGGTGTCGTTCAGCAGTCGGGCGATGGGCGAGGGCTTGGCGAAAATAACAGGAAGTTTACCGTCGACGCCCCGCAATACATGGCTTTCTGGCGTGCCGCCACTGAGCTGGATGATCGAGGTGCCCGTAATCCCGGTCAGGGCCAGTTTGGCTTGAGTGTCTTCCTTGATCGGGGTTTCGCCCGCGATACGGATCCGCGCCAGCACTCGCCGCGGATCCTCGGGGTCCAGGCGCAACTGCGCCACGTCGCCGACCTTGATTCCGCTGTATTGCACGCCACTGCCGTTCGACAGGCCCGTCACGGCCTCGTTGAACACAACCTCATACTCTTTGAACTCGGTGTCGACACTGGATTTTGCCAGCCACAGGCTGAACAGCAGCGCTGCGGCGACCACTATCACGGTGAATAAGCCAATCAGCACATGATGGGCACGGGTTTCCATCGTTAGACCTCGTTCTGCTGTGTGGCGGCTGAAAAGGCCGCTCGGCCGCGCGGGCCATGGAAGTATTCATGAATCCAGGCATCGTTCGTGGCGGCGACTTTATCGATCTGATCGACCACTAATACACGCTTTTGCGCCAGCACCGCGACCCGATCAGTGATGGTGTAGAGGGTGTCCAGATCGTGTGTGACTAGAAATACGCTCAGGCCCAGCGCATCACGCAGGGTCAGGATCAATTGATCGAACGAGGCGGCGCCAATCGGATCGAGACCCGCAGTCGGCTCGTCGAGAAACAAAATGTCCGGGTCCAGGGCCAGAGCCCTGGCCAGCGCGGCGCGTTTGATCATGCCGCCAGACAACGTCGCCGGGTATTTGTGTGCGGCCGACAACGGCAGTCCGGCCAGCGCCAGTTTCACGCTCGCCAAGTGTTCCGCGTCATTGCGGCTCAGACCTGCGTTCTCGATCAGCGGCAACGCGACGTTCTCGGTCACCGTCAATGAAGAAAACAACGCGCCTTTCTGGAACAGTACACCGGAGCGTCGCTCGACCAGGGAGCGGTCTTTATCTGACAGGTGTCGCAGGTCTTGGCCAAATACCCGAATCGTGCCTTCGTTCGGCCGCCGCAGTCCGACAATGCTGCGCAGCAATACGGACTTGCCACTGCCCGAGCCTCCGACCACGGCCAGAATTTCGCCCCGCCGCAAGTCCAGGTCGAGATTCTCATGCACGATCTGGCTACCGAATCGGTTGCACAGGCCGCGCACCTCAATCACCACTTCGTGCGGCGTACTTGGGGTCGGGCTTGCAACAGGGTTTGTCATTGGGGTCACCAGCCCATCTCCATGAAGAACAGCGCGGCCACGGCATCCAGCACGATGACCACAAAGATCGACTGCACCACGCTGGATGTGGTGTGAGCCCCGACTGATTCGGCACTGCCACTGACCTTGAAGCCTTCCAGGCACCCAATGGAGGCGATCAGGAAGGCAAAGAATGGCGCCTTGACCATACCCACCAGGAAGTGCCGAACGCTAATGTCCGATTGCAGTAGCGAGAGGAACATCGCTGGCGATATATCCAGCGACACTGCACACACCACGGCACCGCCGATAATCCCGGAGAGCATCGCGAGAAAGGTCAGGATCGGCAGCGAAACCAATAGTGCTAATACGCGAGGGACCACCAGCAGCTCGACAGGGCTCAGACCGAGGGTACGGATAGCGTCTATTTCCTCGTTGGCTTTCATCGAACCGATTTGCGCGGTGAAGGCACTGGCCGTTCGCCCGGCCATCAGGATCGCAGTCAACAACACGCCGAACTCACGCAGGAAAGAGAACGCCACCAGATCCACGGTAAAGATGCTGGCACCGAATTTTTGCAGTACCGTCGCGCCAAGGAACGCCACCACGGCGCCGACCAGGAAGGTCAGCAGCGCCACGATAGGCGCGGCATCAAGGCCGGTCTGCTCGATGTGCGAGATCACCGAGGTCATCCGCCAGCGTTTTGGGCGAAATGAATTCAGCACCAGTGTCTCTAGAACCAGGCCAACAAAACCAAGCAGTTGCAGGGTGTCCAGCCAAACCGCATCCACCGCCTTGCCGATGCGCATGAGTAACTGAATGCCCACCGCCTCTTCCGGCTCTTTGGCAGGTATACAAAAATCATGCATCGAGGACTGAATGGTTTGCAGCAAGGCGCGGCTGGCGGTTGGCAGTTCCGGGGCGTCCACGGCCAGTTGTCCCAGCCGGTCTGCGCCCAGCAACTCCACCAACAACGAAGCGCCTGCGGTATCGAGGGCGCTCAGCAGAGTCAGGTCGACGGGGGTCGTGGCGTCGTACTGCCCGAACAGCGCGCTCGTCTGCTGCTTGAGGTCGCGGTAATGTGCCAGCGTCCAGTCGCCCGAGATTCGCAGGCTCGGGGGGCTGCTCGACGTGTCAACGAGGGCGATGCCAGCCGAAGACGGCGCACTGCCGGCCAGAGAGGGTGTGGTCATAAGCTCCGAGCTTAGTAGGTTTGCCCTGGATTGGATTGCGCTGGATCATCGGCTGAGGGTTTTATACCCAGAGGGTCGCCAGCCGAGTGCGTGACAGGTGCCTGCTCGGTGTCTGTGACGAGAAACCGCAGCACACCGATCATCTGACCATCTTCAGTCAGCACCCTCACCTGCCAGCGCCCGGTGGGGTCGGCCGGGAAATTCTGTTTGCGGGTCCAGGCACGATAGCCTTCCTTGCGCCCACCGTGGATATCCAGGGCGATTCGATCGACCTCTTTACCGTTTTGTCGCCAGACATGGTAAATCCGTTCATCCAGCCCGCGCGGTGCATTGATTGCGGTGTAGGCATACAACCCACTGTTGCGTACCTGGCGGGCGCTGACCTCTTTCAGGCTTTCACCCGGCGTCCGGTTCTGGTTATCAAAATCAGTGCTGACCGCGACTTCAGTCAACCACAAGGTCGCCGGTGGTACCCACGAACGCAGAAACCAGCCAGCGCCGCCGATAACCAGCGTCACTGCCAGTAATAACACGCCGCGCCGCCAATGGTTGATCGGGAAGCTCGACACCAGGCTGGGAAATGACAGCAGCATGGCGATACCCAATGACAGCTTGTAACTCTCGGCGGTGGTCAGGTGCAGAATGATCGGTAACGCGGTGAGCAGCGCGGCGAATAAGGTCAGCGTGTGCAGCGCAAGAAACAACCAGCGCTTGGGCGCCAGCCATTTGTAATACAGCGGGTCAGTGATCGAAATCAGTGCCGCCGCGCCCAGTAGACTGGTGAACACCAGCTGGCCGCTGTTCCAGGTGGTGGTAATGAAGAAAAACGGCAATACGAAAAACAGACTTTCCTGGTGGATCATCTGAGTGCCATAGCGCAACAGCGGCGGCGGAATTTCGCGTTTGAAGATTTTAGTGAACAGCTGCATCACGCTGTTCTCGAACATCAGCCACAGCCAGCTGACCAGCATGATGACCGCAATCCAGGTGGCCAGAGCTTCTTGACGATCTACCAAAATGAAGCTGCTGATACCTGAAGCAAAACCGAAGAGCGCAATCAACCCTGGATAGCGCTTCATCAAATCCAGTATTCGCGTTACGTAATGGTTCCAGTCAGGCATTCGGCAGTTCACTGTGTATGTAGGAAAAATCCTCGACAGGATACCAATGCTGTTCGGTTAGCGGTCATCCCCGTGCAGGCTGTGTGAAAACTCCAGGCTCAATCCCCGTCAGCGAATTCATTCGCGAGCGCGGACCGCCCGGTATCGCCACAACAACAGCATCAGGGTAAACAAAACAAGGGTCCCCGCCACCATCTCATACAATCCGTTGTAACCCAGCAACGGTTTTTCCACGCGGACATAGCCCGGCTGCGCGAGCAATTGACGCATCGCCCGGTTGGCGGTATCGAGACTGACGGCCCTGATCTGCTTTGCTGGGTCTGTCAGGTGCCCATCCTCGTAGTCGTTCAACGATCCCCAATAGTAATCGGCCAGCGCGCTATTGCCCTGGGCAGCCCACGCCTGTTTGTCGATGGCAGCCTGTTGCAGGCGGGAGAAGGTCGCGGGGTCGAGCCCGTCTTTTTGCAGGTGCTCGCTCAATTCACGCATTACGCGTTCTGCCTGATCGACATCATCACGGCCAAGGTCCGCGTTCAGGCTGAGAAAACCGGTGTCGCCGAAGACTTCCCGTTCGCTCCAGGGTCCGTAAGAAAGGCTGTGCTCGAGCCGCAACTGGCGGTAGAGCGCCCAATCCAGATAGCTTTTGACCAGCTCCCAGGTCTCATCGTGCTGCTGTTCAAGCTGCGGCTCAGGGAAAAACCAGTGCAGACGCGCGCCCTCACCCACCCAGCCTTTTATCAGGCTGCGTTCGGTTTCTGCGGTATGGCTGATGTGCGCGAGCGGGATGTGTTCGCTCGGTTCGGCTGCGATGAGTTGGCCGTAGGTGCGCACCAGATAGGCCGGCAGGAGCCGGTCCAGATCGCCGACGATAATCAGCGTCATGTTGTTCGCGGCATACCAACTGTTGCGTATTTTCTCGACCTGCTTGAGGGTCAGCGACTCGACATCGGGTCGTTCGGCACATTTGAGGCCCAACTCGACCGCCAGTTGTTTACTGGCGTTGTGACCGAGGTCTTGATGATCGAGCCAGCGTTGCAGGTGCGAGTAATGGCCGCCGTCCTCGCGCTCGACGATACGTTTGGCGGTGTTCAGGGCATTTTCATCGATGCGACTGCGGGTCAATACGGCCATCAACAAATCAAGAACCTTACGCTGGTTTCTCGCGGGCGCTTCGATCACAAAGGTCGTGTCGGCACTGCTGGTGAAAGCGTTCCACTCACCGCCCAGCGCCTGCATGCGCTCCTCAAGCCCCCCTTCCCCTTGATCATCAATACCGCTGAACAAAAGATGCTCAAGCAGGTGCGGTAATTCCTTGTTGGCGCAATTGAAGTCATCGAAGCCAATACCGACGACCAGTCGAATAGCGACATGGCCTTTTTCATTGCCCGGCTTGAGCAGTAATTGCAGGCCATTGGGCAGGTCGTAGCCTTCGACTTGATAACGGTCGAAGGCTATTGACGGGCTGGCAGTCAGAAGCAGGCAAACAAACAGCAGACAACGCATAAAACGAGCTTCCTTGCGGGCCGATATGTTTAACAGACTTCAATGAGCCGAGGTCGTTCACATTGGTTGGTCGGGCAAGGGTTCGCTGGACAGTGCACCCGTTTCCGCGGTTTCGAGGACGGCATAGGCGCTGCTGCAGAACAGCGAGTTGAGCCGTTTCATGTCGCCAATCATCTCCAGGTGCAGCGAGCTGGTTTCGATACTTTGCACCACTTTGCGTTGTAAGCGACTGACGTGGGCATGTGCCAGACGTCGCTCCTGAGCGCGGAAGCGGCGCTTCTCACGCAATAATTGGCGGGCGCTTTCGGGGTCGGCGCTGACGAAGACTGACAGGCCAAGGCGCAAGTTCAACAGCAATTGACTGTGCAGCCCCGTCAGTTCTTCCAGGCCTACCTCGGAGAACGAGCGGCGTTGCGAGGTCTTCTGTTGCTGGACCTTGCGCAGCATGCGTTCGATCAGATCGCTGGCCAGCTTGAGGTTGATCGCCAGCTCGATAATTTCTGCCCAGCGTCGGCTGTCCTGCTCGCCCAGGTCTTCCCGAGGCATCTGCGCCAGATAGAGTTTGATCGCGTTGTACAGCGCTTCGGCATCGTCGTTGAGGCGCCGCATTTCCAGGGTGACCGCCGTTTGCGTACCGCGCAGCACCCCGTGCATGGCGTCGAGCATGCTTTCGACCAGATCGCCCAGGCGTAGGGTCTCGCGCACGGCATTGGTCAGCGCCAGGCTTGGCGTTGCCAACGCCGTGGCGTCCAGATGCCGGGGTTTTGCCACGCCGTTGGTGTCGGGGCGTTCAGGCAATAGCCACGTGCACACCCGGGCCATGGGGCTGACGCTGGGTAACATCAGCAGGCAGCGCAGGGTGTTGTAGGTCAGGTGGAAGCTGATCACCAGGCTCTGGGCGCTGAAGTTCAGCGTATCCATCCACTTCACCAGCGGGTCCAGTATGGGAATGATCAGCAGCAGGCCGATCAGCTTGTACAGCAAGCTGCCAAGCGCAACCTGGCGCCCGGCGACGTTTTGCATGCTGGTACTCAGGAATGCCAGCAGGCCGCTGCCGATATTTGCCCCGATCACCAAACCGATCGCGACTGGCAGGCTGATGATTTCCGCGCCAGCCAGGGTCGCAGTTAACAGCACGGCAGCAAGGCTGGAGTAGGAAATCAGCGCGAACATTGCCCCGATGAGGGCGTCGAGCAGGAGGTCTCCGGTCAATGAGGCGAACAGTACCTTCACGCCCGCTGCCTGGGTAATGGGCGACGCAGCCGTGACGATCAGTTGCAGGGCCAGAATGATCAGGCCAAGGCCGATACCCACCCGCCCGAGTTGCCCGGCTCGGGTTTGCTTGCGCGACAGAAAAAAGATCACGCCGAGGAAAATCAGCAGTGGCGACAACCAGGACAAATCGAGCGTCAGCACCCGCGCCATCAGCGCGGTGCCGACGTCCGCACCGAGCATGATTGCCAGTGCCGGGGTTAAGGCCATTAGCCCTTGGCCGACGAAGGAAGTGACAAGCATCGCCGTGGCGTTACTGCTTTGCACCAGCGCAGTGACGAGGATCCCGGCGACGAAAGCCAACGGGCGCCTGGACATGTTCTGGCTAAGTACGCGACGCAATTGGGAGCCGTATACGCGGAGGATGCCGGTACGGACGATGTGCGTGCCCCAGATCAGCAAGGCAACGGCAGAAAGCAAATTGAGCAGGGTTAGCATACAAAGGCCCCCTGAGGTCACCCAAGCCGGGTGAGGATTAAAAGTGCAGCGTGTAGCGAACGAAGCGATGTAACCGAAGCGTTTTAGCGCTCACCTAAGCTTTAGTCGGCTTATGGCCTTGGCGCCAGCATCGCATAGGCAATACGCGCCTTGAAACAAAACCGTCATAAATCAGTAGATTGAAAGTTCATAAAAAAACGGGGCACTCAATGCCCCGTTTGTTTTCAAGCGGTGCAGTTACTGACCAGGGATGTCCTTGCGCAGTTTGACCGGCTCGCTTTGTTTCTTCTTTTTCGCCATTTCGGTGCGCATCTTGATGTTGATGGCTTCTACCGCCAGCGAGAACGCCATGGCGAAATACACGTAGCCTTTAGGTACATGCACGCCGAACGATTCGGCAATCAGCACGGTACCGACCACCGTCAGGAAGGACAGCGCCAGCATCTTCAGTGATGGGTGCTTGTCTATGAAGTTACTGATGGCGCCTGCGCACGCCATCATCACCAGCACGGCGACGACGATGGCAGCAATCATGACGGGCACGTGAGAGACCATGCCGACCGCAGTGATCACCGAGTCCAGGGAGAACACGATGTCGATGATCGCGATCTGGATGATGGTGTAGAAGAACTGGCCGCCCTTGCCTTTGGGCTCGTCGACGACTTCGTCTTCACCTTCCAGGCCGTGGTAGATCTCTTGGGAGCTTTTCCACAGCAGGAACAGGCCACCGAAGAACAGGATCAGGTCACGGCCGGAAAAACCCTTGCCGAAGACCTCGAACAGATCTGCGGTAAGGCGCATGACCCAGGCAATCGACAGTAACAGCAGGATACGCGTGATCATGGCCAGCGCCAGGCCGAAAATTCGGGTGCGCGGCTGCATGGCTTTGGGCATGCGGCTGACCAGAATCGAGATCATGATGATGTTGTCGATGCCCAGGACGATCTCCAGGGCAGTCAGCGTGAAAAAGGCAACCCAGATTTCCGGGTTGGTCAGCCATTCCATAGGTATTCCTTTATGCGGTTAATACCCCTATGTTACCCCGCCTCACGGGCCAACCCCGGTGGTGAGGGGTAACAACGGGATGAATCGAGTGCGTTATAGACTGCTGAAGAGCGGGAAAATCCCCATCAGTAAGGCGGCAAACATTATGCACAGGCAGACCAGCACTGCCCACTTCAAGGTAAAGCGCTGATGGTCACCGAATTCGATGCCGGCCAGTGCCACTAACAAGTAGGTTGAAGGCACCAGCGGGCTGAGCAAATGCACGGGTTGGCCAACGATAGACGCACGGGCCATTTCCACTGGGCTAATGCCGTAATGGCTGGCTGCCTCAGCGAGAATCGGTAACACCCCGTAATAAAAAGCATCGTTTGACATGAAAAATGTGAACGGCATGCTGACCAGCGCGGTGATGACGGCCAGATAAGGGCCGAGGGCATCGGGGATGACGGCCAACAGGCTTTTGGACATGGCGTTGACCATGCCGGTGCCCGACAGAATACCGGTGAAGATGCCTGCCGCAAAAATCAGCCCAACCACCGCTAGAACGCTACCCGCGTGTGCGGCGATGCGGTCTTTCTGCGCTTGCAGGCAGGGGTAGTTGACGATCATGGCAATACTGAACGCGACCATGAACAACACAGGCAGGGGTAGCAGGCCGGCGATCAGGGCCGCCATCAGGGCCAGGGTCAGGGCGCCGTTGAACCAGATCAACTTGGGCCGGCGCGCTTCCGGGAACTGCGAAACGCTGATTTCGCTGTGGTCGACGTCATCGTCCGACAGGTGCAGTTCACCCAGGCGAGCGCGCTCGCGTTTACCGTAGGCATAAGCAATCAGCAGGATCGCCACCACACCTGCCAGCATGGCCGGGATCATTGGTACGAAGATATCCGAAGGGTCGACATGCAGCGCACTGGCAGCACGCGCGGTTGGGCCGCCCCACGGGGTCATGTTCATCACGCCGCCAGCCAGAATGATCAAGCCCGCCATGATGCGCGGGCTCATGCCCACGCGGGCGTACAGCGGCAGCATGGCGGCCACGCAGATCATGTATGTCGTCGCGCCATCACCGTCGAGGGACACCACCAGCGCCAGCACGGCGGTGCCCACCGAGACTTTGACCGGATCGCCCTTGACCAGTCTGAGGATCAGGCGCACTGCCGGGTCGAACAGGCCCGAGTCGATCATCAAGGCGAAATACAGGATGGCAAACATCAACATCACGCCGGTTGGCGCTAGCTTGGTGATGCCTTCGAGCATCATCGGGCCGATGCCGGTAGCGAAACCACCGAACAAGGCAAATGCGATAGGTACAAGGATCAGCGCAATCAGTGCTGACAGGCGTTTGCTCATGATCAGGTACATGAACGTGACGACCATGGCGAAGCCGAGGAAGGTCAACATAGAGATACTCCAGATGTAGCGCGACGTGAGGAAGGCGAACCGAGCGAATCAGCGCTGGGTGGGCGGCGCGTGGAGTACAAGGGGGAATGGTGCGAAGAGAGGGGTAGTAGAGGGCATGAGAATCACCATGGTTGTTAACGCTTATTGTTGTTTACTGGGCCGGGTGACGTTGAAAACGCATGCCCTGGCTGACCGGTCTGTTGCCGGTGGTGGTGCGATCCTAAAGGGGTAAGCTTTCAGCCAGCTTTCGTCGAACAAACATCTGACGCGTTGCCGTTTCGTTGAAGACGCAACCGTGGCGTGCCACAAGGGTTTCAATTTCATGTGATCTGAGAAGGAGCACGCTTGATGAGTCAGTCTCACACCGGTGGGTGCCATTGCGGCAGTCTGCGTTATCAGTTCAACGCCCCGCTGCAGGACATCGCCCACTGTCACTGTTCTATTTGCCGACGGGTTTCAGGTGGGCTGGTGACGACCTGGATTACGGTGCCGCTCACGTCGTTCGAGTGGCTGGTGGGCAGCCCGGCGTCTTACGACTCTGGTCCGACCTGTGTGCGTTATTTCTGCGCCAACTGCGGCGCACAGTTGGCGTTGTTCACCCGCAAAACGCCGGACAGCATGGACGTCACGGTCGCCACGCTGGATCACCCGGAGCAGGCCCCGGCAGCTCGGCATATCTGGACCGCCAATCGATTGCCGTGGTTGCATCTGGATGAGCATTTGCCCGAAGAGCGTGAGGAGTCGTTGTAGGTTTAACGCCTATGTTGCAGGACTAAGGCAGTTCCAGCCCACCTGCGGCCTTGTGCAACGTGCGCAGGTGGTCGCTGATCTGTTTGAGGTTGTCTTCGTTGGCGGCGATTTCTGCGGCGCGTTCGGGTTCAAGCAATGCGCGGACTTCTTTGTCCAGATCACCGGTCAAACGCTGCAATTGCTTCTGACGCTGGCTGCTTTCGTCTTCCAGGCGCTGCCATTCGCTGGCTTGGGGCAAGCCGTAGCCGCCGCTGTCGAGCAATTCTGCCGGGCGACTGAGGAAGCCGCTGCTGGCGAGAATTTCCCGCAAGGTGCCGGTCGCCTTGGAGACGCCGCCATCCTTCTGCTCCCTGGCACTGAGGTAGCGTTGCTTGACCTCCTCCTGGGCCAGTAACAGTTCTCGACGCAAGCTGGCTTGCTCCAGCAACAGCATCGCTGCGCTGGTGCGCAAATCGGCACTGGCAAACCACTCACGCCGCTCCTTGGAGGGCACCCCCAACCAGTCTTCTACCGTGGTCTGTTTGATCGGCAACTGTTTTTTGAGCACGTCGAACATCGCCTGATAGCGGTCGCGATAGGAATCGAAACGATACCCTAGGCGCAATGCCTCTCGCGGGTCTTTCAGTACGCTGGTGTCAGCCAATCCACGTGCATTGAGCACTTCCAGCAGCCCATTGGGGATAATGCTGTCCAGACCTTTGAGGCGTGGGTCATCGGTGCCACTGCGCAGCAGTTTCAGGGTTTCCACAGCGCAGTTGTTCGATATGAAGTAGTAGTTGCCGTCGTAACTCCAGTGCATCTCGGCCGCGTGCTCGACCAGGTCGTTGATTTGCGGCCGGGACAAATTCATCGGCACCGAGGCCAGGCTGCGCAGTTCGGTCTTGGTGTATTCGTCGATCACCTGGCCCAGCGGCAGGACGAACAAGCGCGACGGGTACACGCCGGTCAGACCGTCCCAACTGGAAAGCTGCACGTCGCCGACGAAGGCGCGGTAAGACAACACCAGGTGTTGATCCAGGTCCAGACGGCAATCCGGGCCACGAGGGCGTCCAGGTTTGCAGATCACCAGCCGCAACATGCTATGACCCCAGCGGCTGACCCAGTTCTGGTTGGCCTCGGCCAGCAGGTAGTCGACGGCGTACACACGCTCGGGGTCGATTGTGCCCAGAGGTTGACGGCCAAAGTCGCTGCCGGCGTTAAGGAACGGGAAGGACGTCCGGCACTCACTCCTGGCTGAGGGGGCCCAGTCGAAATGTTCTTTGTAGTACGCGTACAGCGCGGGACGACGGCAGGGGTAGTCCGGATCGAGGAGGAAATACTCCATGTTGACCGCGACGAACTCACGCGGGTTGCTGATTTCGTAGATGTCCGGACTACGGGCGACCTGGCGGTTGTGTTCCTCACGCTCGCCCCTGCGGCCGACGTATTGCTGCCAGCCGGCGAGGTCGAGCAGCCTCGGATCGTCGCTGAGGGTGAA